>DATBZT010000126.1:0-15983 GCA_036513055.1 Gemmatimonadaceae bacterium | reverse complement strand
TGATCGCTGCGGCGCTTGTCTGGTTCGTCTACAACGCGCGCAACATCAAGCCGGAGCACGTTCCCGAGCGGCGGGCAAAGCCGCGCTCTCTCTGGGGTAGACTACGCCGGTACCTTTCCGTTTTTGCGAACAGCACGCGCTCACTCACCACGGGCCCGCGCTTTCTGGTGGCGTTGATACTTTCAATGCTTTCGTGGGCCGGCCAGCTCGGCACCTTTGCCTTCGCAGCGTCGGCCGCACACGTGAAGATGCCGTTTGCCGCCAGTCTCGCCTGCCTTCTCGCGATCAATCTGGGTCTGCTCGTACGAGCGACACCGGGCAATGTCGGTTTTTTTCAGTTCGTCTACGCGCTGACAGCCGAGCAGTTCGGAGTCGCGCGGAACGACGCGATAGCAGTATCGCTGCTGATTCAAACGCTGCAGATACTTCCGCTGACGCTGATGGGAATCGCTCTCGCCCCGGAGTTCATCTTCAAGAGCAGAGCAAAGGGGCAGGCCGAATCGCTCACCGGGAATCGCGAGCCGGTGCTTCTAGGAGACAGTCCCAAGGAAAGCGAGAAACTCGGCGGGACTCCGCGTTAGTCCGGCGAAGGTCCGAACGGTGCGGCCGCTGGCGTCGACGATTGCGTAGAGCGGCAGCGCCACCGTTCCAAACTGGCGCTCCTGGAACTGTTGCTGTTGCTCGTACAACGGGCCGTCGCCGTCCGTGTAGAGCCTGCTAAGAACGAACTGGTGAAGCGCTGCGGTCACATCGGGCCGGCCAAACATGTTCGATTCCATCCACCGGCAATTCGTGCAGGTGTAGCCGGTGAAGTCGATGAGTACGAGCTTGCCGCTTTGTCTCGCCTGAGCAAGGGCGGCGTGGTGGTTGTTCAGAATCCAGCCAAGGCGCTGGTCACCGCTGTTCCCTCTCTGCGCAACCGACGTCGCGTCATCGGTGATTTCCTCCGGTGGCAGAAACGCCTCCAGCTCGCCGAGTGACCGGTCACGGGCACCGCTGGCGATCCATCCACCGGCACTGAGACACATCACCATGGCCGCCGCGCGAAGTACCAGGTGGCGGGGGCCGGCTGATCCGCGAACGATCGGCCAGGCCAGATACACGGCGCCAATGACCGCAAGCGCCGCCCATGCGAAAACGATTGCCTGTCGCGGCAGCGCCTGAGTGCGCAAAACGAGATCCGCGTTGGAGAAGAACTTGATCGCGGCGCCGAGCTCGGCCAATCCAACCAGGAAGCGAAGCGTCACCATCCATTTGCCCGGGCGCGGCAGATGCCCGGTCAGTCGCGGCAGCGCCGCGAGAATGAAGAACGGGGCGGCAAACACTGTCGAGAAGACAATCATCCCGAGGAACGGGCGGTGCCATTGTCCGCGCGCGGCCGAGACGAGCAACGGCCCGACGAACGGTGCGGTGCAAGTGAACGAAGCGAGCGTGAACGCAAACCCCATCAGCAGCGAGCTGGCGGCGGTTCCCGGGCGGGCTCGGATGGATGCATCGACTTCAGTCACCGCCTTCATCATGAACGGAAGGCGAAGCTCCCATGCTCCCATCAGGTTGAGAGCGAATGCGGCGAAGGAGAGCCCAATGGCGATGTTGACCCACGGATTCGCGGCGAGGCGGGCGAGGCCGGATGCGCCGACGACGAGTGCCAGTCCCAGACCGAGGGCGGTGAACGTCGCGACAATTCCGCCGGCAAAGAGCAGGGCATTTCGAATCACTCTGTTCCGCGCGTGATTGGCGACCTGGTTGAACCAGGTGACCGTCACCGGGATCATCGGGAACACGCAGGGCGTGAGGAGCGACAGCGCTCCGGTGACCGCGGCGAGCCACAGGAACGAGCCCATCAGCGAACAGCCACCTGGACGCGATTGGTGAGCGTGACCGTACGCGCCGGGAGACACAACGTCTCGTTGCACGCCTGGAACCGCACCTTCACGTCGAGCGCCTGCGGCTGAGCGCCGGCGGTGACGGTGGTGGCTACGGGGACGGTGAACGATGCGGCGCCCTGGTAGCGTTCCGTGTCGATGTTGAACTCCTTGTCGAATACCACGACCGGCGCCGGCGCGCTGACGCTGCCCTCGATGCGGAATGGCGGTGACGGCGCAACGGTTACCGTCATTGGAGTGGGGCCGCCGGCCTTCTGCGTGAGCGAATAGATGTACCAACCATCGTCAATCGTTGCGGCAAGGTGAACCGGCGTCGCGGCGTCGGCGCGCAGCTCGGAGACGGCTGGCGTGAGCGTCCATTTGACGGGACTGTGTCCGGCCGGTTCGCGAGCGGGCTGC
The DNA here is from genome assembly GCA_036513055.1 of Gemmatimonadaceae bacterium. GTDB lineage: Bacteria > Gemmatimonadota > Gemmatimonadetes > Gemmatimonadales > Gemmatimonadaceae > UBA4720. The sequence continues at coordinate 13,698 of DATBZT010000126.1, read as the reverse complement.
TTGCAGCCTCCGACCAGCGCGAGCGCCGGTGCAACGAGCGATAACGAGAGTCGCATGGCCCAAATATAGCGCGAGGGACGATGAGCACGACACAGTGCGGTCGTGCGCTCACACGAACTGGCTCGTTGGATGGTCCAAATTGTTCCGATTGCTTGTAGCTTTGTTGAATCCTCGCCCAGCATAATTCGGCCGCAGAATTATTGGTCAGGCTGGCGACATGGAGGCAGTCAGCGAATGGACCGACGCATTCCGCCGGCGCTCACCAATCCCGGTTTGAACCGTGAACTCTTAGCGCACGCAGGCCGCGGCTGATACACAGTCATGTCAGGGGGATCGGATTGCCGCGGCTACTGCTCGCGTTGCAATCCCTTCGATCGCAAAGCCGGAGAACGCGCTCGGAACTTGAAAATCTTCGAGACCGCCAGATCCGCGAGCTCGTCGCCCACGCCTACGCGAACGTCCCGTTCTACAGACGTCTGTACGACATGCACGGAATCTCGCCCGGCAAGGTGCGTGGATTTGGCGACCTGCCAATGCTCCCACTTGCCACCAGGAGCGAAGTTCAACGAGCGGCTGAAAGCGATCTCGTCGCACGCGGGATAGACCCGCGGACTCTTCGCATCCGTCGCACCAACGGGACCACTGGCGAGCCGCTCTCGGTGAGACGCACATCCGCCGAATCGGCTCTTCTCCGACTTTACTACTTCCAGGCTTTCAGGTCGCTCGGCGTGCGACGCACCGATCTTTCCGTTGGCATACGGCTGCCGCGTCCCGGTTCGGCCCATCCATCCGTCAACCTTCCCCGGAAAATCGCAAACCGCGCCGGCCTTTATGCGCGTGTGACTTTGGTTGCGGAAGATCCGATGCGGCTTCTGGAAGCCTTGAAGCGACTGTCGCCGGCGATCCTCGGCGGAGTGCCCGGCCTTCTCAGCACCATCGCGGCACGATGGCCCGCGGAAGCCAGGGAAGAGATCCGGTCCGCGAACTGGCCTCGGCTTGTCGTGACCGGGGGCGAGCGGCTCACTCCGTCGGTGCGCACACATCTGCGCGATGTCTTCGGCGCCCGCGTGCTGGATATGTACTCCTCGCATGAGTTCAACCTCATCGCGTCGGAGTGTCCGGCAACCGGCTCATATCACGTCTCCGACGAGACTGTCGCTCTCGAAGTCCTCGACGGCACACGCTCAGCGATGCCAGGCGACACAGGTCAGCCGGTGGGAACGGCGCTGCACTCGTTCGCGGCGCCTCTCATCAGATACGCACTGGGTGATCTGGTGACGATGGGCACCACACAGTGCGACTGTGGCGTCCCGCATTCCACGATCAGAGAAATCCAGGGACGGATCATGCACTACCTCGAGCTCCCTGACGGCATGATAGTCCACCACAACAAGATCGAAGAGGCGGTGGGATATGCGGCGGGATGGGTCCGACAGACTCAAGTTTCTCACCCGCGCATGGATCTGCTGGTTCTGCGGCTTGCGCCCCTGCGGGATCCCTCAGCGGAAGAGATCGACCATGTTCGCACTTCGGTCGAGGCCTATCTCCACCACCACGTCACCGTCGAGATCGTCATCGATCCTGATCTTGGTCCGGAAGACGGGGAGAAGTTTCGACCCTTGATACCGCTTCCCGCCACGACTTGATCCAGCACTCGTGCCCTCACACAAACTGGCTCGTTCGGCGGTCCACAGGAGTCAGCAGGCCCGCCCTTACTCCACGGAGAAAGCCCACCAGGCGAACGCGTCTCGCCGGGCGGAACCCATACTCGATCACTGGCTGTTTGAACAGCCATCGGCGCGCGAGCGCCGAGATGACATGGGCGATCGGCCAATGCCCGCACTTGATGTGCTTCGCGAAGGTTGCGCCGATCCCGAACAGGTATCCGTGCACGACGGAGTCAGCCTCGCTCCACGAATGAAAGCCGTGATGGATGACCTCGACGTCCGGCGTTTCAAGAATCTGGTAGCCGGCGAGGAGGGCACGAATCACCATGTCGGTATCCTCCGCCGAACAGAACGCGGAGCCTGCGCCGAGCATCCGGTCGAAACCGGACAATGCGGCCCAGGCATCGGTGCGCATTCCCATGCAGGCCCCCATTCCCTCGACCCGATCCTTGTCTCTAATGCTTTCCGCGACAAACGCAGCAGGTCGAGCATAGCCGACAATGAACCCCTTCGACCTATCGTATTCTCCCGGTACCACGTTGCCCAGTACCATCGCTACTCGCTCCCCGCTGTCGAACGCGGACTCCATCCTGGTCAGCCATTCCGGAGGAACGACGCAGTCATCGTCCGTCATCGCGACGATCGGTGAGCGCGCATGGCTCATCCCGACGTTTCTCGCGTGGCCCAGTCCCGATGTGGCGGATCTGACGTAGTGAAGCCTCGGATCTCCGCGGAGATTCGCCAGCGAGGATTCCGAACAGTCGTCGGTGCTCTGGTCAACCACGATCACATCGAAGTCACAGTGATCGTTCTCGAGAATACTCTCCACTGCGTCTGCGACCATCGCTCCGCGATTTTGCGTACAGACAAGGGCGGTTATCCGCATCGCATTACCAGCTCACCCTTCGGCTGTCAGTCGATTCGTTTCCACCAACCGCTCGCGAGCGGGCGATTCTTCGGACATGAACCTCGCGACGATCGTCGCAACCGTCATGTCCGCCGTGACGTTCAGAACTGTCTTGAAGATGTCCGGCACCGCATCCGCCACCTTGAACAGCACTACCGCCTCGATGGGAATTCCCGCCGCGATGTAGAGAGGAAGGCTGACGAACGCGCCGCCGCTCGGAATACCGGCCGTGGTGAAGCTGAGCAGGATGATCGTCGCGGTGAAAGTGAGAACGAATGCGGGGGTCAGATGCAGGCCGAACATCGAGGCGATGAACAGCAGCTTGAACGGCTGCGACAGCGCGAGATTAAGCTTGAACGTGGAAACCGAAAGCGGGAGAACGAAGCCGGCGACTTCCGGCTGCATGCCGAGTCCGCGTTCGGCCCCCTCGAGCAACGCCGGAAGGCATGCGAGTGACGACCTCGTTCCCGCTCCAACGGTTTGTGCTGGTGCCACCGCGGCGGCGAAGCGGCGGAGCGACACTCTGCCAACAATGACGGCCAGGGGATACATGAGCAGCGTCAACGCGACCAGAAGAACCGAAAGGGCCGCGATCAAGACGCCAACGCTTCCGGCGAGGGTGAGACCTCTCTCCGCCCCGCTCGAGAACGCGAGAGCGAAGGCCGCTACGGGCAGCACTGACACCAGCCACCCAACAAGGACTCCCGCAGTATCGGCGACAGCATGGAAGAAGCCGACCAGAAGCGCCCTTCTCTCGGTGGTGATTTGAGTCATTGCCGCGGCGAAGAGGACCGCACTGATCACCACCGCGAGATAGTTCTCTTCGACCACGGCACGCAGAGTATTCGTGGGAATGAGCGTGGTCACCCACTCCGCGAACGACGGTGCGCTGCCGCCCTGCCTCACCGCCTCGGCGGTCGAGCTCGCATTTGCCGCAAAGGATGAGAGCTCTACATGTCCAACAGGAAGAATGGTGATCAACAATGGAGTCAGTGTCACTGCCACGACTCCCGCGAAGCCCAGCAGTATGATGAAAGACAGCAGCGTGGTTCCGCCGAGCTTGCCCGCAGTTTTTCCGCGGGGAACCGAATTGATCGCGAGAACGAGATACGCGATCATCATGGGAAGCACGATCATGCGCAGCGCGTTGGTCCACAGCATTCCAACGGGCTTGGCCACGGATGAAATCGCGAGCAGCCACGGCACGTTCGTTTCGCGTGCCACCGCGCCGAGCGCGAAGCCCGCGACGAGCGCGATCAACGCCGGCAGGGTTACCTGCTTCGGGCGGCGTGTCGCGATTGCCGGATCAGGCACGTGGAAGCACCGTGTCACGGAGCCGATTGCCGTACTCTCGGATCGCTGCGGCTCGCCTCGACCTCTTCACCAGTTTCCTGGTGGCCTCTGCCACTGGCCGCGGCAGAAATCCCCTCTCCACGATTCGCTCCACGATGTTGATTTGCGTAGAAAGATGCGGCAGCTCGTCGAGCCGGCTCGGCAGCAACTTCATGCCATCGAACACCTCGAAGCTGTCGAGTGATCCAAGCTCGGCCAGCAGCAGCATGGTGGCAAGGCATTTTCCGCAGCGGGAGCAATTCCCTGACTCGGCGCGGTTCGCCCAGCAGACTCTAAGGTGCCGCTGAACCAGAGGGTTGTCGGCAATCTGGCGTATCTTCTCCTCTCGGTGAGCGTGTGCGCCATAATGCGCGATGCCCATGCGGTCCGAGCTGAAAAGCGGATCGGTCTCGATGGCTGAGCCCCAGGCCCGCTGATCTCGAGCGAAATATGACGATGATATCGTGAGCTCACCCAGATGATCGCTCAACACATGAGCTATTGACGCCAGGCCACCTCCGTGAGATCGCTCCCACAGCCGGGGACGCCCTGAAGACGGGTGCTCCCGCAGATTCGTACGGACTGTCGTGGACTTCACGCCTGTCGCCGCCGCAACCGCTTTTGCCGACAAAGCAAATGCCGACATCCGGTAGTCATCGGCGAGCGGCACGTCGAATCCGTGAACGGAAACGAGTATCTGCGGCCTCGGCGCGGTGAGCAGCGCGTGGAAGGAATCGATGCCGCAACTGAACGCCAGTGCTGTCCCGGACGATCGGTCCACGCGATCCGGGCGCGTGATGATTTCTGTTTTGGCGATTCGATACCCCCACCACTCTGACCAGATCTCCGACAACCGTCGCACGTTGTCGCGCCATGTCTCTGAAACCGCACCATCGATGCTGAGTGGACGGTTTCGGTGAAGCGACGCGAGCAAAAGCGCTGATCCGAACGCTTCAGGCGCAGCCGTGAGGCCCATGTCCTCGCACGCGAACCAGAGAGGAACACCGTCAACCAGGGCAGTCACCCGGCTTTCTCCGCCGGCGCGCTCAGCACGCAGGTGGGTGACACGCGTCATTCGGCGGCCGCGCGCGAGCTTCACGCTACCAGTCCGCGACTCGGCTTGTGAGACGAGATCACCTCGGCGGAGATGATTGCAGAAAGACAGTCGTACGCATGCCGTCCGTCGGCAATCTGGCGGACGGCAGCGACGAGCAGGGCGGGCCGGAGATCGTCCGCCCGATCCCACGCCCGCACGATCGCGGTCGCCAGTGCGACACCGAAGCCGCCGTTCGCCTTGCCGACAACGTCACATCCGGCCCCGAACTGGTTGGCCAGGCCGCGGAACTTCATTTCATAGTATTCCGAATTGAATACGCTGACTACCGGAATTCCCTGCGCGAGTGCGAATACTGCAGCATGATAACTTCCGGTTACGACCACGCGACACTCGCCGATACGATCCATGAGCTCGGCGGGCGTCGACGGAACGTCATCAGCCGGCGGTTTCCCTTGCGCGTCGAGAAGATGGGAGGCAACCGTCGCGTCAGACGCGGACTCGACGGAATCCACGATGCATACCGGCAGCGAAACCAACTGCGCCGAGAGCTTCGTCGCAATCGAGTATAGCGGCGCGCGCAGGCTGTCGACATCGGCCTGTGTCATCCGCGCATACTCCGCTACACGAAAGTTCACACCGAGACCGTCACCGAATGCTTCGCGGCGCGCGCGGTAGGCGGGCTCGATCGCATCGTCTCCGGTAACGACGATGCGCTGCGGGGACACGCCAAGCTCGAGAAGGAGCGGAAGCGAATGTAGTGATTCGCGCACTGCAATCAGCTTCGCATGCGGCAACACTTCCCGCGCTTTTTGCACGAGCTTGCTGTCGCGAAGTGGCCCGACGCCCTGCCCCAGCAGCGCGAAGGGGATGTTCTGTCTCATCGCGGCGTGAAGCCGCTCCAGGACGGGCCATGCCTGCCCCGGAAATACATCGGTTATGAACCCGCCGCCGGACACCAGGAGGATGTCGGCCTCCTGAAGAACCTCGCCGTTGACGAGAGCTCGGGCTTTCATCTGTAGCACAGAGTTGTACAACCACGGTCGGCGTTTGCGCAGAAACCAGTCTGCGGACGGCAGAACCCGTCGCGCTCCGAGATAGCATGCCCTAAGCAATGCCCATTCGCGCTTCTGCTCTACCGGAACATGCTGCACGCCCCTTCCCAATGATCTGACCTTGCCGGCGTCGCGCGCAAACACGGAGAAGTATGCCCCGGGGTGCCTTTCACGTATGCGGTCGATCATGACCTCGAGCATCGCCCGATCACCGAGATTGTCGAGCTCGTGGCTGCCGGTCTGCACAATCGCCCGCATGGGAGATGATTCGCCCTCAACGTGCGCGACGGTGATCTTTGGGGTCTGGTCCACCCCCGAAACCTACCCCGAATAGCGCCGAAGCTAGGGCGAACGATCACATCACGTCATCCGGATGGCGAGCCGTGGAATATGCCCGTCAAGCCGACAATCCACACGTCAGACGCGGAGCTGCCCCAGACACTGTAGAAGGGCGCGGTTTCCGGGCTCGGGACGCTCGACCAGCTCTTGCCGTTGTAATGGAAGATCGTTCCATCGTGGCTCACGGCCCAGGCGTCAGACGGAGACGTGCCCCAAACATCGTTGAGTTGGTCGTTTGTCCCGCTCGTGAAGCTCGACCAGCTCGTACCGTTGTAATGGAGGATCATCCCATTCTGGCCCACACCCCACACGTCAGACGCGGAGGTGCCGCGGACGCGCACGATGCAACAGGTATTCGGCGGTACCGATACGCTCGCCCAGCTCGTGCCGTTGTAATGGAGGATATCACCATAATGGCCGTTAACAGCCCACACATCGGACGCGGATGTGCCCCAGACGCTGGAGAGATCCTGTGTTGTCCCGCCCGAGACGACGCCGTAGAAACTCGACCAGTTCGTGCCGTTGTAATGGAGGATCGTCCCATCGTGCGCAGCGTCCAGATTGTAGCCCACAGCCCACACGTCAGACGCGGAGGTGCCCCAGACGCGCTTGAGGTTCTGGGTTGTCCCGCTCGTGAAGCTCGACCAGTTGGTGCCATTGTAGTGGAGTATCGTGCCGCTGTAGCCCACAGCCCATACGTCAGACGCGGAGCTGCCCCAGACATCGGTGAGTACCTGGGTTGTCCCGCTCGTGAAGCTCGACCAGGACGTGCCGTTGTAATGGGAGATCGCCCCAACACTCCCATTGTAGCCCACAGCCCATACGTCAGACGCGGAGCTGCCCCAAACCCCAACATATTCTCCGCTCAACACTTTCGACCAGACCAGAGTGGTAGCGCTAGTCGTAGTCGGCCCGGTTGAATCGCCGCTTCCACACGCCGTAAGAAGCAAAGGCGTAAGAACAGCCGATATCAGACCCACGAGAACGCGCACTTTTGTTCTTCTACTCTGCATGGAGCTTGAGGAACCTGCGGCGAGCGGACCATGAGCTGACATCGTGTCTCCCGGAGAGAGGAGTGCGGGGCGAATGATTCCTTAATGAGTATGGCGTACCTACGGGTCGGCGCTCCATACGTCGAATTACGTAGAGACGCGCTTCGTGCTCGCGGGTGTGATCTCGTTAATCCAGGATCCTGCTGGATACCTCGCAGTATCAGCTATGGCGCAGTCACACCCTGCTCCTATCTTGTCAATAATGAGACTCGCTTTAGTCGTCGCCCTCCTCGTTTCCCTTAGCGCGTCTCTTCAACCGGTCGTCGCCCAGAAGGCCGTCGGCGTTGCGCGAGACTCACACGGCCGGATAGCACGAAGCGAAAAAGCGAAAGCCGCGTTCAAGAAGCAGACTGGGTATCCGCATGGCAGACCCGGTTACGTGATCGACCACATCGTCCCACTCTCGCGCGGCGGCTCGGACTCGCCCACCAACATGCAGTGGCAAACGAAAGCCGAGGCGAAGGCGAAAGATCGTTGGGAACGAGGTGGATCATCGCACACGTCTACGTATCGCTCCCGGTCTTACAGCCGAAAATCTTACGCGCCCAAATACCGGGCTCCGCGCACCTTTCGCGCGTACAGTACGCCTCGGGCCCGAAGCTATTCACACTACCGAAGCACGCGAAGCTGCTGCAGTAGCGGACGATCGAGAAGACGGTGAATCCCGAACGCCGTGAACGCGGCAAATGAGGAGGACGTGGCAATGCGAATTCGCTCGCACGTGCTGGTAGCTCTACTTGTATTGCTCAGCGCGGCGACGCTCGGCGGGCAGGAACCGTGGAAAGTGACGATTACGCCGACCGCGAATCCGCTCCCGATCGGCACGTGTCACACCGTTCTGCTCACCCTCGTGGATCCTTCCACCAGGGGCACCCCGCGGAATGCGCTGGGGAAGTATGTATCCATCGCTGACTTTGACATGGAGGCAGAGCCAGCCGTGGTGGGCAAGTACGAATCAGCCAGCATCTGGTCGGTGTGTGCATGTCAGTGGGCGACGGTCGGGGCGAAGGGAATGATCACGGCCACGTATCCCGCAAAGTCGCTTCCCGGAGAATCGCGCGTCCGCGGTGTCGCGTTCAAGACGCAGGTTCCCTTCACGTTCTCCGCGGCGGAGGGCAAATACAACCCCGCTGGGTGCGACGCGCTCAAGACGGCGGCGATCAGCCCGCCTCGAGTCCCGACAGCCGCGACATCAGGTGCAATCGCAGGCGGAGGTGCAGCAGGTACTGCAGCAGGTACTGCAGCAGGTACTGCAGCAGGTACTGCAGCAGGTACTGCTGCGGGAGATGCCGCGTCCGGAGGTGCCGCATCCGGAGGTGCCGCAGCGGGAGGTGCCGCGGGTGCAACGTCCGGTGGTGCAGCGGCCGGTGGTGCGGCAGGTACCGCGGCCGGTGGGGCGGCAGGTACTGCGGCTGGGGGTGCAGCAGGTGCCACATCCGGAGGTGCGCCTGCTGGAGGTGTTGCAGTGGGAGGTAAAGCAGGTGCCGCGTCAGGCGTTGCGGTGGGCGGAGGTGCAGCAGGTACTGCGTCCGGCGGTGCAGCAGGTGCTGCGTCCAGTGGTGCAGCTGGAGGTGCAGCTGGAGGTGCAGCAGGCGCCGCAGCTGGAAGTGCAGCAGGCACCGCATCCGGAAGTGCAGCAGGTACCGCGTCCGGAGGTACTGCATCTGGAGGTGCAGCCGGTGCCGCGTCCGGCGGTGCAGCGGCTGGAGCCGCAGCAGGCGCCGCGTCCGGAGGCGCCACGTCCGGACCCCAGAACGTCCGCGTATTGCCAGGCGTATCGCCGCTGGGCCTCGCCTGGGACCGCGTGCCAGGAGTCGCAGGATACAAAGTCTACATCAGCATGAACGGCGCGAACGGCGAGTGGATGCTGGTGACAGGCAAGCCGTTGCTCACGGAGACATTCACTGACTCGGTCTTGCGACGAGCCGGCACGATATACCGTGTGACGGCGCTCTACGCGGACGGCCGCCAAGCGAGCACTGACTTCGTTTATAACGGCCGCTGACCAACGACATCAGCGTGTTCTCGTGCGGCGCAGAGGGCGCCGGAAGCGAGGCGAGCGCGTTATCTACGAGCGAGGGACTAAGACACTTCCGAAATGATCGTGTTTTTTTGTGCGAGCCTTCTTCTCCGTCACCGCATGATTCCTAAACGACCAACGCCACCCAATTCTGGATGCCGTTGGTCTAACCGCTTTGGATCCGCGCCAGGATAGATCACGTAGAATCGGTAACGCGCGCGAACTGCGTGACCTGGTGAACGAAAGCCTCGAGCCGCGTCCGGATGTTGGTGATTCGTTGTCCATCATAGTTTACGTCGAGCCATGGCAGCTGCCCGCACTCGCGGCGGATTCGCGCGGACATTCCGCTCACCACGATGCCCGGCATGCATGAGAACGGCATCACGTTCACCACACCCGACGCGCCGTTTCGCGCGTAGTGCACCACTTTGCCGACGGTCAGCAGCGTCTCGGTGCCGAGTAGCGGATCGAAGTACGGGCGAGCAAGCTCGAAGAGCTGCCGCATGGGCGGGTCCGCCGGATGGTGCAGCAGGTGGCCCACCCGCGCGAACATCTTTCGCTCGACCCGCTCCTGATAGATGCTGAGCGCCTTCGTTCCGAGCAGTCCCGTCCACAAACCGAAGAGAACATCGCGGTCCATCTTCGTCACGTCGGCGAAATGGAGCCACTCGGAGAGTGTGCCTGTCACTACCTCTGCACCCGCAGCCTCGATCTGGAGTATGAGATCCTGGTTGCTCTGCGCATTGAGCATGACGTAAATCTCGCCAAGCATTGCGACCACCGGCCGCGCGGTGGAACGGTCCACGTCAATCGCTGCGAAAGCGGTCGCGATCCGCTCGAGCGCACTGAGCAGCAACGCGCCGCCGCCTTCCCTCAACGCGTGCTCGATCATCGCGAGCCCGCGTCGATATGCTTCGTCCGTAAGTCCCCTGCGGGACTCGTAGGGCCGAAACTCGTAGCGCAGTTTCAGCAACAGATCGACAGCAACTATTCCTTCCCACACCAGCAGACGAAGCGCGCGCGGCCGCTTGCCGAAGCCGCGGTAGGAATTCTCCGAAGTGGGCGAAAGAATCTCGACATCGGGAAAACCTTCGCGATCGAGAATTGCCCGCTGCAGAATTCGATACTGGCCGAAACGACACGGTCCGGCACTCGCAGGCATAAACACAGCGGACCGCGCTCTGTCTATCATCCCATTGCGACAGGCACGTATTACGTCGCCCGTGGCGAGGAAGCACGGAAGGCACTCTCGTCCCCGACAAAGATCGAGACCGATCGCGAGCGTCTCGTCATCGGGAGGAGGCAGAACCTCGCACTCGATTCCGTGGTGGCGAAGTGCGCCGCGAAATGCCACGACATGATCCGACATGAACGGCAAGTAGACGGTGCGTTCGATCGCTTCTCCGCGACTTACGGGCAACGCATGCGCGGTCGAGACACCGCTCATAACATCCCCCTCAGGCCAAGACTGTCGAGAAACGCTTCGCAGCGCGTGGCCATCCCCGCGTCGGCGGTATGGTCATCCACCTCGAGCTCGAGGAACGGCTTGCTGCCGAGGGTGTCGCGGAAAAACGAGATGAGAAAGGCGTCGGGCCCGCAATTGAAGTTCGTCAGATAGATTGCCTGCAGTCGCGGATCATCCCGCACGATCGCTCCTGCCCGCAGTATGTCCTGGCCCGACCGCCAGTACATATCGTCGTGAGCGTCCGGCATCGGCGCCTGGTCGATCGGCAGAAAGTCCATGGGAATCGGCAGCACGCCAAGTCGTCGCAGCTTGTACGGAAGATCGAGGTTCGATCCCGCATCGTTCGCAGTGTACGGCCGCCCGACGACGACAACAGCGGGTAACGCCGGATCGAGCGTGGCCAGCACTTCGCGGCCGCGCGCGCGCGTAGCCGAGGTGAAGCATCGCAACGACTCCCACCCAGCGCGCACGGCATCATCCGCCGCCGCCTTCGACGCGCCGGTCAGCGTGCGAGTGAGAGCACGCAGCTCTCGCCGGGCTGCGCGCGCATTTGCGAGGTGCAGCGCAAGGTTCACAACGCGCGGCTGGCCGGCCCCGTCCGCCATGTTCATCATCAGCAGATGAGGCGTCGCCGGAATCAGCGGGCAGTAGTGATTGTGGGGCTGGCCGGGCGCGGCGTTTTCCCTCGAGATCAAACTCGGGAGGAAGAGTACATCCACGTCCCGGGCCTTCAGATCGAGCAGATGACCGAACGCAAGCTTCACCGGGAAGCACGACTCGGCAACCGCACTTTTTTGTGTCAGCTCAACGAGCTCAGGATTTGTCGGGGCGGACAGCACGACCTCGCACCCGAGCCGCTCCAGGAAAGCGCGCCAGAATGGAAAGAAGTCGAAGAACGTGAGGTTGCGCATAAGGCCAACGCGCAGCTTTCCGGACGCGTGTGCGCGATCGGGCGGCTCCGTCCATCCCCCGAGCAGAAGCCGCTCACGCTCATCGAACAGGTCGGGGATCACGCGCCAGGCAGGGTTCGCGCCACGCCCCGCTTCCTCGAACTTGTCGCAGCGCGCTCCGTAGAAGAACGGTGTCTCGCCCTCGATTACGACCTTGTGCACCTCGCAGAGGTTTGGGCACGCTTTGCACTCGAACACCGAGCTCTCATATCTGCGGTCCGACAGGTCAAAGCCGTGGAATCGTGTCGGTGTCGCGCTGCCGTTTGCGCGTCGCGCCATCTCCTCGCGCGCGAGGATCGCCACTCCAATGGCACCGGTGACGTCGTGGTTCGGCGGAACGGTGACGTTGCGCTTCGTGATCGACGAAAACGCGGAGACTACCGCCGCATTCGACGCGACACCGCCCTGGAAGAACACCCGCGACCCAATCGCTCTTCCATTCACGACGCGATTCAGATAATTCTCCACGATCGAGTATGCGAGCCCCGCTGTGAGGTCCGGGACGCGCGCACCCTGCTGCTGGTGATGCACGATGTCGGATTCCATGAAGACCGTGCATCGCTCTCCGAGCGCGGCGGGGCACGCAGAAGAAAACGCGAGATCGCTGAACTGCTCCTCGATCCGGATCTTCAGTCGGTCCGCCTGCTCCTGGAGGAAGCTGCCGGTTCCCGCGGCGCAGGCATTGTTCATCGTGAAGTCGATCACGGCTCCGTTGTGCAGCCGGATGAACTTGCTGTCCTGGCCTCCGATCTCGAATACAGTGTCGACACTCGGATCAATCGAGACGGCCGCGCGTGCCTGCGCCGAGATCTCGTTGCGCACGACATCGGCACCGATGAAGTCGCCGGTGAGGTAACGCCCGGACCCTGTGGCGCCAACGCCAAGCACCTGGACGCTTTCGCCGATCTCGGACGCGACGAGCCGCAGCCCCGCGCGAACTGCCTCGAGAGGCCGGCCCGCAGTCATCAGGTAACGTCGCGCAAGGACGCGATTACTTGCGTCGATCAGAACGACGTTCGTGCTCACGGAGCCAACGTCGGCGCCAAGCCATGCATCAACCTTCACCCCGCCAGGCAATGTTGACGCACGCATCTCCCCTGTGTCCGCGGAGCGCGGCGTGACGAGGACAGGAAGGAACGCACGATCAGGCGAGCTCGCCTGCATCACATCGTGCAGCTGGCCGAACCCGACGAATGGACGCGCAGTCGATCCCCGCGCTGCTTCGTCCATTGCGACATATGCGGCGCCGAGTGCCGCCATGATCGTGTGATGCTCGGGCACGATGATCGACCCGTCGGGAACGCCGAGCACAGTCTCGAACGCCCGCTTGACGGCTGCGTTGTAGGCGACGCCACCTTGAAAGACAATCGGAGCAACGAATCGCTTTCCCTTGCCGATGACAGTTGTGAAGTTGCGCGCCATTGCGAGGCAGACTCCCATCAGGATGTCAGCCATCGGCGTCCCCACCTGTTGCAGGTGGATCATGTCCGATTTCGCGAAGACGGTGCATCGGCCCGCGATGCGCGCGGGACTCCGGCTCCCCAGAGCGAGCCGCGCAAACTCGCCATCAATCGCGATTCCGAGCCGCTCGGCCTGCTGGTCGAGGAACGCGCCAGTGCCTGCGGCACAGAGAGCGTTCATCGAGAAATCCTCGAGCATCATCTGGCCGCTCCGCTCGTCCCAGCGCAGGGAAAGGAGCTTCGAGTCCTGTCCCCCGATCTCGATGATCGTCTGCGCTTCGGGATGGAATTCCCCGACCGCGCGGGTCTGCGCCACCAGCTCGTTGACGTGCACGCCGCCGATCGCGTCGGCAATCGGACCGCCACCCGAGCCGGTCAGGCCCACCATGCGCACGGC
>DATBZT010000125.1:0-9384 GCA_036513055.1 Gemmatimonadaceae bacterium | reverse complement strand
TACCTCATCATCGGTCGCCTTCTGATCCCCGCCCCAGGATGAGGCAACGGGGCGTCGCGGTGCTTGGCTCCACCGGGTCCATCGGTACGACCGCACTCCGAGTGATTGCCCGTCAGAGCGACCGGTTCCGGGTTGTGGCGCTCACCGCCAACAGCAACGCGGAGCTTCTGCGCGAGCAGGAGCTGGAGCACAAACCCGCCTACGTGGGTCTGGTTGACTGCTCCGAGGAGCAGAGCGATGACTGGCGCCGGGGTGTTGAATGTCTTGTCGAGGCCGCCACGCGCGACGATGCCGACATCGTGCTCAACGCAATTGTCGGCGCCGCGGGACTCGATGCAACTCTTGCCGCGCTGCGAGCGGGCAAGCGCGTCGCACTGGCCAATAAAGAGTCGCTCGTCGTGGCCGGCGAGCTGGTGGCGAAAGCTGCAGCCGAGGGCCGCGGAGAAATTGTTCCGGTGGACAGCGAGCACAGCGCAATCCTGCAATGCATCACGGGCCACGATCGCGCGGAAGTGAGGCGGGTGATCCTCACCGCTTCCGGCGGTCCGTTTCGCGGCTGGAGCGAAAGCAGACTCGCGACGGCGACGGTTGCGGACGCGCTTCAACATCCGACGTGGACCATGGGCCGGAAGATCACGATCGACAGCGCAACGCTTGCGAACAAGGCGCTCGAAGTAATCGAGGCGCACTTTCTCTTCGGCCTTCCCTACGATCGCATCGAGGTGGTGGTTCATCCCCAGAGCGTGGTTCACTCTTTCGTGGAGTTCGTCGACGGAAGTGTGGTGGCGCAGCTGAGCGTGCCGAGCATGGAGCTTCCGGTGCTCTACGCGCTCACCCATCCCGAACGCGCGCCGGACAGCGGGGTACCAGCGTTCGACCCGGTGGCTCTGTCGCCGATGACGTTCGAGCCGGTGGTGCATGAAAAATTTCCCGCACTTCGGCTGGGCATCGGCGCCGGCCGGCAGGGCGGCGCGGCACCTGCAGTATTCAATGCTGCAAATGAGCAGGCGGTGTCGCTCTTTCTCGACGGCGTCATTCATTTTGGAGACATACCGGCGTCGATCGAGTCGGCGCTGAACGAGCTCGGCGGCCTTCCGTCGGCGAGCAGGGAAGATCTGCTCGACGCGGACTCGAAAGCGCGGCGCCACGTCAGGGAGTTGTTCGAATGCTAGCATGGATTGCACCGCTGTTCGTTTTCGGCATCGTCGTGTTCGTGCACGAGCTGGGACACTTTCTCGCCGCGAAGGCGGTGGGTGTCTACACGCCGCGGTTTTCGATCGGCTTCGGGAAGGCGCTTGTCAAGAAGAGGTGGGGTGAGACTGAGTACGTCCTGGCGGCACTCCCCCTCGGCGGGTACGTGCGAATGGCATCGAAGGACGACGAGGCCACCGCGTTCATCGAAGGCGGGGCGGAGACCGTCAAGCCGGAAGCCGGCACGAATGTGGAGCTGATGGATCCGGAGGCGATGATGCCATTCGGTCCAAAGCCGATCCCGCCCCACAGGTGGCTCGAGTCCAAGCCGCTATGGGCGCGGCTCATAATTCTGTTCGCCGGCGTAACGATGAACATCGTGCTGGCGCTGGTCGTGACCACGGGCATGCTGGCGCATTACGGCATGCCGTATGTCTCGACCACCGCCGACTCGCTGGTCGCCGGCAAACCGGCGGCTCTGGCGGGCCTTCGGGCCGGCGACAGCATCGTGGCGATCAATGGAACGCCGGTGGAGTCGTGGGATGGCCTGGTTGCGCGCATCAGCGGATCGGCAGGAAGGGAGATCAAGTTCGACGTGGTTCGTGGCAATCAGCGCATGGGCATTGCGGTTACGCCGTTGACGGACACGGCGACAAGTCCCGTCACCAACAAGGTCGAGCGGGTCGGGCGGATCGGCATCGTTCCGCGGCAGGGAAGCCACCCGGTGGGAATCGGCGAAGCAGCTCAACGCGGATGGAGCATCACCTGGGGAATGGCGGGAAGCGTCATCCAGACGCTCAAGGGCCTTGCATCGCGAAGGGTTTCCACCAGCGAGCTCGGTGGGCCGATCATGATCGCGACAGCGTCGGTGCAGGCGGCGCGCGGCGGGCTGCAGAACCTGTTGATGTTGATCACGCTGATCAGCGTCAACCTCGCGGTGTTCAATCTGCTGCCGATTCCGATCCTCGACGGCGGTCAGATTCTCGTTTCGCTGCTCGAGGCGGCAAAGGGCAGTGCGTTCAGCGCGCGGACGCGGGACTACATTCTGCGGGCGGGGCTGGCGGCGGTGCTGCTGCTCTTCGCGCTGGTCACCTACAACGACCTGCGCCGGCTTCTCGTCAGCCTTATTCAGCGCTTCGGCTAGACAGTTCTGCCCGGAACCTTCGCCTGGACGGGCGGCGCTACTGGAACCTGTAAAGGTGGAAGCCGGTGCTGTTCCCCATATCTATCGGGTAGTCGATCACGTCGCCCTTGTTGATCGTGCACGGCAGGATGGGGACGACAATTGGATCGCCGGAAGCGAGCGTGAGGGTGATGTTGCAGTCGGGACCGGTGTTGTTTCCGACAAGCGTGCCACTGGTCACGACAGTCGCTGTGGCGCCGGCGGTGAGAACCCCAACGGTGAAGGGCAGGGGTTTTCCATCGACTTGCGTGAGCGTCAGATCGACCTCGGCGCTGGACGGCGCGGCCGTCTCCGAGCAACTCCAGAGAGTCGCGGCGACAACGAAAGGCAGAAAATTCTTCGCGATCATGCGGTTCATTTTACCACCTTGAGTTGGCTCTTCGCTGCCCCAATCAGTCGTGCCGTCCCTTCAGCCCATTTTTCAGAGGTTTACCGAAGGGAAAAAGAAACGGATCCAGCCGGCCTGAAACATCGATCGACACGAACCCCGATCATTGAACGCGGTCGGCGACTCGGCTAAATTTGAAAGCTATGCCTTTTCCGGAGCTGGGGGCGCGAGTCGCCGAAGTGCGGCAGCGTATCCAGCTCGCTGCAAGGCGAGCCGGACGCGGCGATGGGGTGACAATTGTCGCCGTGACGAAGACCCATGAGTCCGATGCAGTAACGGCGGCGTGGGAATGCGGCCTCGCCGACGTTGGCGAAAACCGCGTGCAGGAAGCGCTCGCGAAGATGCCCGAAGTTACGGTGCCGGTACGGTGGCACCTCATCGGACATCTCCAGCGGAACAAGGTGAAGGCGCTCGACCGTTTCTTCCTTTTCCACGCGCTCGACAGCGCGCGACTGGCCGACGCGGCAAACGAGTTTGGGCTGCAGCGGCAGAGCCCGGTGGACCTCCTGGTTCAGGTGAACGCGGCGGGGGAGGCATCAAAAGGCGGATTCTCGCTCGCCGAGCTGCCCGCGCAGTCGGTGCGAATGGCTGGCATGGACGGGTTGCGGGTGAAAGGCGTGATGACGATGGCGCGACTCGGCGCCGGTGAAGCCGAGCTTCGCCGGACATTCGGCGCGGCTCGCGATGCACGCCGGATGCTGGCCGAAGCAGGGCACGCGGCCACGGAGCTGTCGATGGGAATGTCAGGGGATTACGAGATCGCGGTAGAAGAAGGCGCGACGATTGTCCGTCTTGGAACCACCTTGTTCGGAGTTCGTGACTGAATGCGATACCAGCCGCTTCCGACGGACAAGCCGGCGGACGAAGTCGAACGGGAGCTTCTCGAGCGCTGGGCGCGCGAGAAGCTGTTCGCGCGCACGCTCGATGCGGCCAGGGGAAAGCCGGAGTTCGTTTTCTTCGAGGGTCCACCCACCGCCAATGGAAAGCCGGGCATCCACCACGTTTTTGCCCGCACGGTCAAGGATCTGTTCTGCCGCCATCGCGCCATGAAAGGGTTCCACGTCAGCCGTCGTGCCGGGTGGGACACTCACGGATTGCCGGTGGAGATCGAAGTCGAAAAGCAGCTCGGAATCAGCGGCAAGCAGCAGATCGAGGAGATCGGCGTTGAGAAGTTCAACGCGCTCTGCCGTGAGAGCGTCTGGAAGTACAAGGCCGACTGGGAGACGCTGAGCGAGCGCATTGGATTCTGGCTCGACTACGATCATCCCTACATCACCTACACGAACGAGTACATCGAGAGCGTGTGGTGGGCGCTGACGACTCTCTTCGAGCGCGACCTGCTGTATCGCGGGTACAAGGTCCTTCCGTATTGCCCGCGCTGCGAAACCGCCCTTTCCAGCCACGAAGTCGCACAGGGATGGAAAGACGTCAAGGATCCCAGCGTCTTCCTCGCGCTCGATCTCGTCCCATCGGGAAACGCGGCAACGACTGAAAAGCACAGAAGGCGAATCCTCGTGTGGACCACCACGCCGTGGACGCTCGTCTCCAACGTCGCCCTGGCGGTCAATCCCGAGCTCGAGTATGTCGAACTCGCGAAGCGCGGCGGGGACGGCGCGGAATCGGTGATTCTTGCTGAATCACGCGCCGCTGCCGTCCTTGGCGAGGACTATCGGGACCGGTGGGAAACCGTTGCAACATTGCGCGGCTCCGACCTGGTCGGCCGCAGTTATCGGCGACCACTCGACTGGGTGGATCTTGGCGATGGCAGGCACGAGGTAATTGTCGGCGAGAGCTTTGTCTCATCGGAGGATGGTACAGGCGTCGTGCACATGGCGCCGGCCTTCGGCGCTGACGATTACGCGTCGGGCCGGAGAAATGGGCTCTCGTTCGTCCAGCCGGTGGACCAGCGCGGAGAGTTTCCCGCGGGTATGCCCGTTGTCGGCGGGATGTTCGTCAAGACGGCGGACCCACTCATCATTGACGAGCTCAAGCGCCGTGGCGTGCTGTGGAAAGCGGGGCAGACAGAGCACCCGTATCCCCATTGCTGGCGCTGCGAGACGCCGCTTCTCTACTACGCGCGTGGATCGTGGTTCATCCGGACCACCGCTTTCAAGGATGCGATGCTCGCCCGTAACTCGCGCGTCGACTGGCACTCGCCGGAGATGGGAACCGGCCGGTTCGGCGAATGGCTCGAGAACAATATCGACTGGGCCATCTCGCGTGATCGCTATTGGGGAACGCCGCTTCCTCTCTGGATCTGTGATGCAGACGATGCGCACGTCGAGGCGGTGGGCAGCTTTGAGCGTCTTGCCGAGCGTGTCGGCGAGCCACTCGGGGAAGGGTTCGATCCTCACAAGCCCTATATCGACAGGCACGCATGGAAATGCGCGAAATGCGACGGGACGATGCGTCGCGTTCCGCAGGTGATCGACACGTGGTTCGATTCCGGGTCCATGCCTTTTGCGCAGTGGCATTTCCCGTTCGAGAATCGCGAAATGTTCGAGCGGCATTACCCGGCGGATTTCATCGCCGAGGGAGTCGACCAGACCCGCGGATGGTTCTACTCGCTGCTGGCGATCGCCACCGGGCTGGGCGACGCGCTGCCGCGGAACACCCTGGCTCACCACGCCGCACTCGAAGACGCTGTGGACACTGCGCCGTTTCGCGCCGTGGTTGTGAACGATCTCGTTCTCGATGCCGAAGGGACGAAGATGTCGAAGAGCCGCGGCAACGTCGTGGACCCGGGCGCTGTTCTTCCGCGTTACGGTGCCGACGCCGTACGGCTCTTTCTCGTGGCATCGAGCCAGGTATGGGTGCCGCGCCGTTTTGATGAGAGCGCGATCCGCGACACCGCCGGCAGATTTCTGCTGACGCTGAAAAACGTCTACAGCGGAATCTTCGCTCTGTATGCGAATTTCGGATGGGAGCCGTCGGCCGCCGATCCGGCCGCAGAAGACCGGCCGGAGATCGACCGGTGGATTCTTTCCCGGCTCGCCGGCATCGAGCGCGACGCCGACTCGATGCTCGAGCGGTACGATGCCACGCTGGCCGCGCGCGCGATCATGGATTTCTTCGTCAACGACGTGTCGAACTGGTACGTGCGGCTCAACCGTCACCGCTTCTACGACGTCGACGAGGCGGACAACAGGGCGGCCTTCGCCACGCTGCACGAGGTTCTGGTCGTGACGTGCCGTCTGCTGGCCCCGTTCACGCCCTTTCTCACCGACTGGGTGCACACGGAGCTCACCGGCGAGTCGGTACATCTGGCTCCGTACACGCGGCCTCATGCTCACGCGCGTGACGGCGCTCTCGAGGAGGCGATGGATCACATCCGTGCTCTCGCCACGCTCGGCCGCGCAGCGCGGGAGGAAGCCGGCGTCAAGGTGAGGCAGCCGCTTCAGCGGATTGTATGCGTCGTGGCGAACAACGGAGCGCATGGGTCCGATGCCGGAGTTCGCGGAATGGACAAGCTCGTTCCTCTGCTTGCGGGCGAGTTGAACGTGAAGGAAGTCAGTTTTCTTTCATCGGCGGACGCGCTCGTTACCCTCGAGGCAAAGCCGAATTTCCGATCGCTGGGCAAGAAGTTCGGGAAGCAGACCCCGGTGGCGGCCGCTGCAGTCGCGGCGCTGGGAAGCGAGGCGCTGCTGTCGTTCGAGAAGGGCGAACCGCTGGTCATTTCGGTGGGAGAGGACGCTCGCCGGCTTGACCCGGAGGACCTGGTCATTGTCCGCCGGGCGTCGGGGGAACTGGTGGTGAAGGAGGCGGACGGTTATTTCGCGGCGATCGATCCGGCCGTGAGTCCGGAGCTTCGCAGCGAGGGCCTGGCACGTGAAATAGTGAGCCGAGTTCAAAGAATGCGAAAAGAGGCAGGACTTGCGGTGAGCGATCGAATAAGTTTATCGGTCGCCGGGGGCGCGGAAATCGTCGCGGCGATTCAGTCCCACAGGGATTGGATTGCCGAGGAAGTACTGGCACGGGAAATCATTGCTGGTGAGACGATCGAACCACATCACGCGGCGCAATCGGTTGACATTGATGGTCAGGCGGTCAGCATCGCATTCGAGAGGGCCGTATAGATGGCATCACCCATTGCCGTTAAGAAGCAAAAGCCTATGAACAAGAAATCACTGGACCATTTTGAGAAGCGGCTGCTTGAAGAGCGCAAGCGAGTGCTGAAAGAGCTCGTGCATTACGACGAGACGTTTGGCTCCACTCCGCAGGGCGCGGATGGCGATCTCAGCGTCTATTCCTTCCACATGGCCGATCAGGGCACGGACGCGATGGAACGCGAGAAGGCCTTTCTCTTCGCCAGCCAGGAAGGACGGTTCCTCTGGCATCTGGACGAAGCGCTGAGACGCCTCTATCGCTCCCCGGAGACGTTTGGGAAATGCCACAACTGCGGGCAGGACATTGCCCACGAGCGCCTCGATGCGCTGCCCCATGCGCGTTTCTGCATCGACTGCAAGCAGCGTGAGGAAGATGCTAAAAGGCAGGCCTAACCCGCCACTTTTCTGGAGTGTCGCGGTGGTGATCGTCACAGCCGACGTCATTACCAAGGCACTGGCGGTGTATGCGCTCTTTCCGCAGAGAATGCCGCACGAGATTCTTGGTGCCACGTTGCGCCTGACGCTCGTGTACAATCCCGGCGCGGCATTCGGTCTTCACCTCGGTGCGTATTCGAGGTGGATCTTCATGGTGCTTACCCTTGGAGCGTTGTTCATTCTCGGCAGACTTTACCGCGCGACGCGGGACGGTGACCTGCTGCGAACGCTGGCGATCGCCATGGTGTGCGGCGGAGCGCTTGGCAACCTCATCGACAGAATTCACTCCGCCGCCGGCGTGGTGGATTTCATCGACGTCGGCATCGGCGACATGCGGTGGCCGACATTCAACGTGGCCGACATGGCGGTGAGCATCGGCGCGTTTCTGCTCGCCTGGGTTCTCTGGGGCGACGAGCACGCCGACAAGGCCGGGACGCCTGGCGGCGACGCGGCAGGCAACGACACATCGCCCGTCACGGCGTCATCGGTCTCCCCGGCCAGGCCAGAGCGCTAGCCCTGCCTTCGCGGCTCGAGTTTGTCATCGAGGCGGACGGAAACGTCCGCCTCGATCTGCTTGTGGCCGAGCGCGCCGGACTTTCGCGGAATCAGGCGGCGACTCTCATCGCCAACGGCAATGTCACCGTAAATGAGCTGCGGGAAAAGGCGAGCTATCGCCCCGTAGTGGGTGACCACGTCGTCGTCGTGCCGCCGGAGCCGGTGGCGCGCGCGGTCGATGGCGAGCCTATACCGCTCTCGGTCGTCTACGAAGACGATGCATTACTCATTGTCGACAAGCCCGCGGGCATGGTCGTGCATCCCGCGCCCGGCAACTGGTCGGGCACGCTCGTCAACGCCCTCATCGGCAGAGGCTCGGAGCTGCCGGCGGGAGCGCCACCCGAAAGAGCGGGGATAGTTCATCGTCTCGACAAGGAAACATCCGGCCTCCTGATCGTCGCAAAAACCGACCGCGCACTCCGGATTCTGGGAGCGGCGCTGGCCGCGCGCCGCATTCACCGCAGCTACGCGGTGATGATCTGGGGGCACCTGGCGGAGGACACGCTTTCGGTGGAGAAACCGATTGCCCGTGACCCGCGAGACCGAAAGCGTATGGCAATCGTCAGTACCGGTAGGCAGGCCAGGACGGATTTCGTCCGGCTGGCCCGCTTTGGACCCGGAGACCTGTTGCGCGCTCATTTGCACACCGGGCGGACCCATCAGATTCGCATTCATCTCGCGTCGGTCGGACATCCAGTCATGGGTGACGATACCTACGGCGGCGGGGCAGGAAGGCGAATCGCCGGGCTTCCGTCACGGAGGCACTTTCTGCATGCGGCGCGTCTCGTGTTCAATCATCCAATCACCGGTGCGCCGATGGACATTCGCTCAAAGTTGCCCGAAGACCTCAAGCGATCGCTCTCCGCGATAGCGGCCGGTTCCGGGCTGCCCGAAGCCGAGGATCCGCTGGACGCCCTCGGCTTCTATGATTAGCCCGGCAGCAGACACCGCGACCCTCGATACCGGGCATCCGCCCGAGTTCGGCCTCTCCGCCCAGCCGTCTGAGACGGCTTATCAGCGAGTGCTGCTGTTCACGCTCGCCGGCCGACTGCACTGCGCGCGGCTTGGATCGGTGCGCGAGATCATCGCCGTTCAGCCGACGACACCACTCCCCGGCGCGCCCAGGCACGTCCGGGGTCTGATCAATCTGCGTGGCACGATCGTCACTGTGCTGGACGCAACGATGTGCGAGTACGGTGTTCCCGCCAGCGATTCGACCGGCGGCATTCTGCTCGTCGAGCGGGGCAGCCGGGTGGCCGGCGTGGTGGTTGACGAGGTGCACGACATAGGACTGCTGGACAAGGACGTGCCAGTCGATGCGCTGCTGGATCTCAGCGCAATGGTGCAAATGGCTCTCGCCTGAGGGGGACAGAGTGAACAGTACGGTGCTTGTGTGCGACGACGCAGTGTTCATGCGGACGATGATCGGCGACATCCTGACGCAGGCCGGGCTCGACGTTGTGGGCGAGGCTGAATCGGGCAGCGAGGCAGTCGAGAAGTACAAGGAGCTGCGCCCCGATCTCGTG
>DATBZT010000124.1:0-16643 GCA_036513055.1 Gemmatimonadaceae bacterium | reverse complement strand
TGTGCCGAGCAGAACACCGAGCGTCCCGATCGATGCGCTGCGCGCAGCGGGATCGTCGAGCAGGTGGCGGAGAATTCCGGCCGTAGTGCTCTTCCCGTTCGTCCCGGTGATGCCGATCATCCGCAGCTCGCGGGACGGATTGCCAAACGCTGTCGACGCCGCAATTGCGGCCGCCTTGCGGCCTTCGCGCACCACGATCGCCGGCAAGGACGTGCGGGCGGGATCTTCGACCACCGCGGCCGTGGCGCCCTGTTTCTCCGCCCGGTCGAGGTAGTCGTGTCCGTCGAGCACGGCACCCTTTACCGCAAGGAAGAGTGAATTGGGGCGTACAGTGCGGCTGTCGTCCGAAAGGGAGTCAACGTATTCGGGCAACGTTCCCCGAACCTCGACCAGAAGGCCCGCGGCCTGGAGGGCCGTGGTTACGTTTGCCAGCGCGAAGCGCATCACTGAAGGTGCTGAAGTTTTACGATGCTCCCCGCTGCGAGCGGCATGCCCGCCGCGGGGAGAGTCGCACTTCCGCGCTGCGGGATCAGGCGGACTCTGAATCCAGACTGATGCAAGGCTCGAACCGCGTCACGGAGCGTGAGGCCCGAGACGTCCGGCACCGGGCGCTCGGTCTGATCGACTGCTCGCGGATGGGCGACAAATGGCAGGCTGACCACCACCGGCCCGCGTGCCGTTCGCTGCTCCTCGGTTGCAACTTCTGCCTCCTCGACCGCCTCAGGCGGAGCCGCGGCGACTTCTCCTGCCTGAGCGAGCGTGTCCACAGATCCCGGCAGCCTCACACGCTCGGCGGTGGCGAGCTGCGCCCTGTCGAGCGCCGCGTTTCGCGCCGCCAAAGCTGCGCGCAGAACAACTTTCGTCACCGGCGCGGCAATCTCGCCACCAAAATATGCGTGCCGTGGACTGTCTATCTTGACCAGCACCACGTACTGCGGCCTGTCAGCGGGAAACAGTCCCACGAACGACGCCGTGTAATTGCCCACTACGTATCCCTTCCCCTGTTCAGTGCGCCGCGCGGTCCCGCTCTTTCCGCCGAGCAGGTACGTCGCCAGATCGGCGCGCGTGGCGGTGCCGCTTTCAACCACCTGGAGGAGCATCTGGCGAACGTCCCGCGCCGTCGATTCCGAGATGACCCGGCGGATCGCCCGCGGCCTCGCGCGATAAATGAGATCTCCTTCGGCCGAGCGGATTTCCTTGACCAGATGCGGCTCCATCAGCTCGCCGCCATTGGCGATTGCCGAGTACGCCGCCACGAGCTGGAGTGGAGTGACGGTGACTTCATATCCCATGACGATCGACGAGCCCGAAGTCCGGTTCCAGCGAAAGGGCTCGCGCAGCGTACCGTCCGACTCCGCCGGCAGCGGGACTCCAGTAGCCGTGCCCAATCCGAAATCGCGCAGCGTCTCGTATTTCTCCCGGGGCGAAAGGCGCTGGGAGAAGCGGACGATGCCAATGTTGCTCGAGTATTGAATCACCTGGCTCAACGTGAGCTGCGCCGCCTTGTGCTCGTCGGTAATGAGCCGGCCCTCAATCACGGTTTGCCCGTTGAATGTCTCAATCACCTCGTCCGTGCGCGCACGACCGCGCTCGAGCAACGCTGCCGCGATGAAGGGCTTGAGTGTCGATCCGGGCTCGAACGGCTCGCTCACTGCCGTGTTCGCCACCGCAAGCGGGTTGGATCGCCGGCTCGCCATCGCCAGGATCTCACCCGTTACGGGATTCATCACGACAATGTCGCCGCCCTCGGCCTGCAGGCTGTCGCTTGCGCGCGCGAGCGCCCGCTCGCAGATCTCCTGGAGCGTCTCGTTGATGGTGAGAGTGACGCTGGCTCCGGGATGCGGCGCGGAAATCCAGCCTTCGGGAGAGTCCATCCGGCGTCCCTGCACGTCGATGGCACGATGCTCCCTGGTGCTGTCTCCGCGCAGAACAGCGTCCATCGCCAGCTCGATCCCGTCCAGCGGGCGTCCGTCGGGCCCCACCCGGCCAACGATTCTTCGGATGCCACCCGTCGTGGCAAAGTCACGCTGGAGGATGGTCTTTGCGTGGACACCGGCAAGCGACGCCAGGGCGGTAATGTCGGAGGCGACGAAGAGATCAGGCAGTGATACCCACTTCACCTGGGGATCCACTGCCCGCTGTATCAGCGCCGGCGCGACGTGAGCAGCGCGCAACAGCGTGGCAGCTTTCTGCGTGTCGCGAATCTCTTTCGGCGCGATGTCGAGATGAACCAGCTCGTGACTGTCCACGAGCACGTTGCCCGAAGCGTCGAGAATCGGCCCTCGCGGGGCCGGCACGGTGTCGTTGTCGAAATGCAGCGCGCGGGCCTTTTCCGTCCACCGCTCGCCTTCGATGATCTGCAGCTTTGCCGCCTGGGCCAGAAGAGCGACGGCAAACAGGAGCAGCGCGGCGTAAATGATCGTGAGACGGTTAGGGAATACCACCGCGCCTCGCTTGCCGCGGCAGGATCACCACCTGATCCTCCGCCGGCAGATGCATGCCAAGCCGTGATTCTGCAATCGGCACCAGGCGCGCACGCGACGATGCGTCGCGAATCTCTCCCTCCAGCCGCACCCGTTCGTTCCGCAGCTCGCGCAGCCTTTCATCGGTACCGCTCATCTCGCGAGCGACCTGGTCTCCGTAGCTGCGCCGCGCGACCACCGCTGCCGTAGTGATCACGAAACCGATGAGCACGGCCGCGACAATCCAGCGGCCGCGGACGGCTACGCGGCGCTTCGCCATGCTCTGAGCCGGGCGCTTCTCGAGCGCGGGTTGCGTGCGATCTCGTCGGACGACGGCTTGACCGCCTTGCGCATCACTAGGCTCCCGAGGGCGCGTCCGCCGCAGGTGCACTGAAGCTGGCGTGGCGGGCAGACACAGTCGCGACTCCATTCCCGCATGGCATGCTTGACTATCCTGTCCTCACCGGAGTGATACGCGATGACCGCAAGCGTTCCACCTGGCTCGAGCCGGTCGCGCAGCAACGGCAAGGCGCGCTCGAGCGAGCCGAGCTCGTCGTTGACGGAAATGCGCAGGCCCTGGAAGATCCGCGCAAAATCGCCCGGTCCGCTCCTCGCGCCGAGCGCACCGCGAATCGCCTTGACGAGATCGTCACTGGTTCTGTAGGGAGCGTTCTCGCGGCGCCGGACAATCTCCCGCGCAACGCGGCGCGCGCGCGGCTCGTCAGCGTAATCGCGAAGAATCCGGACGACTTCCTGCTCGTCGAGCGTGTTGAGCATTTCCGCGGCAGTCGGTCCGGCGCCGCTGGTCATGCGCATGTCGAGCAGCGCTCCCTCACGGAAGGAAAAGCCGCGCGTCTCATCATCGAACTGGTGCGACGAAACGCCGAGATCGGCCAGAATGCCGTCGAATTTCAGACGCGAATCGTTGAGCAAGCTGTCTGCCTCTGCGAAGTTGCCCAATATAACGCGAAATCGGCCTGCCGCCTCATGGGCCGCAAGCCGATCTCGTGCAGTGCGCACGGCGGCCGGGTCGCGATCGATTGCCGTCACCCGCGCACCCAACGCAAGAAGGGCGGCAGAATGTCCGCCGCCCCCCAGGGTGCAGTCCAGAATCGTGTTCGCGCCGCGAAAAAGCTCTACGATCTCATCGGCGAGCACCGGCGCGTGATAGGTGCTGTCCCACGCGCCGGGTGACTCCGGAATCATTTGCAGAAGCGCTTGACCATCTCGTCCGTTGCCGGTGTGTACTGCGGGATTGCCGTCAGCACCTGCTTTGCGGCATCGGGAAAGTCCTTGAGACCAGCCGGCACGTTCTCCTGGGCAGTGGCGAACGACTCCTTCGCAAGGCGCGCGAGCGGACAACTTTTGCTGCCCTGAGCTTCAACAATCGCGCTCTGACCGACGCTGAAAGCGGATACGCCGAGAAGGAACTTGGCGTTAGGTGATGGATCGAGCTGATCCGACAACGCCAGGAGCTGCATCGCCCGCTGAAAATCGGCGCGATTCTTTGACGCGTTGCCCGCCTTGTATGCCGCCTGCCCAGACGCCAGCGCAACCGCGGCCAGCGGGCTCTTGTCGGCGCCAGCCGCGACGCCGGTTCGAATAGTGGCCATCGCGGCATCAGCTTGACCCAGGCCGCCCTGAATCAGCGCGAGCTGAGCGTATCCGCCTTCGATTTTCGGATTGAGCGAGACAGCTCGTTGCGCCAGCGTAACCGCCGCCGCGTTGTTGCCCGCCTTGCTCAGCTCGCTCGCCTCGTTCAGCAGAATGCCGGCGTTACCTGGATACTTCGCCGCCGCCACCGCCAGCATATCGGCCGCCTTTTGATGCTGATTCTGCGCCGCGTACGCTCCGGCCGTCTTCATGTAGTACGTGGAATCCGCGGCGGCGGTGTCGACCCGGATCAGCTCTGCTCCCGTCTGGAACGCCACGTCGTACTTCTTCGCGCCGAGGTAAACCAGCCAGGCGAGGCGAAGCATCTTTGCATCGCCCGGGTTGTTTCTGAGGGCTTCGTCGATGATGGGCACGGCGAGCTCGAATTGGCCACTGGCCGCGAGGTCGTTGATGACCTGCTCGCGGAGTTTGTCGTTGCTGGGGTCAGCGGCCATGAGCGAGATCAGCATCTGAATGGCGCGCGGATCCTTGCGGGTCTGGTAGATGTCGGCGGACCAGCGGAGCGCCGAAATGTTGCGCGGGTCGATCGCCAGAATCCTCTGCGATACGGCGAGAACGGAATCGGTCTGGTTCTGGGCATTCAGCGCGTTGCCGAGGCAGACCATGGCCATCGTGCCGTTCGGGTACTTGGCGATCCCGCCGCGCGCAGTCTGCTCCGCTTCCTTGTATTTGGCGGCGCGGAAGAGGCTGGCGCATTCGCGCTCGGCGTCGAGTTGGGCACGGGCGGCGAGATAGGACTTGGAGATCATCTGCGCTGCCTGGTCGATCTTCGCCGTTTCGACTGTCGGCAGGGGCTGCTGAATGCTGTTGTCGCGGGCCAGCACCATTCGGGCATCGACCCTGACGCCGGCCGGGGTCCGGCTGACAGTGCCTTCCACATATTCGTCGGCACGCAGGAGCACTGCCAGAGCACGCGCGTCGTTCGACGCGAGAGACTCGGTTGTCGAGTAGCCGGAAGCGGTGAGCGTCGAATTCACGTCCTTCTGCGAAATCACGGTCAGCTTCTTGTCGTCAGCGTCCTGGGCGATTCGCTGCCGGATGGCTTCTGCGGTCTGCACGCCAAGACCCGGCTCGCTTCCCGCAAAGGTCGTGATCATGACTTTAGGCGGAGGAGGAGCGGGACGCTGTGCCGCCACACCGGCAAGCGGCGCGGCAGTCATGAGCGCAACCAGAGCGAGCAGCTTTCGCTGTCCGGAAATTCGGTAGTGCCGCAAAGCCTGACTCCTTGGACTCAATGTCGTAGCCTCTGAAACGTGTGAAACAAATGTACACCGTGAAGTTTTTCCGGGTCCGTCAAAAAGCGATGAGCGAGGAGGGACTCGAACCCCCGACATCCTGCGTGTAAGGCAGGCGCTCTAACCAACTGAGCTACTCGCCCTGGTGCAGAAACCGAGCCGTTTCGTTACTTCAGAATGGCAATGGGCACCAGCACACAGTACCCGAGCACAAGGAGGATCGGGGCGATAGTCGTGCCACCTGCGGCAAGATCGGCGAATCCGACGACGATGACCGCCAGCGCCGCTACCCAAAGAGAGATCGATCGCGTACGCGAGCGGATTTGCCCGTTTGGTGACGAAGTCTGGCCCGCGGCGGAATCGATCATAAGCGCGGTAGTGTAGAGCGGCAGCAAAAGCGTGTCAAGCACGCCGGCGCCGGGGGCACTGCCTCTCATTGTTTCTTAATGAAGCTCTAACGTCGCCGGCCGTCCGGCGGACAGTCGCGCCGGCGAAGCGCGCCTAGGGCGGGTGTTCAACTGTAGCTGATCGATTTCTCTCCGCGATCGGCCACTCGAAGAGCCTCTGCGCACCGTTTGCCCCAGATGTTGAATCGGTTGACCTGGTGTCCCAGCTTCCAGGTCTCCCGCGCATCTGTCGCATGTCCGGCAGCGAGCTGAGCGCGGCCGAGCTCGTAATAGCCCTCGATGAAACTGGGCGCCAGAAATACGGTGCGTCGAAAACAGCTCTCGGCCCCAATGAAATTTTCTTCGGCGGCGAGCAGCAGACCAAGATAAAAGCAGGCGTATAGCGCGGCCTTCGGGTCGCGAGCGTGGCGTGACGCATGTGTCAGCAGATCTGCCGCGCGCGCGAGGTCGCCCTTTCGGAAGCACACGTACCCAAGATTGACCCTCACCATCGCGTGCAGGGAATTCTCAGACAGGAGATTCGCGAACAGCTCCTGGGCTTCGTCGTAAAGGCCCTGCCGCATTCGCGCCCACCCCAGCATCGCCCGGCCACGCACATCGCTGGGCGCGAGCTCGAGGGCATGCAGCAGCACCGCCTCTGCCTCCTCGAAGCTTCCGTTTGCGATCAGGTTCCATCCCTTCTCCACAAACGTCGATGCTCCGAGATGATCCTCCCGCAGCACCCGCCGTACCGCATTCGTCGATCCGGGAGTCAAGCAACCCTCCGATCAGATGCGAGCAGGCGGGTGATCGCTCCAGCGATCTCGCGCGCCGGCAGAACACGATCGGCGCCGGCGGCAGCGAGCGCGGCAGCCGGCATTCCATAGATGATCGAGCTGACGCGATCCTGCACAATCGCCGCGCCGCCCGCACTGCGAATCGCCCTCAGCCCCTCGGACCCGTCGTGACCCATGCCCGATAGAACGACGCCAACGACATTTCGCTTGAACACTGCCGCGGCACTGCGAAATAGCGGGTCGGCGGCCGGACGCGCGGCGGACAACCGATCTGCGGATTCGATCTCCATTGTCGCCGCACCGCGGCCGGGACGAATCAACAGCTGCCCGTCACCTGGCGCGACGTAGACGCGACCAGCGCGCACCGGCTCACCGCTTGTCGCCACCGATACTGAAAGTGGACAGAGCTGGCCAAGGCGATCGGCAAGAGTCGGCAAGAACTCCGCCGGCATGTGCTGGACGATAAACACCCCTGCATCGAGATCCGCGGGCAGTCGTGAGAAAACCTCGGAAAGCGCGCGGGGCCCGCCGGTGGACGCCGCGACGACAACCACGCGGCTCGCGGGCCCGTCGGCCGGCCTGGGCGCAACGCGGTCCTGCCGAGGAAGACTCGTCGGCGGCTGAAGTCCGGACTTGCGAAAGCTCACCAGCGACGCCGTGTCGAGCGCGCGGATGAGCTGATCGCGGACGAGCAGCAGATCGATGCTCACCGGACCGGACGGCTTGCGCACGAAATCGACGGCCCCCAGCTCCAATGCCCGGACCGCCGACGCATTGAGGTCCGACGACCCAGCGGCGCTGACGACGATCACCGGCCGCGGCATCTCGTCCATTATTCGCGCGAGCGCAGCCAGACCGTCCATCTGGGGCATTGCGATGTCGAGTGTCACGATGTCCGGAGCCAGATCGCGAACTTTCTCGAGTGCCTCGACTCCGTCGCCCGCCGTTCCGACCACCACGAAATCGGCACGAAACTCCACGATCTCGGTGATGAGTCGGCGCATGAATGCACTGTCATCGACGACCAGAACGCTTTTTGTAATCTGTGACAACGTTTTGTCCGGGTACTGGTATACCGCTCAGGTGCGGCGATAGACCCGCTCACGGGAGCTCACCGGCGCGAAGCTTCCGCGCGATTTTCCGAGTAGCGACTCTACTTTACCAAGGACGAGGAAGCCTCCCGGCAGCAACGCATCATGGAACCTCTGGATCACCTTCTCCTGCGCTTCGCGCTTGAAGTAGATGATCACGTTCCGACAAACGATCAGATGCATTCGCGGTATGGCGCGCGATGTGTCGAGCAGGTTGGACTGGTGAAAGGAAACGCGCTGCCTCAGCGCGGGAACCGCAGTATGGAGTCCTTCCGAGACCGGAAAATAAGTATCGCGGACGGAAGGCGCCGTGTCGGCGAACGACGCCGCTGAATATCTGCCGAGCCGCGCCGCGGATAGAGCGTCGGCGTCGATGTCGGTACCGGTGACATCGAAGCTCATTCCGCGGCGTGCGACTCCGTGATGTTGAAGGTGCTGGTGGCACAACACGGCGAGCGAGTACGTCTCCTCTCCGAGCGCGCACCCGGCACTCCATATCCTGATCGGGGATGTGGAGTGCTCCCACAGGTCCGGCAACACCTTCGCGGCAATGCATGCGTACGTCTCGGGATTTCGAAAAAACCTCGAGACGTTGATGGTAAGCGCCGCTATCAGGCGATCGTATTCCCGGGAATCCTCATCGAGAATGCCGGAATATTCATCGAATGACGTTGCGCCTTTCACGCGCATCCGCACCGATATGCGGCGCCGCAGGCAGGTGTCCTTGTAGTTCGAGCAGAGAAACCCGCGGTCGCGCTCGATCTTCCGGCAGAGAGCTACGAAGCGCGGATCGTCAGCGGGCGGTTCCACCGGTATTCGCGGCCCTCGTATACGCGGCCTGCGCCTCTTCGGCGCGTCCCGCACGCTTGAGGATGTCGCCGAGATTCCTGTAAAGCTGCGGCATGGCGCAATCTGTCTGAACCGCCCGCTCTATGCTCTGTCGTGCGCGCTCGAACTCCCCAAGAGCTTCCTGTGATACAGCCAGATTGTTCAACAGCACCGCATTCGGGTAGCACGCCACGCCGTCGGCGAGGACGGCTGCCGCGCCCTCGACGTCGCCCCGCATTGTGGAGAGAAGCCCAGCGTAATGGTACCACGCCGCGGGCGGAGTCGTGCCTCCCCAGGCATTCCTCGCCGCGGCAAGCGATGCTGCGCCGGCATCCAGATCGCCGCGCTGGAGGGCGAGTGCGGAAAGCCCGAGATGCGCCAGCGGCTCCGAGTGCGTCCCGCGGCTCACTGCCTGCTCGAGCGCAAGACGCGCTTTCTCGTACTGGCCCATTCGCTCGTACGCGTAAGCCAGGTTGACGAACACCGAATTGAGTCTCGGCGCCGATACCGCGGCGCGCTGGAACAACTCCGCGGCGTCGGCCCACCGCGCGTCACGAAGCGCTATCAGGCCGAGATAGAACGACGCGGCAGCGTCCGTCGGTCGAAGCTCCGTGATGCGCTTGAACTCGCGCGCGGCATCGCTGTACATCCGCGCTTTGTAAAATGCGATTCCAAGGTTCCGATGTTCCGCAATGACGCTGTCGGGAACAACTGGCGGAGCGTCGCGCCTGCTGACCGCCACCACGAACGCGCCGCTGAGAAGCCCGTAGAGCGCCTTCCCCACCGCGAACTCGCTCAACTGAGACTCGCGCATCAGCGCGCGAACGTCACGGTTGCCGTCGATCAGCGGCAGCAGTACCTGCTGCTCTCTGCTGAACGCGATGCTGTTTCCCAGCAGCTGCTGTCTGTCCAGTGCAAACACAATATCCAGGCTCGGAATCTTTTTTTCGATCTGCGACCACTCGTCCACCCGGCGCGCACCTTCGAGCAGCAGCTCCTGGGGGTCTACCGGAACCCGCGACGCGCCGGCGGGCGGCATGATCCCCGGCTCGAAGCTGAAAGCGCCGTGCGTCCAGTTGAACATCGCAAAGACGGCATCGTCGGTCGCGAGGCTGCGGCCAGTGACGCCGGCGTGAGAGATTCGTCCGTTCTCGAAATAGATGGAGCCCGACCCGTCGCCGACGTGAAGGGTCAGACAGCCCGACTTGTTCCCCATCGCCAGAAGCTGAAGCACGTCGGGAAGACTCGCCTCGCTGAGGTTTCCCCGGATTGCCATCAGCGGAGCTCCTCGATCACGCGGTCTCCCGCCTCGGGCCAGAGCACGATGACCTTGGCCGTGTCGAGCATGTTTGCGCGCGCACCGAGATGCCCGGCAACGCCGAGGCGGCCCATGCTCTGCTCGAGCGCCGGCGTGATCTCCGCGAGGAATTCCTCGAACTCTCCGTCGTTCAGCTCACCCTTTTTCAGTCGACTTCCCTCGCTCGACATTGTCCGACCGCTTTCGCACTTCGCTGGCGGGAGACTCTCACGTCAAAATATCGCTCTTCCGGGAATAAAGGGGTGTGAACCAACCGAGAACCGCCAGCCAGGAGCCTGCAGCATTGTCTGCCTTCAGCCCGGTGCTGACTACGCTGTGACAGTAATGTGTATTGAGCTCCGTCCCGCTGCTGTGGAGACATGAAAACGATCTGTCATGTCGTGTGTAGCACAAGGCTCATGGCATCGTTTCGATGAAGGCTCCAGGCAGGTAGTCCTTCGTTGCAGTTGTCCATGTCGCTCTGATCAGGTGAGCGGGCCGAAGAGAGCGTCCAGGCTGCTGTTCAGATCTGACTCCAGGTCGCGGGGCAGCTCAACCACCGCGCCGCGCCCGTCGACCTCTCCAAGCGCATCGCGAAACTCTCCGAAATAAAGCCTTACGAGGCCAAGTGTGCTCTCTCTGTCGAACGCCGCCAGAAGCAGACATTCCTTTCCTCCTGCGGCACACGATCCCATGAATACGCCCTGGGTTCGCCCTCCCTGATGCATTCCGAGAAACGGCTTTCCCGCCAGCTGCCTTCCCAATTCGCGGCCGGACGCATTGATGGCCGCGGCCAGCGCGCACGCCGTTCTCACCTCGGCCGAACTCTGAAATCCGAACTGGCCGAGAACCTTTCCGTCGGGACGCAAGACGACGGCTCGCTGCACTCGCGAGTCCTGCACAAAACGTCTCAACGGCGCGTCGAGCCACGCCGAGTTCACCGTTCCCGCTATCATAGCTGCTCCGTCGCGCTCAGCATCTCGAGCCGCAACGTTCCGAGATTGATGTTTCGATTTGTCACCGCGACGAGCACAATGTCGCCGCGTGCCGTCGCGCAGACGTGGCCACGGTCGGCTTCCAGGCGCACGAAGCTCGCTTCGCCAAGGCCGGCGTCGGCGGCGGCCTGACGCGTCCGCCGAAAAAGCGACGACGCCAGCGCGGAAGCCGGTTCCCAGCTTTCACCCAGCCCATCTGCCCCGGCGATCACCAGGCCGTCTTCCATACCAACGAGCATCACCCCGAGCACACCGGGGTGACGCTCAACCTGCGCAACGATCGAGTCGTACTCGCTCATCAGGCAACCTCCTCGCGCCACGCGAGAGCCCGCTGGGCCGCATGATCCAGGAGCCGTCGGACAAAACCCATCGGAACGCCGGGAGCGGCCGCAACGACCACGACGTCATCGCCGTCACTGGGCGCAATTGCCAGGTTGGCGTCCTCGCACTCGCAGGAGATCGCGCGCCAGTGTCCGAGCGGCAGGTGACGCATCGCCTGGCTCGCTTCGGTTCCAATCGCGCCAAGCGCCACGCCTATCTCGGAGCTGACGTCGCGTCCGAGACTGTCGACGTAAATGCCCGCCGTCACGCAACCGGCGCCATCGAGCAGGAGCACCGTAAGGTCGCCCTCTCCGATCACGTCGGCAAAAACGCGTTGCGCCCGCTCATCCATTTGCCATCACCTCGGCGCGTCCCGCCGACTCGAGCAGCCCGGTTGACATCATTCCGTACACTGTCCTGGCGACGCCGAACTCACTGACGCCCAGTGACGATGCGATTTCACGCACACTTCGCTCTCCATCGATCATCGTCAACACCTCCCATTCGTTGGGCCGCAAATCAATCGCTGACTCCGGCGCATCGCCGAGAGGGGCGATTTTCGCGATCACAAGCGCATCAGGAACGCGGTCCGCCATCCTCGACCATTCGTCGATTCTTCGCGCTCCCTCCATCAACAGCGACCCGATGCTGACGCTAACCGCTGCGTCGCCAACGAAGTCATCGCTGTCGCCGTCGGTGAACGTGAAGCTCCCCTCTTTCCAGGAAAAAAGCTCGAACACCACAGTCTCGATCTGGAGCCGCATGTACCGCTCCACATCGCGACGAGTCACCACGCCCTGCGCAATGAGAATCTCGCCCAGCCGTCGCTTGTCACCCCGGCGCTGAGCGCCTCCGGCTTCGCGCAGCTGTGCCTGAGTCGCCTTTCCAGCCTTCAAAAGCAGGACGCCGAGAGTGTGGGGATTGTCACGCATCGTCGCGTGGACCACGGCACCTGACTGAAAGTAGACGTATCCCTCACTTTCCCTTGCGGCGGAATACAGCCGAAGCCGGCCGCTCTTGCGGGCGAGGTCGAGCAGCTGGAAAACATCGTGAATGCCGATGTCCTGAAGCGGGCCTTCGATTGCCATCAGCCGTTCTCCAGCCGCGCCAGCTGGCTGTATTTCCTGGCAAGCGCGTGATCCGGGGCGAACTTGAGGACGCGGGCAAAGGCTCTCGCCGCGTCGCGAGTGCGCTTGAGGTCGAGCAGGGATTCACCCAGCACCACCAGCGCCGCAAAGTGATACACATTCGAGCGCAGCAGGCCCACCGCGCGGCGGAGGGCGTCGACCGGACGGCCCATTGCGCGGTGCACCGAAGCAAGCTCCACGGCGACCGAGTCGTCCGACGGCACCGCACCAAGCGCCAGAGAGAGCTCCTTTTCGGCGACGTCATAGTCGCCGCGGGCGGCAAAGCACCGCGCAATAAGCACCAATCCCTCCTTGTCGCCGGCCCCGCGCGCCATCGCGCGCCGTATTTCCGCAAGCGCGCGGTCGTACAGTCCCTTCGACAGATAATCACGCCCGAGACTGTAATCAGGAACTGCGGATGCGGCCGTCGCGCCGGTTGGGACTGATGCGGTATTCTCCGGAGAATCCATTTCCAGTGTCATGGTCCGTGATGTTGCCCGGGGATCGAGCCGGCGGGCTGTTGCCTCTTCTTCCGCGGCGCCTTCCTCGTCATCGAGTCCCCGGAACGCCGCACTCAACGTCAGGTGCGCCTGGGCCAGTGTCGGTTCGGTCTGAATCGCGCGCACGCATGCGTCGCGCGCTTCGCTGAACATGGAGAACTCGATCAGCACACGACCTATTCCGCTCCATGCCAGAGCGTGATCAGGCTTCTGCTGCAAAACCGCCCGATACGCGTCGAGCGACAGCTGGAAGAGCCCTTGACGGAACAGCGCCAGCGCGAGATTGAGCCGCGCGGTTTCCAGGGAGACGTCGTCGCGAACCGCGCGCCGGAAGCAGTTGGTGGCGTCCCGGTGATTGCCCCTGTCCCATAGAAGAGCGCCAAGATTGTTCTCCGCCGCGGGATAGGTTGACGCGCGGCGGATGCAGTCGTGAAATGTCTGCTCTGCTTCCGATGTGCGGCCCAGCAGATAAAGCGCAATGCCGCGCTGATTCATGATTCGCTGAGTCACGCCGCCCAGCGAGATTCGCTTTTCGTACGCGGCGAGCGCGTCGGCAGGCTGCCCCAGCAGCAGGTGCAGGCTCGCCAGCGCCTCGAGCACCGCGGGCGGATCCTCGCCGGCGTCGAACCCGGCCCGACATTCTCTCATCGCCTCGGAGTTGTAACCCTTCAGTCTGAGCGCGAGAGCCAGAGTGAGATGTGGGCTGCCACCCACCACCGCCGCGGGCCCTGCCACGGCCTCCGGCGCCGGGCCGTTCCCACTCCGCGCGTTGTCGAGTGAAAGGTTCGCTTCCGCTCTGGAGAGTCGCGGATTGAGCGCTACTGCTCGCCTGTTGGCATCGCGCGCTTCATCCACCAGTCCCAGATCACCAAGGATGAAGCCGGCGAGATAATGAGCGTCAGGATTGGCCGGGTTGAGATCGATCGATCGCTTCAGGAAGCGCAGTGCTTCTTCGCCGTTTCCGCGATTGTAATAGATCTCGGCGAGAAAGAAATGCAGCACCGAGCTGTCCGGATCGTGCTCCATGGCGCGACGGAATTTGTGCTCGGCCTGATCGAGACGTCCGGCACTCTTCTCGGCGATTCCGCTTTCGACGAGAGCGCCGATATCGTCGGGCGACTCGGCCAGCCGCTGCTCGAGCTCCATTGCGCGACGCTCGGGGATCCCGGCTTTGCCGTAGGCGATCTCGAGGTTCCTGCGCGCAACGCGCATTCGCTCATCCAGAGCGAGGGCCCGGGAAAATTCAGCGATCGCTTCATCGACGAGACCACGGCGGAAATACAGCACGCCGAGATTGTTGTGGGCGCCCGGATCCGCGGGATCGATCCGTCGGGCAAACGTGCGCAGAACGTCAGCATCCCTCACGACGGCGGCAGCGGCCTCGGGCATTGGCGTCACTCCAGGCGCACGGCGCGGAAAATCGCGCTGAAGGAATCCGGGTCGGGCAGCAGCAGAAAAAATCCCCGGAAGCGGTCCCCGATCTCTTCGAACGAGAATTCGGTTTCCACGCAGCAAACCGCAAAATCGGCTGACGGAGAAGGGTTGCAATCCTCGAGAATCTGCGAGGCCGTCGCGATGCGCAGACGCGGCGGAGACGGCATCAGCTGCATCTCGAGAAATTCGCTCAGCGCCGTCATGTAAGCCCCGCCGAGAATATTCCCTGCTTCCTTGAGGGCCGACTCTTCCAGCCGGTCGAAATAATCCTCTCCGCCGCGCCTCTCGCGACGCAGCAGCAGGTCGGCCAGCCGGTGTCCCGTGACGAGAGGCAGAGCGAGCAGCGTCTGCCCGTTGAGCGACCCACCCATGTCCATCATCACGCTCACGAGCAGCGCTTCCGGCGAAGCGATCGTCGGCATCAGCTCCGAAAGCTGGCCGACATTCACCGTCGGGACCTCGATCATGATGCGCGCGCCCGTCAGCAAAGACAGTGCGGTCGCGGCATGCCCGGCGCCGATGTTGGCGACTTCCTTGAGCGCGTCGAGCCGAGCCGGCGACAATGATCGCAGCGCTCCTTCCGTCAGCGTCGCCTCGGGTACCCGGATGTTCTGCATGTTCCCGCCTATGCGACGCCGCGCGCGTCGAGGATCAGCGCCGGCGCACCGTTCGAAAGTATCGTCGCGCCGCTGAACAGTCGCGGCATTCCGCGCGCAGCGTCGAACGGCTTGACCACTATCTCCTGCTGTCCGATGAACTCGTCGACGACGAGGCTGACGCGGCGCTCCGGGAGGTCGAGGACAACCACATGTCCCCTGTCGCCGCCGCGCGGTGGATGCCCAAGCCGCGCCCGCAACCGCACCGCGGGAATCTTCTCGCCACGGATGGTGAGAACTTCACGGCCGTCTTCGAAGCTCGACATTCCGGGCGTCAGGACCATCGTCTCGACGACGTGAGTCGATGGCAGCGCGTAGACATCGCCTGCGGTGCGCGCCAGCAGAGCATGAATGATCGCCAGTGTCATCGGCAGGCGGATCGTAATCGTCGTGCCTTCACCATCCGCTGTGTTGAGCTCGAGCGATCCGCCGAGCGACCTGACCTTCGTGGCCACGACGTCGAGTCCCACACCGCGGCCTGACAGTCGCGTTACGCTCGACGTGGTGGAGAAGCCAGGGCGGGCAATCAGCGCGAGTAGCTGGGCTTCACTGAGCTCGGACTGCAAGGGCGGCACGAATCCCCCGGCGCGCGCGTTCTCGAGCACCTTTTTCCGGTCAATTCCCCGCCCATCATCGGAAACGTGGATCACCACGTCGGCTCGCTCCCTTTCGGCGGACAGAACGAGTCTGGCCACCGGCGGCTTGCCCGCCTTTCGCCGCTCGGCCGGCGTTTCCACGCCATGATCGAGGGCGTTCCGCAACAGGTGCATGACCGGATCTCCGATCTCGTCGAGGACCGATTTGTCCGCTTCGATGTCGGTTCCCGTCAACTCGAACGCCACCGACTTGCCGAGCTCATGCGACGTGTCCCGGACAAGACGTTCAAACCGGTCGAACGCCTGCCCCACCGGAACCATGCGACTCTTTGTGATCTCGTCCTGCAGATTGCCGATGAGTCGGGATGCGTGGGATACAATTCCGATCAACGCCTGGTCGCGAGACTGCCGCGAGATTTCCGCCAGCCGTCCGCGCGCAATCACCAGCTCGCCGATGAGCGTCATCAGTGTATCGAGCCGCTCGGCGTCCACGCGAATGCTGCGCTTTCCCTCAACGACTGGCATTCCGTATGGTGCCGTGCGCGCCGCTGCTACCGGGCGAACAGGCGTGACTCGCAGCGGCGTGGTTGGCGTGGCCGAGGCGCGCATCGGCGCCGTGGGCGTTACCGTTGCCGGCATCGTTGGCCACTCCATCGTCGGCAGCACCATCACTTCGGGAACGGAGTCGGCGGCGCTGGCCAGCTCTTCCAGGATCGCGACCGCCTCTCCGACGTCGGGATTCGCGGTGGCGTCGGACGACACGAGCACAATGGCGCTTTCGAGCGCGTCGACAGCGTCGAAGAGCGCTTCGATCACCGCCGGCGAGGGCCCGGATTCGTCGCGGCGGAGCTTTTCCAGCAGTGCCTCGAGCGCGTGCGACAGATCGCGAATGGATTGATAACCCATCGCGGCGCTCATTCCCTTCACGTTATGCACCGCTCTGAAAAGCTCGGAGACGCGCTCCGGCCCCGCGCCCCGCTCGATCGCGAGAAGGGCGTTGTTCATCTCATTGAGCCGTTCCCGCGCCTCGGCGCGAAAGAGCTCGGCATAACGCTGGGTATTCATTTCAGCCAAGCACGCGCTGCACCGCTTCCAGGACTCTGCTCGGCTGGAACGGCTTGACGACAAAGTCCTTCGCCCCGGCCTGGATCGCTTCGGCAACGAGCGCCTGTTGACCCATGGCGCTGCACATCAGCACCCGCGCCTGCGGATCGTATTCGGTGATCGCGCGGACAGCGTCGATT
>DATBZT010000123.1:0-5309 GCA_036513055.1 Gemmatimonadaceae bacterium | reverse complement strand
CTATGCGGGCAAACCTGACGCTCGTGCCATGGTCGGTAGCCTGGATTCGCTAGCGCGGGTTGGACCCCAGGAATACGGAATTGGCTTCGTCAATGTTATTCTCGCCGACCTCTGGTCCCGCCTCGGAGATGAGCGTGCCGCACTTGCTGCGAGCCGCCGCCGACTTTATGACTGGACCACGGGTGCGCGATATTTTATCGCCCACGTGCGTGCGGAAGCCGAACTCGCGCGCCGAGTCGGTGACGCGGCAGGCGCAGCAAATGCAAGAAAAGTTCTGCGGGTGGTCGCAGGGCCTTAGCTGGTCTGGGGGACGTGTCCCGGGACTACGGGTACCGGGGAGTCACTCCCAGGTTCTGGAAGATAAACGCATAAATGTCCGCCGTCTGCTCTATCGACTTCGTCGTATTGCTCGCGCCGTGGCCCGACCTCGTGTCGATGCGAATCAGAATCGGGTTGTCCCCACCCTGCGCCGCCTGGAGGGCGGCCGCGTACTTGAAGGAGTGAGCGGGAACGACGCGATCGTCGTGGTCGGCAGTGGTAATGAGAGTCGCGGGATACTGCGCCCCGTCGCGGACGTTGTGAATCGGCGAGTACGCCCTGAGCGCCTTGAATTCCGCTTCGTTGTCCGAAGAGCCGTAGTCCGGTATCCAGTTCCAGCCGATCGTGAATTTCTGAAAGCGCAGCATGTCCATCACCCCCGCCTGCTGGATGACCACCTTGAACAGGTCGGGCCTCTGGTTGGCAACGGCCCCCACCAGCAGCCCGCCGTTCGAAGCGCCCTGAATCGCCAGTCTCGCCGGCGACGTGTACTTGTTCGCGACGAGCCACTCCGCCGCCGCGATGAAGTCGTCGAACACGTTCTGCTTGTTGAGCTTCATTCCGGCGGCGTGCCACTTCTCCCCATACTCGCCGCCGCCCCTGATGTTCGCGGAGGCGTAAACCACGCCCTGCTCGAGGAGCGCCAGTCGCAATGCGCTGAACGAAGGGTTGGTGGTGATGTTGAACCCGCCGTAGGCGTAGAGGAGAGTGGGGTTGTTACCGTCGAGCTTGAGGCCTTTCCTGTAGGTGAGAAACATCGGCACCCGCGTGCCGTCCTTGCTCACGTAGAAGATTTGTTTTGTCTCGAGATCTGCCGCGTTGAACCCCGGAATCGCGGGCGCGCGGAAGAGTGATGACTTCTTCGAAGCTATGTCGTACCTGAAGATGGACGGCGGAAAATTGAAGGAGCTGTAGGTGTAAAAAATCGCCTTGTCGTCCCGGTTTCCGTCGAATCCGCCGGCCGTTCCAAGTCCCGGCAGGACGATCTCGTTCTCGAGCTTCCCGGCCAAATCGTACACATACGCCCGGGTCGTGACGTCCTTGAGAAAGGTCGCGAAGAGCTTTCCACCCGCTGCGCTTGTGCTCTGCAGCGGTTCAGGTCGCTCCGCGAGTACGGTCGTCCACTTGTGCCCTTCAGGCTTGGCAGGGTCGAACATGAGAACCTTGCCGTTTGGCGCGTTCTCGTTTGTCTCGATCAGGAACCTGGCGCCGACGTTGTCGATCACGCCATAGC
Organism: Gemmatimonadaceae bacterium; assembly: GCA_036513055.1. Classification (GTDB taxonomy): domain Bacteria; phylum Gemmatimonadota; class Gemmatimonadetes; order Gemmatimonadales; family Gemmatimonadaceae; genus UBA4720. The sequence goes on along the minus strand of DATBZT010000123.1, from coordinate 3,757 downwards.
TGAAGTCGCCTGCTTCCGCCACGATCGGCGTCCAGGTCTTGCCGGGCTTCGAGAGATCACGGAAGAATACAGCGTTTCCTCTCTTGCCCTTGCCGCGATCGGAGATGTTCAGAACGGCGAAGCGCTCGTCTTCGGTCGTCGAGACGTTGTGAAAGCGCTCCGGGTTCGCCTTGTCCTCGTAAACCAGCTCATCAGCCGCCTGCGCCGTCCCCACGCGGTGGTAGAAAACCTTGTGACCTTCATTCTTCGACGTCAGAGCAGTTGTCTGGTCCGGCGGATCGTAGCCGCTGTAGTAAAAGCCGTTTCCCCGCCACGCGATGCCGCTCACCTTGGCCCATTTGATCACGTCGGGCAGCATCTTCCGCGAGCTGACGTCCATCACGTGATACTCCGTCCAGTCGGAGCCTCCAGTTGAGATGCCGTAGGCCGCGTGGCTTCCATCCTTTGAGAGCTCGAACCCGGCCAGTCGCGAGGTGCCGTCGGCGGTGAACTTGTTCGGATCAAGCAGCACATCGGGCGTCCCGCCCAGGCCCTTCTGGATGTAGAGCACGCTCTGGTTCTGCAGGCCGTCATTCTTCGAGTAGACGTAGTACTGTCCCTTTCTCGACGGCGCGCCGTACTTCGCGTAGTTGAACAGCTTCTCCAGCCGGCTTTTGATGGCGGCGCGGTACGGGATCCTGTCCAGGTAACCTGCAGTTACGTCGTTCTCCGCCTCGACCCACTTCGCCGTCTCAGGCGAGTTCTCGTCTTCCAGCCAGCGGTATGGATCGGCCACCTGCGCGCCGAAATAGGTATCGACCTGCTCCGTCTTTCGCGTCGCCGGGTAGCTGAGCTTTTGCGCATCTGCGACGTGAGTCAGTGAGACCGCAGCCAGCGAGGCTGCGAAGACGGAGATCAGGCGGGCTTTCTTCATTCGAGAGAGACTTAAGAGGAACATTCAGGCGTTACCGGAAAAAACCAGGACGTCGCACCCGCTACTGCCGCGTACCCTCGGTCCGGAGCATGACCACCGAATCAGCACCCTTCGTGTTGTAGTGGGCGATCGTGATGCCGACGAGTTTGTCGCCCTCCATGTGCATGGAGCTGTGTGTCGTGACCATCACGCTCTTCCGGAGAAGACTCGAATATGGGCCGTTGTCGACAACCACGCTGTCGTTATCCATGGACACGACGCGGGGCTCCATCGGCTGGCGATTCGGGAACGTCAGCATCCAGCCGGTCTTGTCATTCGTCGCCACGAGTTTGTATGTCAGGACAACTGTGTCCTTCGCCTGCGGCATGACTTTGACGGTCCAGGTGCCGGCGACATTCATCGGGGCCGGGGCAGCGGCTGCCGGAGCGGTGGCCGCCGGAGCGGGAGCCATTGCAGCCGAAGTGTCGGCGGCCGGCGTTTCCTTCTTCGAGCACGCGAGTAATACGGGTAGAACCAAGAGCAGTGCAGCACGCGACATGGTGCCCCCTGAGTTTAGAGGATTTTGTCCTGCGAGTTGTTGTGGCCCGCTAACGTACGGAGGACTAACGACGGCTGCAACTCCACGCAGCAAACCACCTTCGCGCGCTTACCAAAATCGCATCTCACCTGGGCTATCGACGCGCACCACCTCCGGCATTCTGCTGGATCTCTTCAGAGCTGCAGCCGGTGCCGGACAATCTCCATGGCGCGCCGCGGGTCGGCCGCGGCGGTGACCGAACGGCCCAGAACCAGATAGTCCGCACCTGCGTGAGCGGCCGCCTCTGGCGTGACGATTCGCGCCTGATCGCCCGCCGAATCGCCCGGAAGCCGGATGCCCGGCACCAGAATCTCGAGCCTCGAGCCCAGGCGCGCCCGCACCAGGGGAGCCTCTTTGCCGCTGCAAACAACGCCTCGGGCACCCGCTGAACGTGCCAGTTCTGCCAGCCTGAGGACGGAATCGGCCGGATCCACATTCGGGTCGCCCGTGATCTCCGAAAGCGCCGCCCGATCCAGCGATGTCAGAATCGTGACGGCCAGAACGCCACAGTCGGCGCCCGCCGCATCTACCGCCGCTTCGATCATCGCCCTGCCGCCCGATGCGTGGACGGTAGCCAGCCGAATCCCCATTGCCGCAATCCGCCTCATCGCGCCGGCAACGGTGTTGGGAATATCGTGCAGCTTGAGATCGAGAAAGACGTCGCAGCCCTCCCCGCGGACCCTCTCCACTACCTCGGGGCCGGACGCCGCGAACAGCTCGCTCCCCACTTTGTAAAACCGGCATGTCTCGCCGAGCGTCGCCACCAGCGCGAGTGCGGCATCGGTATCCGGGCAGTCGAGCGCGACGATTGGGATCGCCGGCGTCACGCCGGCCATTCCAGCGTCCCGATAATGTCCGTGAGCTGCGACACCCGATGCGCATTGCACCACGCCAAAAGCTCCTTCAGAACGCGCGCCGGCGCCCGCGGATCCTTCATCACCGCTGTCCCCATCCCCACCAACGTCGCGCCGGCGAGCAGGTATTGTACGACATCGGTCCCGCGAGACACCCCGCCAACGCCGATCAGTGGCGCGCTCACCGCCCGGCTCACCTTCCAAACCGCAAGCACTCCCACCGGGAGCAGTCCCTCGCCACTCACGCCGCCACTTCCAAATCCGAGCGCCGGCCGCCGCGTCTCCACATCCACCACCAGACCCGGAATCGTGTTCACCAGCGTAAGCGCATCGGCGCCGGCGTCCACCGCCACGCGCGCACTCTCTGCGATATGCGGCAGCATTGGCGAGAGTTTTACCGTAATCGGTCTCGTTGTCGCGCCACGCGCCAGGCTCACCAGGCGTGCGAGTGCCTGCGGGTCGGCGCCGAACTCCATTCCGCCGGCCTTCACGTTGGGGCAGCTCACGTTGAGCTCGAACGCCGAAACCCCCTGCGCCTCACTAAGCTCGGCCACCACCTCGGCAAAATCCTGAACGGTGTCGCCAACAACGTTCACGATCACGCGGGCATGGTGAAGGTTGGCGGCCAGCCATGGCAGCTCCTGGTCGCGCACCGTTTCAACGCCCGGGTTGGCCAGACCGACCGCGTTTATCATCCCGCCATCGAAATCAGCGACCCGCGGGGCCGGCGCGCCCTTCCGCGGAAGGACACTCACCGCTTTTGTCACAATCCCGCCGAGAGCGTCGAGATTCATCACGCCGGCGATCTCTCGGCCGTAGGCGGCAGTGCCGGCCGCGAGCAACAGCGGATTCTGAAACTCGAGCGACGAAAATGAGACGCCGAGCATGGGGTGCGACATTGAAAAGCTCACCTCACGTCGCTGCATGCCGTCACTGGACAAACCTGGCCGGTGAAATCGCCGTTTGTGTGAACACGCTCAGGACCTGCGCGTCTGAGGTTACAAGCGAAACCCCAAGTTCCTCAGCAAGCGCGACGAACTCGCAGTCGTACGCCGAACATGGACATTCGGCCGCGAGCCGAATGATCGGTTCAGAGGGAAGTGTGTACTCGCGGCCTTGCAGCATGGTTTCGGCGTCAGCCATCGTCTCAAGCGCCTGCTGCAGTGAAAGAACATTTCGCCGAAGATAGTGCGACAGCACGCTCCTCAACTCACTCCTCCAGAGCAGAGGAGCCGCCCATTCCGGATCCTTTCGAAATACAGCTACAGCTTCGGCGGTGTGCTCGCCGGGGAGAAGAAAATAAGCAATAAGATTCGTGTCGGCGACGATCACGGCCGCCCTTTGTGCTTCGCCCCACCAAGATCGGCGTCAGTGACAAAAACGCGTTCGAGCTTTGCTCGCCGGGCGCGAATC
>DATBZT010000122.1:0-9145 GCA_036513055.1 Gemmatimonadaceae bacterium | reverse complement strand
TAGTCGATGTACAGCGCGCCGGTGCGAAGCGTCTCCCGCAGATCGGCGCTCTTGCGGTCGAGCTCGCGCTGCTCGACGCTGTTCGACGACAGTGCCGCCTCGCGGATGCCGCGATAGATCTGGCGCTCGAGGCGAATCTTGGGATCGTAGTAGATGTGAGCACGCCCGACGTAGGTGTCGAACAGCGCGGCGATGGATTCGCCATGCTGCTCCTCTACTCGCGTGGTGATGAACTGGTGAAGCCGGATTGTGAGGTCAGTGATTTCTTCGTCGCTTGGCCCCGGCTTTTCGGGCTCGGGAACGTGGAAGAGAATGAAGTCGTCGTCGTTGGTGAAGCTCACCATGAGCTGCGACGCCGCGAACGGTCCGTCGCGGAAGAAATCGCGCATTGCCTGCGTCGTCGTCTCGAGGATGTCGTCCAGCTTTTCCCAGCCGTAGATCTCCTCGATCTTCTGGTATCGGTCGAAGTTGAAATAGAGGATTACAAGCTCGCCGCGCTCCTGAATCGGCTTGCGCAGCACTTCGAGCGTAGCCGAAACGGTTGGGACCTTCTCCTGCGCCGAGCGAAAGAGCTGCCGGTAGCTCGGCAAAGTCAGCTCGTTGGAGCGAGCCGGGCCGCGTTTCGCTCCACGACCTTCACGAGTGCGGCGAGCTCGAACGGCTTCTCGACGAAGTCGTCGGCGCCCGTTTCCAGCGCCTGTCGCTTGTTCATCCAGTCCTGGAGGGCGGTCACCATGATGACGCGTATGGATGAGCCAAGCGTCGGGTGATCCTTCATCTCGCGGCACACCTGCCAGCCGTCGCGCCCCGGCATCATGACGTCCAGAAGGATGAGCGAAGGCTTTTCACGCTCGAAGGCGTCCATGGCCTGGTCGCCGTCATAGGCAACCGTGATCGGATACCCCCGCGCCTCGAGGTAATCTCTGATTATGTGCGCGTTGTCCTGATTGTCGTCAACAACAAGAATCGAAGGAAGTTTGGGATCGGACATTCTTCTTACTTTGGGGTGAGAGACGCTCCATGGCAAGTGCAAGGGCCCTGCCTAGCCCGAAGTTTGCGGCACTTCACCGTACCAGGCTTGACAAGCCCTGTCACCCGCGACAGAGTGAAATGCGGATTGCCGGGGGAGGCGCCAATGCATTCGCGGCTGATGTTGCTCGTTACGAACGGGCTTATCTGTGCCGTCGTCTTATTTTGCGGCGTGTGCGAGCTGCGGGCACAGTCCCCGGCGACTTACGCAGTCGGCGGCAGCGTGACGGATCACAACCACGCCCCGATTTCCAACGCTGAGCTCATCCTCTCGCGCAAAGGCCAGCGGCCCAGAGACGCGCGCACCGGCAATGACGGGCGCTTCGCGTTCGCCGACGTTGGGGCCGGGGTGGCTTCCGTCACTGCACGCAGACTCGGGTACAAGGCGCTCACGATCGATTTAGACATCGGTGCGCTCACCGGCGCGACTCCTGTGGATTTCGCTCTCGAAGTTGTGCCAACCGAGCTCGACCCGGTGGCGATCAGTATGACATCCAACCGGATGCGCGACTTCAATCTCCACAAGGCAAATCCCAGCTTCGGGAGATTCTTCGAGCAGGCAGAGATAGAGAAGCGACGCCCGGCTTATGTGAGCGATCTTTTCCGCACCGTCCCTGGTGTATCGCTAACGGCCGCCGGAATTGGAAACGCCGTTCGGCTGCGCGGGTGCAAACCGACTGTCTGGATAGATGGCATCCGCCTGCCTGGCGCCGAACTCGATGAGGTCGCCAGCGCCGCGGATATCGCTGGAATCGAGCTCTACACCTCCTGGGCCGGCCTTCCCGCCGAGTACAAGGATCAGGAGACGCGGGCTTGCGGGGTGATCGTACTCTGGAGCAAGTCTCGGTAGATCGCAACGTAACCGGAGCCTGACTTCCAACGACTGCGGACTGGGTTTGGTCCGAGGCCGGCAGTCCGCACAAAAAAGCCCCCCGATCTCTCGGGGGGCTTTTCCTGTGCGCTGCTCTGGAAATTTCAGGAGCAGGTCGGTGCTGCGGATGGTGACTTGTCCCAGTACATCCGTGTCGCAAACGTGTCGGGACCCTGGCGGTTGATGGCCGCCTGGAGGTTGTCAGGATTGACGGAGTACTCAGTGGTCGAGTACTGGAACCTGCGAGGAACGTAGGCCACGACAGCAGCCGGTCCCGGGGCGATTGCGGACGGCTGGCAGGTGCGACGCCATTCGGCCCACGACTGTGCGCCATCGGTGACGAGCGCGACCCACTTCTGTATTGCGATCTGCTTCAGGCCTTCCACGCCGCCCTTGTAGGCGATGGCCGGCTGCGCGAGAAAATTATTGATGGCCGTCTGGTCGGTAACGCCCCACTGCGCCATCGACGCCTTGATTCCGTTCTGGTAGTACGTAGCTGCCGAACCCGCTGCTAAACCACCCAGTCCACGCTCCGCCGCCTCTGCCTGAATGAACGACATCTCGGCGTAAGTCATGAAATACGACGGGTTCTTCTTGTTTGCGGAGCTTCCGATCGTTCCCGCCGTCGTGGCGCCTGGGAAGAAGATCGCCCCCGGACGTGACGAGGTCAGGAAGTAGGTACCGGCGGGCGCCGCGTTCAGACCGTTAGGCATTCCGGCGTACTTCGTCGCATCTGCCAGTGTGGGCTGCATCAGGATCGGTGTACGCGGATCGTTGTTGCCAACAAGGATGTTGGAGAACGTGTTCGAAACGCGATGGTCGTCGCGGGTGATGAAGTTGTCGGTGATCGGATTGTTGTAGACGTTGTCACCCGGCCACGCGAACTGCGCATTGTCGGCATTGGACGCGAACACGCCACCCGGTGCCGCGAACGCTGCCTTGAGTTGTGCATCTGCCGTCGTCTTGTCCACATTGACCAGCCTCATCGCCAGACGGGCGCGAAGCGAGTTCGAGAACTTCTCCCACTTCGCGACGCTGCCGCCGTACATCGGATCCGCGCTGCCGAACCCACCCGCATTCGGAAGCGTCGCCATATCCGTGGTCGCTTTGGTGAGGGTCGCCAGCAGGCCCGTGTAGATGTCCTTCTGGGCATCGTACACCGGGCTGAAGTTGGGTGACGCCGAGTCGCCGGCCAGCGCCATGGAATAGGGAATATCGCCCCAGGTGTCGGTCAGATACTCATAGTCCCAGGCAAGGAGCACCGACGCCGGTCCATAGACCGCCGGGTTTGTTGCGGCCAGCCCGCCTTTGGCGACGTTCTTCAGGTCCTCGATTTCCGAGACGTAGGCTCCGTTGAACGTGCCCTGAACGTCAGCCGGCCCAAGGCGCGCGTAGCGATCCTCGTCCGGATACTGGACCTCGGCCCAGTGTTGCGCCACAAACTCTGTCTGGCGCAGCGCGAAATTGTTACCGATGAACCTCGTCGCCGAGAGGCGCACGGCCTGGGTGAAGACGGGGCCCGGAGGGGCGCTCGTCGGATTGTTGGGGTTCTGATTCAGATTCGTGATCGTATCGTTGTTACACGCCAGCGCCCCCGCGGCGAGTAACACCCCCGCCGCGATCGCTGTGAATTTATTAGGCATTAGTGTCTGGTCTCCTGGTAGGTTACGGCGTGATCCGCACATTGAACCCGAGGCTCCGCGTGGTGGGGAGCGCCGCGAACTCCGCGCCCTGGTAGTTCCCGGTCTGATAGGAGAACTCAGGGTCGATGTTGGGTACGTTCGAGTGTGTCCAGAGATTCCGACCCACCAGAGCGATGTTTAGCGCCGAGATGCGAAGTCTGCTCGTAAATGACGCCGGCAGTTCCACACCGACGCGCAGCTCGCGCAGTTTTACCCAGCTGTCATCGTAAATGAAAGCTTCGTGGATCTCGAACAGGTTCTGGAAGTAGTCCTCCGCGGTCACGTTGATCGTGTTGGGCTTACCTGTCTGCTGATCGATTCCCTGAATCACGAGTCCCGGATTGTTCCAGTCGACCTCGCGTCCTTTCAGCGACTCAGCGAATACGCCGGCGTACTGGCCGAACATGTTGCTCACGCTGAAGATCTGCCCGCCCTTGTGGACGTCGATCAACGCGCTGGCGGTGAAAGGTCCGAAGCTGACGGTGTTGTTCCAGCCACCCACCCACGTCGGGTTGATGTTGCCGAGAACCCGACGATTGGGATCCTTAATCGGGAAACCGCCGCTCGTCAAAAGCTGGCCAGTTGCCGAGTCACGCAGGAACCCGTTGCCAAAGAGCGAACCGTAGGGCTGACCCACGCGCGCTTCAGTGTTGAGTGTCCACGTGTTGCCAAGAACGATTGTCTGCAGCCCGGGGGCAAGAGCAACGAGCGTGTTCTTGTTGGCCGCGTAGTTGATCGTCGAGGTCCACTCGAAGCCGCCTGACGTTCTGATCGGTACAATGTTCAACAGCGCCTCGAAGCCCTTGTTCTGCATCTTTCCGGCGTTGACGGCCGCACTTGTAAAGCCGCTGGCCGGCGAAACCGTCACGTTCACGATCTCGTTGGTGGTGGTCTTGTTGTAGACCGACGCGTCGAGAGTGATACGGTTGTCGAAGAAGCCCACTTCGACGCCTGCCTCAGAGCTCTTTGTCTGCTCGGGCTTGAGGTTCACGTTGGCTACCTGATCGTTCAACGTGTACTGCGGCAGCGAGCCGAACTTGTTGGCGTTGCCGACATACACCGTCTGCAACTGGTACGGCTCCGCGTCGTTACCAACCTCCGCGATCGAGCCACGCAGCTTGAGATACGACAGGAAGTTGCCCTTGACACTGGGCAACATGTCGGTCACTACGAGCGAGGAGCTGATCGAGGGATAGAAATACGAGTTGTTGCCCTTTGGAAGAGTTGAAGACCAGTCGTTGCGTCCTGTTACTTCCACGGTCCAGAAGTCACTCCACGTGAACGACCCCGTGCCGTAAACGCTGTTCGTCGCGCGGCGCTCGTCATAGAGACCGATTGTTGGCGACACCGCCGAGTTCGACGGGTTGTAGATGTCCGCCGCGAGAATTGAGCTGCTTGCCGTCGTGTTGTAGCGGTAAGCCGCATAGCGATGATTCCCTCCCGCCGTCGCGTTGAGCTGCAGCCGGCTGCCCACGCCCTTGTTCGCCGTGAAAAGAAGCTGCGTGTTGTTCTGGCTGCTGTAGTCGTTTCGGTAATAAAACCCGCCCTGGAACGCGAGGTTGGTGAAGTTGATGTTCCCCGGCGCGTAGTTCTGGTTGATGTTGTAGCGGTAGAAGTCAGTGCCCGACCGCAGTGATGCGTTCAACCAGTCCGCGACCTTGTAGGTCGCGCTGCCGCCAGCGATGATGTGATCGCGCTGGTCGAGCTCAGGGTTGGCGTACTGCAGGTAGAACGGATTGTTGTGGTAGTTGTAGTTCCAGTTGAAGAGCTGGCCATTGTCCGTGTAGTAGTTGCGAAGGGCGTTCATGTCCACCTGACGTCCGAACCAGATGAACTGCTCGAGAATGCCGGTGTTGTAACCGACGCCCGCGCGGTTGTGGCCGTTGTTCGCCACGTACTGGACATTGGCAGTCGCCGACAAGCGGCTGCTGACGTTCATGTCCGCCGAAAGAAGGCCCGTGAACTTCTGGAACGTGTTGTTCGGAATGATGCCGCCGACGGCCTCGCTTCCGATTGATGCACGCGCGTTGGCCCTGTCGGTGCCGCCGCTGAACGAGACGTTGTTGACGATCGTGCGGCCTGTATTGAAGAAGCTCGACACGTTATCCGGGTGCGCTATCCACGGCTGCTGCGGTCCGGTGAACTGGTCGATCAGACGCCCGTCGAGCTTCGGTCCATAGCTCTGGTCGTTGCCGTCCTGAACTCCGCCGCCCTTGCCGTTGACGAACTTGAACTGGCCGCCGGCGCCCTGACCGTACTGATTCTGGTACGTGGGGAGGATGCTCGGCTGCTCCCAGGTAACGCCGCTCGTGGCCTGCGTTCTGATCCCGCCCGAGCGCTGTCCGCGCCTGGTGGTGATCAGGACGACGCCGTTTGCCGCACGCGAACCGTAGATCGCGGCTGCGTTCGGCCCCTTCAGCACCGAGATGTTCGCCACATCCTCGGGGTTGATGTCGTTGATGACGCTGCCGAAATCCAGACCGCGACCGCTTCCGTTCGCGTCGCTGCCGATGGCGTTGTTCGAAACTGCGGTGCCGTCGACGATGAACAGCGGCTGGTTGTTGCCCGTGATCGAGTTGGCTCCGCGAATCAGGATCCGGCTCGAGCCTCCCTGCGTTCCGGAGGCGTTGATCGTCACACCGGAAACCTTGCCCTCGAGCTGGTTCACGACGTTGAGGTCGTGAGTCGTGTTCAGCTCGGCGTTGTCCACCTGCTGCACCGCTGTTCCGAGCTGGCTCTTCTTGCGCTCGATTCCGAGAGCCGTGACCACCACCTCATTGAGGGCGGTCGCTGCTTGCGTCAGACGGAAATCGGTAACGATACCCGTGCCGGTGAGAGTCGCCGCCACCGAGTGGGGCTCATAGCCAAGGCGCCGGGCGATGATGGTGACCGCCTGCCCACGAACACTTGTGGCCGGCACCGTAAAACTGTAGCGCCCGTCAGCGCCAGTCAGTGCTCCGAGTGAAAGCTCGGGGATCCTGACCGAGGCAGAGGCGAGCGGTGCTCCGCTTTCTCCAGTGACTCGTCCGCTCAGCGTGGTGCCCTGTGCCGCTGCGAGTGCCGGGATCAACCCGGACAGCAACAGCCCAGCGGCCAACCGCTGAAGTCGACCAGGTACTTTCATGTGGTACCTCCTTTTGCGAGAAAAACGTAGGAGCGTTGAGCGGGTCCCATTTTGCTCCCCTCTGCTGCCGGGCCTGCTCGGGGCGCATGGCAAAACGATGCGAATCCCCGACACCGGGATTATAATTTCTTGACATTGGGGATGGCCGCCGGAAGCGTCAAGAGTCAATTCCCTGTACGGCTTGTAGTCTATTCCCCTACATAGAGGTGAAAGCGAAACCGCGAGTCAGAAAGACCAAAAAAAAACAGCCCCCACGAATGAGGGCTGCTCGAAGCGTGATCAGGTTCTCCGGGCTACGCCACCGCAGCCCGCTCCGTTACCACCCGAACAATGTTGTCGACAACCTGAAGGAAGCCGCCCTCGATGTTGAAACGGCGGTCAGATCCGGAGCCACCGAGCCGGAGCGCGCCTTTACCGAGCAGGGTGACCATGGGGGCATGGTTCTCCAGAATCCCCACCTCTCCGTCGAACGCGGGCGCAACAACAGACTGCGCCTCGCCCTCGAACAGCACCGCTTCGGGTGAGATCACCGATACCTTGAGCACTGCTACTCCTTCGCCATCTTGTTGGCCTGCTCCACCACGTCATCAATCGAGCCAGCCATAAAAAACGCCTGCTCGGGCAACTGGTCGAACTCGCCCGCCACGAGCCGCTCGAACGACGAGATCGTATCCTCGAGCTTCACGTACTTTCCGGTAATCCCCGTGAACTGTTCGGCCACCGCAAACGGCTGCGACATGAACCGCTGCAGTCTGCGCGCGCGACCCACAACGAGCTTGTCCTCTTCCGACAGCTCATCCATGCCGAGAATCGCGATGATGTCCTGCAGCTCCTTGTAACGCTGCAGAATTCTTTGAACGTCCGTCGCGACCTTGTAGTGACGGTCGCCGATGAACTGGGCGTCGAGAATTCTCGACGACGACGCCAGCGGATCGACGGCCGGATAGATCCCGAGCTCGGTGATCGCGCGCGAAAGCACGACCGTCGCGTCGAGGTGGGCGAACGCCGTCGCCGGCGCGGGATCGGTGATGTCGTCGGCGGGAACGTAGATCGCCTGCACCGACGTGATCGACCCCGTCTTCGTCGAGGTGATGCGCTCCTGAAGGTCGCCCATCTCCGTTGCCAGTGTCGGCTGATATCCCACCGCACTTGGCATTCTGCCAAGCAGCGCGGACACCTCAGAGCCGGCCTGGGTGAAGCGGAAGATGTTGTCGATGAAAACCAGAACGTCCTGGTTCTCGACGTCGCGGAAATACTCGGCGACGGTGAGACCGGTCAGTCCCACACGCAGACGCGCGCCCGGCGGCTCGTTCATCTGACCGTAGATGAGCGCCGTCGCCTTGAGTACGCCCGACTCCTTCATCTCGAGATACAGATCGTTCCCTTCGCGCGTCCGCTCGCCCACGCCGCAGAATACGGAGCGCCCGCCGTGCCCCTTCTGAACGTTGTTGATAAGCTCCATGATCACGACCGTCTTTCCAACCCCGGCGCCGCCGAAGAGTCCGATCTTTCCGCCCTTCACGAACGGAGCGATGAGATCCACGACCTTGATTCCGGTCTCGAAGATCTCCGTCTTCGGCTCGAGGTTCGCGAACTTCGGCGGCATGCGGTGAATCGGCCACCGTTCGACGCTGTCCGGAATCGGCGGACCGTCGTCCACCGGCTGACCGAGCACGTTGAGGATGCGGCCGAGGGCCGCCTCGCCCACCGGCACGGTGATTGACGATCCGGTGTCCACGACTTCCATGCCCCGCACCACACCGTCCGTGGCCGACATTGCCACGGCACGAACCTGGTTGCGGCCGATGTGCTGCTGCACCTCGGAAGTCACGTCGATGTCCGTTCCCGAATCAGACTTCGCGGTGATGCGAAGAGCGTTGTAGATCTCCGGCAGATGCTCGGTCTCGAACTCGACGTCGAGCACCGGTCCGATTACCTGAACGACTTTTCCGATGTTGCGGGTGGTCGGTGCGGGCGAGACTGCAGTTGCCATTGTTATCCCTCGAGGGCCGCGGAGCCGCCGACAATCTCGGCGATCTCCTGCGTGATCTGCGCCTGACGGGCGCGGTTATATGTGCGGCGAAGCACGTTCAGCATGTCGCCGGCGTTGTCGGTTGCATTTTTCATTGCTGTCCGGCGCGCGCCCTGCTCGGCGGCGACGGTCTCAACGAGCGCGCGATACACCGAATTGCGCACGTACGACGGGAGAAGCTCCGCCAGGATCTCCTCGGCGGACGGAAAGAGCAGGTAGTCGTGCTGGAATGCGGCCTTGCCGCCCTGCGTCTTCCTTTTCTCCGGCGGCGTCACCGGAAGAATCGTCTGCGTCGTCGGCGGTGTGGAGAGCGGGGAGTTGAACTTCGCATAAACCACGTACACGGCGTCGATTTCGCCAGTCTCGAACTGACGAATGAAATCATCGGCCAGCTCGCTCGCGTTCAC
>DATBZT010000121.1:0-3722 GCA_036513055.1 Gemmatimonadaceae bacterium | reverse complement strand
GACTGATACCGAGACGATGCCACAACCCGTCGTCTCGTCAGCAAAGTCCATCGCTGTGCTTCCCTTCACCAACATGAGCGCCGATCCGGAGAACGAGTACTTCACGGACGGCATGGCCGAGGAAATCATCAACGCACTCTCGAAGATCCAGACCCTGAGAGTCGCGTCGAGAACCGCGTCCTTCGCCCTCAAGGGAAAGAACGAGGAGATCGCCGAGATTGGACGAAAGCTCAAGGTGTCCACGTTCCTCGAGGGTAGTGTACGGAAGATGGGCAACCGCCTCCGGATTACTGCGCAGCTTGTCAACGTCGCTGACGGCTACCATCTCTGGTCGGAGCGTTACGATCGCGAGATGGAAGACGTATTCGCGATTCAGGACGACATCTCGCAGTCGATCGTCAAGGCGCTGAGGGTGATTCTCAGCGAAGACGAAAAGAAGGCGATTGAAAAAGCCCGTACCGAGAACGTGAAGGCTTACGAGTATTACCTTCGCGGGCGCCAGTTCTTCGAGATCAGGCGTAAGAGTCTCGAGTACGCCCGGCAGATGTTCAAGAAAGCGATCGACCTTGACCCTCAGTACGCGCTCGCCCATGCCGGGGTCGCTGATTGTTGCTCACTGCTCTACATGATGTTCGACGCACGGGAGTCAAATCTCCGCCAGGCCGAGGCGGCAAGCCATCGAGCACTCGAGCTGGAGCCTGATCTCGCCGAAGCGCACCTCGCGCGGGCGATAGCTGTGTGGCTCAATCGCAATTTTCCCGAGGCCGAAGCGGAATTCGAGAAAGCGATGCGATTGGACCCCAAACTGTTCGATGCCCCGTATTTCTACGGACGGGCGTGCCTCGCGCAAGGCAAGTTCGCCGAAGCCGTGCGCTTGTTCGACCGAGCCTCGGCCCTTCGCCCAGACGATTTTCAGGCGCCCAGCTTTCTCTCTCAAGCCTATAAAGGACTTGGCAGAAACGCCGATGCCGACGCAGCAAACCAGCGCGGACTCAAGCTTACGTTGGAGCGGATCGAGCTCAACCCGGACGACGCACGCGCTTACAACCTCGCCGCGGCGACTCTGGCTGCGTCCGGCGACAAGGACCGGGCGCTCGAGTTCGCGCGCCGCGCAGCGGAGATCGATCCCGAGGATACGATGACTCTGTACAACACCGCGTGTACTTATGCCGTTCTTGATCGAGGGGAGGAGGCCCTGGACTCTCTCGAGCGCGCTCTCGATAAAGGGTGGGGACACAAGGACTGGATCGAGCACGATCCGGACTTCGATAGCCTCAGAGACACGCCCCGCTTCAAGGCAATACTCGACGCAATGTAGTCGCCGGTTGCGAGCGGCCTCGCGCACAAGGTCCTACTGCGCGCCTTGCCCCTTGTAGATAACCCCGCCCTTCATCACGAAGCTGACGTGCTCCACGACGTGGATGTCCTGAAGCGGATCGCCCGGCACAGCGACGATATCGGCGAATTTCCCGGCGGCAATCGAACCGACCTTCGAATCCCACCCGAGAAGCTTCGCTCCGCCCATTGTGCCCGCGGTGAGCGATGCTATGGGAGTCATTCCGCCCCATTCGACCATGAGCACGAATTCGTGCGCGTTGGTCCCATGAGCAATGACGCCCGCATCCGTGCCGAGTGCGATCGGGATACTGTGGGCAACGGCGATATGGATTGCCTTCCTCATTGCTGCCGCCGCGGCCAGGGCCTTTTCCGCGCGCAGGCCCTTGAGCACTCCGGTCTTCGCAAATCCTTCCACCGTTTCACCCGCCATCAGCGTCGGAACGAGGAATGTCCCGCGCTGGGCCATCATTGTTGCCCCTTCCTCATCGAGAAACGATCCATGCTCGATTGACGAGACGCCTGCGCGAACGGCGATCTTGATTCCCTCCGTGCCATGGGCATGCGCGGCCACTTTTCTTCCGAGCTTGGTAGCCTCATCCACCCCCGCCTTCATCTCTTCGTAGGTGTACTGCGTCGCGCCGACCGCGTCTCCCTCGGACAGCACGCCACCAGTGGCGCACATCTTTATTACGTCGGCGCCCGACTTCACCTGATAGCGGACGGCGGCGCGCACCTCTTCCGGTCCGTTCGCGATGCCATCCTTCGGCCCAAGCTCGATCAGCCCTGGTCTGAAGCCATTCTCATCACAGTGACCGCCCGTTATCCCAATGGCGTTGCCGGCGTTCTGCATTCTCGGACCGGGGACGCGGCCGTCAGTTATCGCCTGTCGCAATGCGATGTCGTCGAAATGCGGGGATCCTACGACACGAATTGTCGTGAACCCGGCCATCAACGTCTTGAGCGCGTTGGCAACGCCGAGAATTGCTCCGTATGAGGCGTAGTCCTTCACCACCGCGAGATCGGCGAGCGGATCGCCGAGCGTCCGGCCTGTGATGTGGGTGTGAGCGTCGATGAAGCCTGGCAGCAATGTGACGTCACCAAGGTCGATGACCTGCGCGCCTGGCGGGACCGTCACTGCCGCGGACGTTCCGGCAGCGACGATGCGGTCGCCGGAGACTACGATGACCGCATTGCTGATCGTCGCCGCGCCGGTTCCGTCGATCATTCGCGCGGCCCGCAGAACTGTGGCGTGCTGGGCGCCGGCCGGCGCGGACAGCACTGCCATCGCGGCAAACGTCAGCGCGAGGAATTTGCGGAGCATGTGTCTACCAGTTTGGGTGAGGGGCAAACTTAACACGCCTCTTCTTCGCCGGGATGCTTGGAGTCCGCGGCGCCCGCAACCCGGCGTCGCCCGTAACAACCCTCAAAGCTCCCGGGATGCACCGAACAAGGACACTCGCTGACTTTGCCTGATGGATTTCTCCGTCAGCCTCGTAGATCGGCATTGCGTCGAATGCGACGGTGAACCCGGCGGCGCGCTCGATGTGTACCTCGGCGTAGCGCGGGTGTCTGCCCCGGGCTACCGCGACCAGGATCAGCAAACGCCGGAAGGCCGACACGTCGTGGACAGCAATGGCGTCCAGCTCTCCGTCTGTCACCAATGCTGTCGGAGCGATTGGAATTCCGCCACCAAACCAGGGCCCGTTGGCAATGAGCAGCATCATGTGCAGGGATCGCCGGCGGGAGACCAGCGTCGTCTCCACGGTGACATGCAGTCCGCGAAAGCGGAACAGTTGGGTGAGGGCAGTATAGAGATAAACGGCCTTGCCTCTGAGCCACCGCACTTGCCCGAGCCCCTGCAGCACGGCGACGTCGAAGCCGAAACCGCATGAATTCAGAAAGAACGTGTCCTCGATTCGCCCCACATCCACCCTGGAGTCTCCGGACTGGACAGCTCGCCGGGCCACCATCTCCATGCTGTTGCCGTCAGTGCCGAGCACCATTGCGAAATCGTTTCCCGTCCCGGCGGGAATCACCCCAAGGCGCGCATCCGATTCGGAATGAAGGATTACGTTCGCGATATTGGCCGTGGTGCCGTCCCCACCGACGGCGACAATCGTGGTGAAGCCATGCGCGATTGCGTCTGCAGCGAGTTTACGCTCGTCCCGCCACTCGCGCGTCAGGCGAACTTCTGTCACTCCATAAGCAGCGAATGCAGAGCGAATTGCCGGCAACATTGTGGCGCCACGCCCCTGGCCGGCGGCCGGGTTTACGATGACGCATACGCGCTCGCTCAGCGGTGTGATCCGACCGTCACGACGTCGGCGTGTACAGCCTTCCATGGCATCGGCGGAACTGCGGCCTGCTGCGAAAACACGCCCGCC
>DATBZT010000120.1:0-4916 GCA_036513055.1 Gemmatimonadaceae bacterium | reverse complement strand
TCCCTGGCCGTCCCGCAGACTCTGAAGCGCGATATTCGTAGTGCAGGCCGGACCGGGAATCTCGGCCATGAGGTCGGTGGTTCAACTATCAGTGGGTTGAAATCGCGCCACGTCCAAAATCATGCGGGCGTCGATCGCCCGCGACGGTTGCCAGCAAAGAAAGCGCAGGAGGAGCTGACGGGGCATTGCCAGCATTTCGGATTTGTGCGTTTGCAGAGATCCTGGCCGTGACGCTTCAATAGCAAATAGGCCTGGGCGCGAGCGTCGAATTTCTCGGGAACTTCCGCCTCTATTGCCTGTTGTGCTTCGCGGTATGTCACACCGTAGCTCTGGCGCTCCTTCCCGTGTTGTACGCGGATGACCACGTGCAGGCAGTTGGACGGAACGGGTGCTACAGGCGAAATCCCCGCAAAGAGCAGTATGCGGTCGGCACCCGGATCGGCGATACTTGGAAACTTCTTGAGTGCCTTGCGCGCTTGGGCGATGGGTCCACCAAGAGCCGCCCGCAGATCACCCCCAAACTCATCCTCCACCCTCGCGGCAATGTCTTTTAGTCGCATCGCTCTGAGTTTCGGGACCATACCGCCCGGTCTTAACGCGCTGGCCAGATTTGCCGGAGATGCTGCGAGGAGTTGCTGTGGCTCGAAATAGGTAAGCGTGCTTTGCGCATGCGAGCCACTATCAATTCCCGCGACTCCCGCCTCCAAGCGCGACGCGAGCCTGCAGACTCAGCACAAATGGGATTCGGAACGGGTTGAGCGCGCCGGATGCCGCCCCGAAATGCTGATTCACCCGGTACTTGAATGTTTGCGTCGCAGGATCAAAGCCGGTTACAAATAAAAGTCGTTGATCTACGCTCGCGTCCTGACCCCACCCGTGAATGGTGTCGCGCCCATGGAACAGCTCGTCGAGGCCCACGATTGTGTTCAATGCCGTGAGTGACAGTGTAAGGCGCTGCGCGAAGTCGACTTTCGGAGTGTAGGTCAACTTCATGTCGAGACCAGGGACCCACGGACCCGAGCATCCATTGCGTTCCGCCGGCTGGCCGAACTGGCGCGGCAGGCACTGGCGCGCCGTCGGCGTGCCGGTGGCCAGCAGTTGGCGCATGCCGGCCGCGAGCGACGAATCTGTCGTCGGGGCAAATGGATCGAACACAAACGACCGGTCGTTGCGTTGCCCGTCACCATTGATATCTGTCGCGAGACGCGCGCTGAACGGCGCGCCGGAGACGAGACGCCCGATCAACGCCAGCTCGATTCCCCTGCGCACGGGAAGGGTCATCGACGCTTCGAACTGGTGCCGCCGCTCTTCGTCCGCGCGTCCCCACGCCGGAACGTTCGGGTTGCCGAAAACATTGTCGTCCGGGCCTTCACCTTCGTAGCCAAGCGACTGGTCGCGTGAATTCGTGTAGGTGTAGGAGCCGTCAAGGCCGAACCCGCTTTCGGTCTCGCCGCTGAGGGAGAAAGTCGCCTGCCGCGTTCGCGACTTCAGGAATGACCGCACCTCGGACACCTGCCCGAATTTTGGAAACAGGCGCGACGCGTTGATCGAAACCGCACCAGTCGTGGGTTCTATCGAGGATGCAGGCACGTAAATCGGCCGATTGGCCTCATTGCGCAACGTGAACTGAGGGACTGTTCGCAGATTGACGTCGGGAATCCCGAGCTGCGACTCACCCTCTACATAGAAGAGATCGAGCGCGGCGGTGAGCGGTCCCAGTATCCTATGGGTCGCGCCAAGCGAGCTACGCCACGTGCGAGGCGCGCCGGTGTTACGGGCAAACGCGATTACGCTGGGCAACGTGGCGGAATTGACGCTCGCTCCGCCAACGCAGCTCGTTGGTATCGTCGCCGGATTGGCGAGATACGATCGCCAATCCGGCGTTGGAACACCTGCCCCTGTGCACGTCAGCTTCGTTTGTCCGCTTGCCAATCCCGTGGACTGCGCCGCATTCGCGAAAATGGCGTCCGGAATAACCCCGCGAAATTCGCCTGCTCCGCCGCGAAGCAGCCATCCGCGATTGTCCTCTTTGTCGCCTCCTGATGAATACGTAAACCCGACGCGCGGACTCAGGTGGATCTCGGATGGATAGCTGCCTGTCGAGAGATTGAAGGCCGACCGAACGTCTGCGTTCTCGGCCGGCGCATCGCCGTAACGGGAACCTTCGAGTCGAAGGCCGTAGTCAATCTCGAGTCCGCTGTGGGGCTGCCATGCGTCGCCCGCATAGAGTGCTGCGCCGTTGCGTGATGAGCTGCGAAGGCTCGCCGAAAGAACGCGCTCGAACGAAGCCGGGCGGCTTGCGGCGAGATCGGCAAGCGAGTTGTAGAAGAAAATTCCGCTTTTCCCCTCGGTCACGTCGTTGCGTCCAGAGCCGTGGTTGACAAGGACTCCCAACTTCACCCGATGCGCGCCATCGTGCGACAGCCACGCAAGCTCGTCGCCACCTTCGAAGAGTTGCGATGAGCTCCGGGCTGGAAAGTCCTGGTTGCCGCCTATCGAGGCGTCATACGTCGATACGGCACCGTCTGCAGTTGCCGACGAGATGAATACCCGGCCACGCGGCAGATTGACGTATCCGTCTTCCTGGCGGGAGGAAACCTGGAATGTTGCCCGGACATCGTTCGTGATGGAGCCCAGCTGCGTCGTCAGACCTCCGAACAGGCCGGAATTGTGGCGCATGCTCGTTCCGAGATTCTGCAACAGACCACGGGGGCTGCCGCGCGAACCAAGTCCGCGCGATCCGCTCCAGTCGGCGCGGAGCGTTACGTGATTCGACTCGTTGGCGACAAAATCCACGCGTCCGAGAAATGAGCCTCGGTCCTGTGTCTGATCGTTGGGAATGTCGGAAGGATTGAGCGGAATACCCAGCGCGCTGACGGTGTTGAGAAAGCGCGCGACGGTGTCATTGGCGATACCGAGCCGGGCGTTCGTAAGTGGATCGCTCACAAGGAGTGTCGCGATTGGATTCACTCTCCGCGAACCCTCGACCGCGCCGAACGCAAAGAGCCGGTCCTTTACGATTGCACCACCCATGCTCCCGCTCACCCGGCCGAGCGAATACTGGCGCGAGAACGCAGCGCTGGGTGCGGCTCCCACCTGCAGCTGGTCGTCCTGCGCGTCGTAGGTGAGCGAAGTCTGGCGCTTGTTGGTCCCCGACCGTGTGGAGGACGCAACTTCACCGCCACTGAATTGCCCCTTCGCGACGTCGTAGGTGCTGGTCACGACACGAGTCGCGCGCACGGCGTCGCGAGGCACCGCTCCCGCCGCGAAAGTCAGTCCATCGAGCGAGATGTGATTCTGCGTCGGTCGCTGGCCGGCGACGGAGAATGATGCAGTGGTCGTGTCTGTTGCCGCGGTGGTCACGACTCCCGGCGTGAGAGCCGCAATTGCCGCCAGGTCTCCCGCATTGTCGAGTGGCAGGCGATTCACCCGATCCTGGGTCACCGTCCGACCGGTGCCGCCGCCGACACCAGCCGAATCGATCAGTCGGCCGAGCACGACGACGCGCTCGAGCACGGCCGCTGCCGCGGAAAGTGGAAGGTCCGCATTAATGCGATCCGACTCCGCGCGTCGCTCGACGGCCATTGTCGCGGCCGAATAGCCGAGTCTGCGGACGCGGAGAACGTAGCGTCCGCCGCCGTCGGCAAAGACGAGCACGTACCGCCCGTCTGCGGAGGTGACGGCGCTGCGAACGAGGCCGGTCGCCAGCGACGTTGCGGAGACGGAGGCCTGGTCGATTGGTTTGCCGCTTGCGGAGTCGGTAACGCGGCCGACGATCACGTCGGTTGCTGCTCCGGCCTGGGCATGCGAGATCCGAGGAGCGACTATCCAAAGGGCCGCCAGCATACATGACAGCCGCCGGAGGTCTCGGAACCGACTGAATACAGGTTTGGCGAGGTCGGGCATTGACAGATTTAAATACCACCGGAAGAGCGAAAACGCTGCAACGAGGGCGGGCCGCGACGTTAGTGCTCATCCAAGAGAGAAGCCAGAGCCGCAGAGAATTACAACTGCCAGAACCGCGCCGACGCCCGATTCCCTCTGTAATCCGTAAGATTGTCGCAATAGGTTGTGGGCGTTGCCTGGCGTTAGCAGAACGCGGTCAGCCAAAGTTGAGAGGACAAGGAGGCTGCATGCCAAGCCGAGCTCGAAGAAATCTCTTCATGAGTACGACGCTCATGTGCGTCCTGAATAACGCTACGCGAGCGAGGCGTAGCAATTGAGAGTTCGTCTCGCCGCTTGTGCATTCGTGCTGCTTACGTACGTCCTGCCCGCCGACGCTCAGCAACCGACACCAGAAGCGGCCAGGGATCCGCATGAGGTCCAGCCGGAGCGGCCGACCGTCGCCACGCATGCCGGAACGGTTGCGCCGGGTTGGGTGGAGCTCGAATCGGGTGGAGAGTGGGATCGCTACACCGACGGCACCAGGGTCCTGAGTTTTCCGACTACTCTCAAAATCGGAGTTGCTCCTCGCGCTCAGCTCAACCTGAGCACCGCGGCTTTTCGGGGAACCACAAGCGATCCCTCGGCGCGCGGTATCGGAGACGTAACGATAGGATTGAAATACCGGCTGCTGGACGACAACCCGCTCGTCGGTGACTTCGCTATTCTGCCAGGCATCAAACTGCCAACTGCCTCTTCAACCCGTGGGCTGGGAACCGGCACCACCGATGTCTCCCTGCTTCTCATTTCCAGTCACAGCGTCGGCGGCGTGGATGTCGACATCAATATTGGTGCAACTCATCGCTCCGGTGATGGGGTAACGGCCCCAAAATTTGCGAGCCTGTGGACGATATCAGCCGGAATCCCCGTGACAGGAGGACTCGGGTGGGCTGCGGAGATTTTCGGCTTCCCCGGAACGAACGGAGGCGCCGGCGCGAAGCCAATAGTCGCAGTCCTCACTGGTCCTACTTTTC
>DATBZT010000119.1:0-7537 GCA_036513055.1 Gemmatimonadaceae bacterium | reverse complement strand
ATGAGAACATCCAGAGCTTTGCTTATCGCCTTCGCCCTCCTCGCTCCTTCCGCTGGTCTCGCCGCGCAGCAGGCTCCGGCAAAGGGCGCCGATCTCACCGGCACCTGGGTCATCAATCTGGCCAAGAGTGACCTCGGTACGCTGCCACCGCCCACGATCGATTCCTCCACGATCACGCGCGTCGGCAACGTCTACGAGATCACCTCAACCTCGGACTTCGGCGGACAGGGTACCCAGCGCCGCGTGCTCAAGTGGCCGGTGGGCGAAGGTGAGGCGTCGAACGACATGTCCAACGGGGCGACGATTCGCACCACGACCAAGGTTCAGCACGACACGACGGCGTTCTCGAGCACGATCTCGATGCAAGGCCAGACCGTGGCGCTCCAGACCGGCCGCACATATCTCTCGCCGGACGGCAAGACCATGACACGGGAAATGGAAATACAGCCTATGGCCGGCCCCAGCACCGATCCGATCCACTTTCGGCTCGTCTACGACAGGAAGTAGATGACCGGCCGCGGCTGTTCCGGCTCCCGATCGAGCAGATTTTTACTCCGAAGCGCGGGTAGCTGGCTGCCAGAAGCGAAGGGCCACGTAGCCCAGAAAGAGGCCCACACCGTAGACTACCGTGACGCCGAAGGTTTGCGGGTGAGATAACGGGTTGATCAGGCGGTCCGTTATCTCGAGGGATAGTTGACGAGGGCTGGTGAGCGTGTCCCAACTATTCCACCGGAGAAAACGCCCGAGGTAGATACCGAACCCGGACAGGAGAACCGCGGCAATCACGAGCATCCAGCCCACCAACGCGGAAAACCTTCGCGTGATCGCTATCTGTACATCCGCAATGGATGTGTAGCCGAGCAGGAGTCCTGTCCCCGCGCACGATATGAGGAGCGCGATGTCATACCAGAAAGGGATCCCGGGACGCGGGGTCAGATGAACGAAATCGGTGATGATGTACGGAGCGTTGGGAAGGAAAACGAGCCACACCACGAACCATCCAACCTTCTCGATTGTCGAGGAATCCTTCCCCATTGCGCGCGCAAAGAACCAGGCTGCAACTGCCGGAATCGCAGCAAGAAAAAGATTCCAGGCCAGGAACCCGAGAGCGAGCGAGCCCGATCGCACAAACCGAAACAGGAGCAACGCGCCGCACCAACCCAACAGCATCACGAACAGCAGCAATCGAGCGGTGTGTCCGCCTTTATGGGCGCCTGGATTCAGGCCTATGTCGTTAGCGATGGCTGGCGCTCCGCCGCTCCGCGCTTCGGCAGCACCCAGTTTGGCCGCACGAAGTGGCACGTGTAGCCGTTCGGGATCCGCTCCAGGTAATCCTGATGCTCCGGTTCGGCTTCCCAGAACGGGCCGACAGGTATCAACTCGGTTACCACCTTGCCCGGCCAGAGGCCGGAGGCCTCGACATCGGCGATCGTGTCCTCCGCAATTCGCTTCTGCTCGTCCGTCGTATAGAAAATCGCCGACCGGTAGCTCATCCCCATATCGTTGCCATGACGATTTTTAGTAGTCGGGTCATGAATCTGGAAGAAATTCTCGAGCAGCTTCCGATAGCTGATCTTGGTCGGATCGAAGATGATCTCGATAGCTTCGGCGTGCGTCCCGTGCTTGCGGTAAGTCGCATTGGGAACGTCGCCCCCCGTATAGCCGACCCGCGTCGAGATCACGCCGTCGTATTTGCGAATGAGATCCTGCATTCCCCAAAAGCATCCGCCTGCGAGCACCGCGCGTTCCGTCGATGATGTCATTCCGTCCTCCTTCTCCTTTGGCCCGCGTCTTCGGCGCTAGTGTGAGGTTCCCGCACCTTACATTAACCAAGATTTTGATTTCACACCAATGGTCCCGGATGGTGCGTCAGCGCGGAGGGCAATCCTTTATCCTTCTGGTCTATTATTCTGAGTTTCCCGGGCTTTCGACGAGCGTTGACCGCCAGCTATCGCTTGTCTAGTTCGAAGTTCAAAATCCTGAGGTTAGCGATGTGACAATCACCACCCGCCGAGCCCGCAACGCTTTTACGCCCACGTTCGCTTGTCGGGTGGCGATTGGCTGCGCTGTCTTGACCGCTTGTCATCATTTAGTTGCACCGCCGCTTCCTCCGACCGCTGTGCGGCTCATTCCACCGATCGCCTACGAGCGCTGGTGGCGAATGGTTGAAACATGTTCGGCCATCTCTGGGAATCTTGGCGACGTAAATTGGTATTATGTCCCCGATGTAAACCGAGTGTCTGATGGCCGGGAAATGGTGGACGGATACTGGAGCAAAGCAGGTAATCAAATCGTTCTACCTGGCAACGAGGTTTTCGACGGGGAGCTAATAAGGCACGAAATGCTTCACGCCCTGTTACAGACTGGGGGGCATCCGCGGAAGACCTTTCTAGATGCATGTGGGGGAGTGGCGGGGTGCGAATCGGACCCGTCGTGCATAGCGGACGCTGGCACGCCCCCTGAAGTTGATCCAGCAACACAACCCGTTTCTCCTGGCGCGTTGGAGGTGTCAGCTGAGTTATCTCCCGCGCAACCCACTTCATCCATCGATGGTGGCTTTTTCACTTACACGGTGTTCACGCACAATCCCGCGAATTATCCAGTGGTTGTCACATTACCCATACAGCCGGGAGCCACGTACCCCATCGCATACCCCTATACTATTCGAGGCGCTGGCGGGTTCTCGGGGGCGCTTTTCGCCCTTGATCAAAGCAGGACTTATTTCCGCCCGGGAGAAACGAAACAACAAGTCTTCGATTTTGGAATCGGCCCAACAGGGGCGGTGCCGTTCTCTAGAGTCTTTGGACGAGGTTTGTCCGGAATTGCTCTACCGGGAGGAGTCTACACCTTTCAAAGCGCGTTCGGCGATCATGCGGCGCCTGATATTACCGTGACCTTGCCGAATTAACAGCGAAGCAAAACTAATCCCAGCGACTCGCGTTAAGACTGACGCATTGAAAGTCATTGGCGGCAAATCGTCACGCGCAAAGTGCGATCATGAGTGACTGAGTTGCGCGTTGCGCTTCGCCGCCGGAGGCGTCCTCCCTTCGATGTCTCCCTCCAGCAGCGACGAGGTTGACCCGATGGGCGCGACATCGTCCTCAGTCAGTTCCACTGATTCCCCGCGCGCCTCGCAGAGCTACGCGCGTCTCGCCCTCGCGGTGGTGCTCGCCTGGCTCGCGTGGGTCGCCTTCCGCGACGAGCTCGGCTACGTCCCGCTCCTGAGCGACATCGACCTCGCCATCCACGAGTTCGGGCATATGCTGTTCATGCCCTTCGGGATCCAGTTCCTCGGCTCGACCATGATGATCCTCGGCGGATCACTCACCCAGGTGGCCTTTCCGCTCGTGTTCTTCGGATACTTCATGCGGAAGCAAGGCGACGGCCGGCGGCGCGACCCGTTCGCGGCCATGGTCTGGCTCTGGTGGACCGGGATCAACCTGCTGAGCGTCGCGATCTACTGCGCCGACTCCCGCGCCGGCCAGCTCATGCTCCTCGACGGATCGACAGGCCAAGAGAGCGACGGGCACGACTGGAACAACCTGCTCACCCGCTGGGGACTGCTCGAGCACGACACGGCGATTGCGCGCTGGATGCGCGCGATCGCGTGGCTCGCGTGCGTCGCGAGCCTCATCGTCGCAGTCTGGAGCCAGCTGCAATCACCGCGCGAGCAAGCTGACGAAGCGCCGAGCCTATGACCAAACTTCTCCCCCTCCCCTTCTCCCTCCTGCTCGCGGCTTCCGTCCTGATCGCCCGGGAAGCGCATGGTCAGCGAAGCCCTGTTCCGCTAAAGGATCCACCCTGGGCCGACACCACTAACGAGTCGCCAATTTATCCGGTCGGTGACGCTGCTCCTGTCTATCGCGCCGTACTCGACCTGATCTATCTCGATGGCAGCAAGCGTCCGCCAGTGATCATCATGGTCGACAGCGCTGAGGGTGGACACGTGGGCGGACCCTGCCCCTTCGCCAAATGCGTCGGATATGCCTGGAACCATAAATCGAAGATGGACACCTCCACCCTGTTCGCGTACGCTCGGATGACTCGCAAGAAGCCCGGGCTTGTCCAATTCGGCTATCCCATCCCCATCGTCTTCATCTCGCAGGACGACGTCCGACGCATGGACACCGATGGGCGCGAGGTCATCGCCTCACACCCAATGCCGCCCGATCTTCCCAAACGGGTTTGGGGATTCTGGGCCGAGTTACAGCGGAAATACCCGGGCGCGTGGGGGGTGACGATTCTGTCGAAGGTCGGATTCAACAAGCGACACACCGAGGCGCTCGTCCAGGCACACCAGTGGTGCAGCGACGACTGTCGCGTCCACGAGACTCTTTTCCTCAGACAGACCAACGGCCGATGGAGAGTCGTCGAACGAATTCCTGAGCAAGTCGATGCCGGGTCCTCACCTTACGGGCGATACCTCGGACCGATCGGTACGACACCGAAGGAATCGGAGATCGTGGGTATCGACAGACCGGGTGTCCCATTTGAGGCGACCGCCCGCGCCGACGTCTACCGCATCGTCGTCGACAGTCTTTACTCGGTCAACGCCGAGCGACCGAGACGCATCGTCCTCACCAACTGGTTCTGGTCATCGGGGCAGATCCCCGCGCACGCCAGCGCAATCGATCTCGCCCTCGTCAGGAAATTCTCGGTCCTGGGCGCCATCCGCGCGCCTTTCGACGCAATATCCAGATATCGCGTCGCTATCTCGACGCTTCCGCTCGATTCGGTTCCGGCGCTACGCGAGCGGGGGGCAGCACTCGATGTCGGCCAGACGGGCTTTCCGTTCTGGGTCGCTTTCGCCAACAAATATCCCGGCGCGTGGGGGATGCTCGGCGTCAGCAGAATCGCGTTCAATCCAAATCGCTCGCGGGCGCTGGTAAACACCTACCACGCTTGCGGGAACTCCTGCGTCAACCGCGATACCTGGTTCCTCACTCGATCAGGCAAAACCTGGCAGATCGCCGAGCGTATTCCGGGCGAGAAGCAATCCAACGTGGAAGTGGAACCGTTGCGCTACCTCGGCGTCGACGTCAGTCCGATCGCCTACAGGCCGCGGCGTGTGCAGGGCGTCGTAACGGACGCGGGAACCGGCAAGGCAATGGCGGAGTTGACCATTCGCGTACGTCGGCTTCTTCTCACCAGCGGCCTCACCATCGACGATCCGTCGCTGCGAACGGACTCGCTTGGCAGGTTTACCCTCACGCGCTTGCCGCTCAACGCCCCTATTACTCTCTTCTTCGACTGCCCGAACGGTCGGCGCGACCCAACGCTAACGTTCTTCACGCCGATCGCCGTCACGCCGGGAATGGACACGACGATCAACACGTCGTTCCCGTTCAGCGAGTGCAGTCAGGCACCGCCGGATTCAGCTGGACGCGTCTCGGGCGTGAGCTCGATCCCCCAGGGTCCGTCGTCTGCCCAGCGATTCACGTGGATGTATTTGACGCCGGGCGCGAAGCCGGGTTTCCGCACGCAGATGACGACATGCCTGAATTTGATTCCATTGAACGAGAAGTATCCGCCTGGCGACGTCGTCGTCCGTGCGATCACGGAACCCGGCGCATCGCCGTTGCTGATTGCTACTTCGGCGCCCGCCACCGCGCGCTGCTTCGGGCCGGTGACGATGCCACCGATCGTTCTTGGCGAAGTCGAGGGCGGCGGACCGAGCGGGAGTTTTGCCGTCAGCGAATCATCGAAAATGTTTTCTGCTGCCGGTCGAGCAGTCGGGTCGACGTAGACGATCCGGAACCGGTCGTCGAAGGTCGAGAGGGTGACGATCGCTTTGCCGTCGGCGGTGAACCAGGCGCCCGATAGCGGACCCGGAAAGTTGTGGAATGTTCTGATGGGTGCGCCGGTTCGGGTATCCCAAAGGTATAAGCTGAACATTCCGCCGGCAGTCGCGATGGTATTTCCATCGGGACTGAAAGCAATCACCCCAGTTACGAACCCTGGAACTGGCAGCGCCGGTCCCGGACCTCCAGCTAGTGACCAGAGAAATACCGAGTCGCCCCAGCCATTCACTGCGAACCAACGACCGTCGGGACTCATCGCCATACGCTCGGTCGCGCGCGCACGCGTGCCGGGGCGTGTCACCGGCTCGGCGTCCAGATACGAGCGAAGCTTGAAACGCCCGCTATCTGCAGTCGATAGCAGACCTTCATCGCCGACGAAAAAGATTTTGCCCATGAAGTCATTGCCGCGATTGAATTCAGCGAGCTTCTTTCCGGCCTTCATCGACCAGACGATGGTCGAGAACAGGTTTGTCGTCGCCAGCATCGTTCCGCGTTTGTTGAAGACGATCTGCCGGGCTGGCGTGTACGAGTTCGGCGACGGGGGCGGTCTCCAATCCGGTGCATCCGGACGCGGCGGAATCTTCGCCAGTTCTTTTGCGAAGGCAGCGCTATCCTTGAGCGCCAGGGAGAATACTCTCTTCCCTTCTCGCGGGCGCCAGACACGAACGATTCCGTCGCTCGCGCCGACCGCGAGCAGGGTTCCGTCGTCGGAGAAAGTCATTGGACCGTAACTGGTCGCGTGCACGTTGCCCTTGGCGACGGACCCCAACTTCCTGACCAACTCTCCCGTTTCAGTTGACCAGATAGTGATGCGCCCGTCTATATCTATCAGCGCGGCGAAGCGCCGGTCGGTGCTCAGCGCCATTCCCTTTAAGTTGCGAAATCTTGCCGGCATTCGGCTCCACGCCGCGGGGGTTCCAAAGCCCACGCACGGCTCGAGTGATTCCTTGACGTCGAGCACGGTGTCTACCGCCAGCTCGCGCGTTTGAAACCCGATGTTGTAGCTGCCCGGCGGGCCGAGACTGCCGCGAACTCGAATGAAATGGGTGAGCGGCGCGGACCCGCGGACGGCGGTGACTTTCTTCAGGAACGGGGCCTGGCTTTCGTTCTCACGGAAGCGTAGCGACCAGCTATCGCCTGCGCCGCCTATTCCGCACGGAGTGAAATAGTCTTCCTCGGGAGTGCTGATGTAGACGCCGGCGTACTCGCGAGACGGGATGGCTGGTATTGCGGGAGCGGCGGTTTTCGGGGTCGGAGCGGAGGTGCAGGAAACGAGGCAGGCGCCAAGGAAGAGAACACGGATGCGCATACCAATAAGACTGGGTTTGCTCACAATGTGTCACACCATCGGTTCATGCCCTTCGGGATCCAGTTCCTGGGCTCGACGATGATGATCCTCGGCGGATCGCTCACGCAGGTGGCCTTTCCGCTGCTGTTCTTCGGATACTTCCTGCGGAAGCAGGGCGACGGCCGGCGGCGCGACCTGTTCGCGGCTATGGTGTGCCTCTGGTGGTCCGCGATCAACCTGCTGAGCGTCGCGATCTACTGCGCCGACTCCCGCGCCGGCCAGCTCATGCTCCTCGACGGATCGACAAGCCAGGAGAGCGACGGGCACGACTGGAACAACCTCCTCACCCGCTGGGGACTGCTCCAGCATGACACGCTGATTGCGCAGTACATGCGCGCGATCGCGGCGCTGGTGTGCGTTGCGAGCATCGTCGTCGCATTCTGGAGCG
>DATBZT010000118.1:0-3763 GCA_036513055.1 Gemmatimonadaceae bacterium | reverse complement strand
CGGACCCGCTTCCGCCGATGCATCGTCCGCAATGGCCACGGTGAAGGTTCCTTTCACGACGACCCGGCTCATTCCATCCGGCATGGCGGTGCCCGCATCCAATCTCATTCTCCAGAAAAACCCGCTTCCCCAGCTGCGCTTCAAGCTGCTCTTCAATGTCGGATCAGCGGACGACCCCGTTGGCAAGGAAGGCCTCGCCGTTCTCGCCTCGTCGATGATCGCACGCGCCGGCTCGCACACCATGACGCTCGACCAGATCAACAAGGCGCTCTACCCGATGGCGGGCAGTTTTGGAAATCAGGTGGACAAGGAGATGACGACGTTCACGGGATCGATCCATCGCGACAACTGGCGCAGATTCCTGGATATCACGCTTCCGATGCTCCTCGACCCTGGATTCAGCGAGACAGATTTCAAGCGGATCAAGGACGGGCAGCTCAACGCCCTCCGCCAGGACCTGCGATCGTCCAACGAGGAAGAGCTCGGTAAGGAGCGACTCCAGACCAATATCTTTCGTGGCACTCCGTACGCCCACCCGGTGCTCGGCACTGTCTCCGGCGTCGAGTCCATCACCCTCGACGACGTGAAGGCTTTCGTCAAAAGCCAGTACACCCGCGGCAACCTGATGCTCGGAATCAACGGGGACATACCGCCGGCGATGGTGGACATGTTCCAGCATGTGCTGATGATGCTCCCCGCCGGCACGGCGGCGCCCGGACCATCGGCGCGAGCACCGATTGTCGGCACGCGACCCAACGGCATGGAGGTCGAGATAATTCAGAAGGACACGCGCGCGACCGCGATCTCGTTCGGGCTTCCCGTGAATGTCACTCGCTCTTCGCCCGATTTCGCAGCATTGAACGTCGCTCGCGCCTGGCTCGGCGAGCACCGCATGTCCACGTCGCATCTTTTCCAGCGAATTCGCGGTATCCGCGGCATGAACTACGGCGACTACGCATACCTGGAGGCGTTCCCCGGAGGAATGTTCCAATTCTTCCCGAATCCGAATATCGCCCGCCGGGCACAGATCTTCGAAGTCTGGATCCGGCCGGTTGTTCCCGAGAACGCACAGATGGCGCTCCGCATAGCCGTCAATGAGCTCGACAATCTCATCAACAACGGAATGACGGAGGAGGATTTTCAGGCCACTCGCCAGTACCTCATGAAGAACGTGTACGTCATGACGGCCACCCAGGATCAGCAGCTCGGGTACGCGATAGACTCCAAGTGGTACGGCATTCCGGAGTACACGACTTACATGCGGTCAGCCCTGACGAAGCTCACGCGTGACGACGTCAATCGCGCGCTCAAGAAACACCTTTCGGCAAAAGATCTGTCGGTGGTGATGATCACGAAGGACGCTCAGGCGTTACGCGACGCCCTCGTGGCTGACGCGTTTTCGAACGTCAAGTACGACGCCCAGCAGCCGGCTGACATCCTTGCCGAAGACAAGGTGATCGGCGCGAGAAAGCTCGGCATCTCCGCGGACAAGGTCCGCGTCACCCCAGTAGAAGAGGTATTTGCAAAATGACCGGCACTGACCAGCGAAGCGGCGACATCGCGCTGCGCGGGATTCACCACCTCACTGCGGTGTCCGCCAGCATCCGTGAGAATCTGCGGTTCTACACGCAGGTGATGGGCATGCGCCTCGTGAAGCGCAGCGTCAACCAGGACGACGTCAGCGCATACCACCTCTTCTATGCTGACGCGGTTGGAACTCCCGGTACCGACATCACCTTCTTCGACTGGGCGATGCCGAAGGAACAGCGCGGCACGCACAGCATCACCCGCACGTCATTGCGGGTGAACGGCCGCGACTCGCTCGACTTTTGGGTGGATCGGCTGACGGAGCTCGGCGTCAAGCACACGGATGTGAGCGAGCGCGACACCCGCCTCACGGTAGACCTCGAGGACAACGAGGGCCAGCGCCTCTCACTCGTTGACGACGGTGGGCTTGGCGACGAGCCCACGCCCTGGAAGCAGAGCCCGGTTCCGGCCGAGCACCAGATTCGCGGCCTTGGGCCGATCGTCATGAGCGTTCCCGACCTCAAACGGAGCGAGCCCGTGCTCACGCGAGTAATGGGAATGGCGCACGCGCGGGAGTTTGTCAGCGACGACGGCCCCAGCCACCTCGTACACGTTTACGAGATGCACGGGGTCGGACCTCACACCGAGCTGCACGTCGCAGTGGAGCCCGACCTTCCCTTTGCCCGCCTGGGCGCGGGCGGCGTGCATCACGTCGCCTTCCGCACGCCCGATGAGGAAGAGTACCATCGCTGGCACGACCGACTCGACTCGATGGGCGTCCGAAACAGCGGCGAGATCGATCGCTACTACTTCAGGAGTCTCTACTTCCGCGAGCCAAACGGAATCCTGTTCGAGATTGCCACCGAGGGGCCTGGCTTCGCCGTAGACGAGAGTCCCGCTTCGCTCGGCGAGCGTGTGGCGTTACCCCCATTCCTCGAGCCTGACCGGGCGGCAATCGAGGCGCACCTCAAGCCGATAGACTAGCGGACGCTCAGTTTCGGTGGTTCAGCCAGACGCCGGTTGAGCCACTCTTCCACATCCAGCGCAACCGTGTCGCGCTGGATGTCGTTGTGCGGCTCGTGCGAACCGCCCGGATAAACAATGAGCAGCTTGTCCGCGCTCGATACCTTCTCAAAAAGCTCGCGACTCCCCTCCACCGAATTCACTTTGTCCTCCCCGCCGTGGAGGATCAGGACGGGGAGCCGAATATTCGTCGCGCCCGACCGGACCCGATCGATGGCCGAAAGCGTTTCCGCGCCCCACCGCATCGTTCCCACGTGATGAACCAACGGATCTTCCTCGTATTCGCGCACGACGTCCTTGTCACGGGAGAGTCTCGATCCATCGACTCCCAATGAAACTGAAAGGGTGGGCCAGACGCGTGAAAGCATTCGCGCCGCCAACACGAGGTGAGGCTTGGACACCCCGCTCGGCTTCAGCGGAATGCCGCTCAGGATGAGGCCTGCGAGCCCGCTGCCCGGATAAGCGATCACGTATTCAGCCGCGATCAGGGCGCCGAGGCTGTGGCCGTAGAGAAACATCGGCCTGTTCGGAAACTGTTTTCCGGTCCTCCCCAGAAACGCTCTGACGTCTGCGCGGTACTCGGACCAGCTCCCGATGTGCCCGCGTCGGCCGGGAGACCTTCCGTGACCCCGATGGTCGAACCCGCACACGACGAAACCCGCTGCCGTGAGATGGGTGACGAGCGTGGTGTAGCGCCCGGCGTGCTCACCAATCCCGTGAATGAGTGCCACCACTGCGCGTGGTTCGCCCCGTGGCCGCCAGTACGAGGACTCCAGCTCCAGGCCGTCGGCACCAGTGAACGTCTGCTGCTCCGCAACGGTCATCGTCAGCATTTGGATCCTCGGCGGCAAACAAGTACTCTATCCGTCGAGGGGTAATGTAGGGGAGACCGACAAGACCGGTGAGGATTTTGATCCCCAGGAACGTGGCTCTTGACATTGTGGGGAGTCTGTTGAAAAGTCAGCACCGTTGATATTTCAGCACCATCCACATATTCGACTTCGAGAAGGATTCCTCAGTTTCCCCGATGACCGCCACAATCACAATAATGAAAGAGAAAGCCACTACACCCGATCTCTCGCGCCGCGAACGCCAGGTGATGGACATTCTCCACCGCCGGGGCGGATCGACTGTCGCCGAGATAATGACCGACCTGCCCGACCCGCCAACCTACTCCGCGGTTCGGTCGATTCTTCGGATTCTCGGCGAGAAG
>DATBZT010000117.1:0-2504 GCA_036513055.1 Gemmatimonadaceae bacterium | reverse complement strand
CGCGGCACGAGCGGTGCAATACCACCCGCCACACGCCCTGACCCCGGGAGAATCTTCTTGCGCCAATTCGCCACCATCGCGTTCTCGCTCGCCATGCTCGGACAATCTGCCCTCGCGCAGCGTGTCGATACGAGTGGGGTCAGCAAGACCTTTTTCAATCGGCGAGATCTCGCCATGGCTGGCGCCGCGCTCGTTGTGACAGGTGCGGTTTCCTACTTCGATCCGGAGATCGCGCGCGCCTCCCAACGCGGGCGCCGCAGCGACCCGGTCACTCACAAGGATCTCGACGGCCTGTCAAAATTTTCCACGTCGGTGAGCAAGGTGAACGAAACCACGCTCACGGCCGCCGGCATCGTCACGTACGGGGCGGCACGGCTGTTCCATTCGCCACTGGTCACTGACGTTGCGCTGCACGCCACCGAATCCGTGGTGCTCGCCAGCCTGGCGAGCCAGCTCATTCGCGGACCGCTGGGACGCACGCGCCCCTACGTGTCACACGACAGCGACCAGTACAAGTTCAAGCCGTTTCGCGGATTCTTCGGCGACTCGAGCTTCGACTATCGCGCGTTTCCGTCGATTCACACGTCGTCGAGCATGGCAGTTGCCACCGTGCTGACGATGGAGATTCAACGCCGGAATCCGGACGCAACGCCGTTCGTCGCGCCCGTGCTCTTCGCGGCGGGCATGCTGCCGGGACTCGCGCGCATCCGGCTGGATCAGCACTGGACGAGCGATGTCGTCTCGGGCGCGTTCATGGGCGTGCTCGCGGGCTACAAGGTCGTGAGCTACAGCCACGCGCACCCGGACAACTGGTTCGACCGGCTGTTCCTCAGTGCCTCCATCATGCCGGAGCCAAATGGCCGAATGCTCGTCATGCTCAGCCCCGACTTCTGAGCTTCGAGCGATGAGTCCGTCATTCAACGCAACACTCTTCACGCGAGGAACCATGTCCCGTCAGTCCCGTCCCACGTCGTCGGCCAGCGCACGCAAGAGCCCGCGTAAGGCCAACGCCGGAGCCAAGAGCGCCGACGCAAAGAGCGCCCGCCCCATTCTCGGGCAGCGAGGCCGCGAGATCCAGAAGTTCGGCACCATCGCTCGGCTGCCGAACGGACTCAAGGAGAAAGTCTGCGTCGCAAGCGTCAACGCGCTCAATCAGACACTCGCGGATACCATGACGATCCGCGATCTGTACAAGAAGCATCACTGGCAGGTCGCCGGTCACACCTTCTACTCGCTGCACCTTCTCTTCGACAAGCACTACGAGGAGCAGGCCGAGCTCGTCGATGCGATCGCGGAGCGCATTCAGCTGCTCGGCGGTCTCGCCATCGCGATGGCGCCCGACGTGGCCGAGATGACGCAGATCGAGCGCCCGCCGCGCGGACGTGAAGAGGTGCCCGTGCAGATCTCCCGCCTGCTCGAAGCACACGAACTGATTCTCACATCCGCGCGCGCCGCGGCCAGGAAAGCGAGCGACGCGGGCGATGAAGGAACGAACGACCTGCTCATCACCGATGTCATACGGCGGAATGAGTTGCAGGTGTGGTTCGTTTCCGAACATCTTGTGGATGAGCCCTTGGTGAGGGCGGACCGATA
Source organism: Gemmatimonadaceae bacterium (assembly GCA_036513055.1). Taxonomy (GTDB): domain Bacteria; phylum Gemmatimonadota; class Gemmatimonadetes; order Gemmatimonadales; family Gemmatimonadaceae; genus UBA4720. The sequence goes on along the minus strand of DATBZT010000117.1, from coordinate 911 downwards.
ACTGGGTCTGACAGTCTGACAGTCTGACCCGCTGTCAGACTGTGGTTCAGGGTGCGACTTCAAGCCAGGTGACACTCGTCTCCCGCTCCAGCACCCAGCGCATCCCCCACGCATCCTCGAACAGCAGCAACGGGTGTCCCTTGGCGTCGTACAGCAGCATGCGGCCACGGTCACGGGCGATGCGCTCGATCTCGTCCTGCGCGCCGACGACCCAGCGCGGATAGCGCGCTGAAATCTTTTCCAGCCGGCATGGCGCGCCGTACTCGTGCTCCAGGCGATGGAGCATTACGTCAAACTGAAGCAGACCCACAGCGCCGACGATCGGTGTCGGGCTGAGCGTGTCCGTCCCCGACGTGTAGAACACCTGCGCAGCGCCCTCTTCGGTGAGCTGGCGAAGTCCCGCGTCGAGCTGCTTTCGCTTGAGCGGGTCGGCGGCGACGATTCGCGCGAAGTGCTCCGGAGCGAAGCGTGGAATGCCGGAGAACTCGAGGTGGCCGTCGGCGGAAAGCGTATCGCCGATGCGGAGATTGCCGCGATCCATCACGCCGATCACGTCACCTGGCCACGCTTCTTCGATCGCCGATCGCTCGCGCGCGAGAAATTGCTGCGCGCTCGAGAGGCGCAGCGGCTTTCCGGTGCGCACAAGCGTCACGGAAAGACCGGGCTCGAACTTACCCGAGCAGATGCGCACGAAGGCGATGCGGTCGCGATGCTTCGGATACATGTTCGCCTGGATCTTGAAAACGAACCCGGTGAAGTTCGGATCCGCGGGATTCACGAGCCCGTGCGTCGATTCACGAGCAGTGGGCGGCGGCGCAAGCTCAACGAACTCCCGCAGGAAGGGCTCGACGCCAAAGTTGGTGAGCGCGCTCGCGAAGAACACCGGCGACAGCGTTCCCGCGAGCATCGCC
>DATBZT010000116.1:0-2691 GCA_036513055.1 Gemmatimonadaceae bacterium | reverse complement strand
CGTCCGGGAAATCAATGCACGCAAGTGTCGAGAAATATCCGTCCTTCACAGCTGCAAGGGGGTCGCTGTACTTCGCGAGAGCGGTTCGCGCTGCCTGAAGGTCAGGGGACACCGGCGCCGGCGCGGCGGCCGCTTTTCCCTGGGCATGCGATGTACCGGGTGAGACGGCCAGCAGAGTTACCGAGGCGAGTAGCAGGAAGGGCACATGGTACCCATTCGTCGAGCGAAAAAGCATTCTGTCTCCAGAGGGTTGGGTTCCGTAGAATGGTGACGTGCTCACGGCGCGTCAACGCCTGACCGACGGGTTCCGTGCTGCTACGCCTGATGCCATTGACGCGCAGCTCCTTGCCATTTACCTACCTGCTCATGCGAATCGTATCGAACATCTGTGGCGTGTTACTGCTGATCGTGGGCTGTGTCTGGTTCCTTCAGGGAATCAATGTCCTTCCCGGCAGCTTCATGACCGGGCAAACGAAGTGGGCGCTCTACGGCGGGCTGTCATTCGTTGCGGGCATCGGCCTGTTGGTCAGGGTGAATCGCCGGCAGAACTGAGCAGACAGCGGCCCACCGATGACTACACTGGAGCCATGCGACTTCGTCTGAGCATGATCGCTATCGTGCGATCGGTGGTTTTCGTCGCACTGCTCGCGCCCGTCCGCGTCGTTGCACAGGACGAAACGTATTTCCAGACGCTCGCTGTTCCGCCGCGTTTTGTGGGAACCTGCGTAGCGATGGACCCGCGGCGAGCCGGCAACGGTGTTCTGTTGAAAGAAGCCCATCTCGTCATGACGGCCGTGGCGCCGAACCGCCGAAGGGAGATTATGATTTACAGCGACACGCTGGGCCGTGTCATTGGACTCAGTGAATTCGAGTTCGTCTCCACCGGTTTGCTATCCCAGACCGCGGACCAGGTGGTGGCGAACATCGATGCAGTTGGTCGAACAGTGGGATTTCACGACCATAACACCATCCAGATGTCTGACAGCGGCATCGTCAGGTTCGACACGGTAGCGCTTCGGCGGATGAACGAGCACGCGGTTCGCCGCTCCTCGCACGAGGCGCTCGACGGCACTGCCCAGCTCAAAGTGAGGAAGCTGGTCGACTGGATGCGTACCCGCTGTAAACTCTGAGGCATGACGAATCACCGCCACACCGACGCGCCGTCCGACTATGGCACGAGTGAAACCGTGAGCAGCATGTCGGCAGCGTTGACCGCCTCGACGTCGTGTACCACATCCGGATCGAGCACCAGGACTCGGCCCACAGTCAGCTCGTGAGTCTCCCTCTGCGTCCGCACGCGGACCGAGCCGCGAAGAGCCTGGATGACCACAAAGCCCGGAGCCCGATGTGCAACGAGGTGGCCGCCGGCTTCGAACGCAAAGAGTACGAGCCGCAGTGGACCCTTGCGAAAGATCGTGATCTGGCGGTGACCCTCTTTACCTCCATGGGGCTCACTGCGTAGCGTCTCGAGCGCTGAAGTCAGCTCCGTGCGGTGCTCGGCACCGGCGAAACGGTCAGCGGGCCGTGGGCGGAGTCTGTCATTCGATGCGGGCACGTAATTCCTCCAGGCGACCGGTCATGCCGCGCTGCTCCGACTTCGTCTTGGCGCAGTACCGGCCGCTTTAGTTGTCGTCGTGGAGATGTTCCACCAAATGAATTTACCCGAACACGCCATAACGCTTCGCATTAGGATTAACCAACACCAAGGATTCCTCCAGGAGCTCCGATGTACAAAATCCAGATCGAGCACCCCATCCGCGACTTCGACGCGTGGAAGGTGGCTTTTGATCGTGACCCGGCTGGGCGAATGGCCTCCGGCGTCCGACGCTACGACATCCTCCGGCCGGTGGATGATCCAAACTTCGTCATCGTGGATGTGGACTTCGATACCAGGGAGGCCGCAGAGACGTTCGTGACCAAGATTCGCGGAATCTGGCAGCGCGTTGAAGGGACCGTGATGACGAGCCCACGTGTTCGCATCGTAGAATGCGTGGAGCGCCACGAGTATTGAGGCGCGCGCATTAAATTGAGTGGATGCACACTGCCCCGTCCACTCTTCCGACGTCGGCCGAAACGAAAGCCGATTCTCTCGCCAGGCGACTCCGGGCCGCCGCCGACCTGCTCGAAGAGATAGTCACGGATCGCGCTCTCCTCGCCGACATTCCCGTCGAGGACCGCAATCGCTTACTCCAGGCCGCAGGCCAGGTCTCACGTCCTGACGTTATCGACCGCCGCCGACTCCTGAAGGTCAGCAGGCGGAAACGGAAAGCAGACCGGGTTCAACGCGAAGAAAGCGTGCTTTCCGACACCGGCATACGCCGGCTGCGCCGCGAGCCGGTGTTCACGTCGCCGCGTCTCTTTCCGCCGGCAGCGGATCCGCTCCGCGAAGTCGAGCCACAGTTCCGCGACATCAGCGAGCCCCGCGGCTGCTACATCTGCAAAAAGGACTATTCAGCCGTCCACCACTTCTACGACCATCTCTGTCCGGCTTGCGCAGCGTTCAACCTCGCGAAGCGCACGGAGCTCGCGGATCTTTCCGGCCGCGTCGCGCTGCTCACCGGCGGCCGCGTGAAGATCGGATTCCAGGCGGGCATCAAACTTCTTCGCGCGGGGGCGCATCTGATCGTCACCACGCGTTTCCCCCGCGATTCGGCGGCACGCTATGCGCGCGAGCCCGATTTCGCCGAGTGG
>DATBZT010000115.1:0-3459 GCA_036513055.1 Gemmatimonadaceae bacterium | reverse complement strand
CCTGTTGACGTCGAACATGACCCTCGACGCAACCATCAACCCGGATTTCGGGCAGGTCGAAGTCGACCCCGCGTCGGTGAACCTGAGCGCGTTCGAGACATTTTTCCCCGAGAAGAGGCCTTTTTTCGTTGCCAATTCCGGCGCTTTCGATTTTGGGAGCTTCAGCTGCTTTTTCTGCAGCAACACGTCGTCGCTGCCGAGCTTCTACACGCGGCGCATCGGCCGCGCGCCGCAGGGTTTTGCAAGCGGCACTTACGTGGACACTCCGGAGAACTCAACTATCCTCGGCGCCGCGAAAATCACCGGCAAGACCGCCGACGGCTCGTCACTGGGATTTCTCGACGCTGTGACGCGGCGCGAGGAGGCATCGGTAATTGACACGGCCGGTGGAAGAAAAGAGTTCAAGACCGAGGTCGAGCCGCTCACCAACTACTCGGTGGGGCGACTCAAGCACGACTATCGTGGCGGCAACCTGGTGATCGGCGGGATAGCGACGTCGGTTTTCCGGAGCTTCAGCGACTCGCTGCTTGCCACGGGTTTGTCGAAGCACGCTGAAACGTTCGGTGGTGACGTGAGCTTCGCATGGAACAACCGGACCTACAGCTGGATCACCAGTCTGGAGGAATCTCATGTCAGCGGCAGTCCGCTGGCAATGCAGCGCCTGCAGCTATCGAGCGCCCGGTATTTCCAGCGGCCGGATCGCAAGAATGGAGGCAACTCGTTCCTCTCCTCGGACAACTTCGACCCCAATGCTACATCGCTTGCGGGTTATGGAGGGTATAGCCGGATCGGCAAGAACGCCGGGGACTGGCTATGGGAGGCGGCGACGAATTTCCGCAGTCCCGGGTTCGAGGTGAACGACATTGCATTCCTCACGCGAGCGGATTTCATCTGGGCGAATGCGAATGTGTTGCGGGAATGGACCAAGCCAGGGCGCTTGTACCGGGACATGACGTTCGTTCTGGGAGGTCAGCAGCAATACAACTACGACCGCGACAAGACCGACGAGCAGGCCCAGGTATACTTCGGCCAGACGCTCACGAACTATTGGTTCTACAACAGCTTCTACATTTACCATCCAGTCGTGATGGACGATCGTGCCACTCGCGGCGGGCCGGTTGTGCAGCGTCCGGGCTACCACTTCTGGTCGTTGTTCGTGGGCAGTGACAACCGCAAGCCGGTGGTCCTTCAGACGAGCATCGACTACGGGCTCTCGATAGGTGATCACGGCTACAGCTACGATATTTTCGAATCGCTCAACCTCAAGCCGAGCTCGAACGTGTCGATCTCGCTGGGCCCGGGTTACAGCTACAGCAACGGATCTCAGCAGTACGTCACTACTGTTGACGATCCGGTGGCAACGAGCTTTTACGGCAAGCGATATGTCTTTTCCGATCTCGTGCAGCACACGTTGTCGATGGAAACGCGGCTGGACGTGACGTTCAGCCCGGACCTGACGCTTCAGCTTTATGCGCAGCCGTTCATCTCGAGCGGCGCCTACAGCGCATTCAAGGAATTCGATGCGCCGAGGACGATTCACAAAACGGTTTACGGCGAAGGGAGGGGGACGGTCGCGGTAACAGGCACGGGAGGCTCGCGGGTATATACCATCGACCCCGACGGGCCGGGCCCGTCCAGCCCGTTCACCATCGGCAATCCGGATTTCAATTTCCGGTCACTGCGGGGCAATGCCGTCCTTCGGTGGGAGTACCGCCCCGGGTCGACGCTTTTCTTCGTGTGGAACCAGAACCGAAGTGATGCCGTTGCAGCCGGCGACTTCGATTTCGGGCGCGACCGGCAGGCGCTGTTCAGCGCCCACCCGGACAACATATTCGTCGTCAAGATGAACTATTACCTGGGCCACTAATAATTGCGGCGCCGGGCACTGCCCTTGAAGTGCGGCCCGGAAAGTGCAAGTTTGTGCGACTCAAATGAACTTGCCTCCGTTGCTGTTTACGTGGCCGTACATACATCTCCTGATCAACCACTTTCCGGTGGTTCTGGCCCCAATGGGGTTGGCGGCGGCTGTTGGCGCGTTGATTTTCCGTCGCCGGGCATGGTGGATCTACTCCATGGCGACGTTCACGATTGCCGGAGTGATCGTGTACCCGGTGCGTTTCACGGGGGACGAGGCCGACCATGCGCTGAACGACCCGTGGTACATTCCGAAGGGCGTCATCGACGCGCACGACAACGCTTCACTCTGGGCGATGATCTTCCTGCTGGCGGTGGGGGCGGTGAGCGCCTACGGCTGGTGGCGCGCCGTGAAGCGCCCGGAAGAGCCAATTCCGGGCTGGATCAAGGCAGGAATACTGGTTCTTGGTCTGGTCGGATTCGCAGCCGTCACGCGCACCGCGTATCTGGGCGGCAAGATCATTCATGACGCACCCGTTCTTGGCCTTCCGACCCCTCCAGCGAATCTTCCTCCCGGAATCGCAACACCTCCTGAATCGCCGAAATCGGGTCCCCCGCCCGCCCCGTAACTCCCCCCGGCCGTTAGTTTTTTGATTCGCGCCATCGGCGCGTCGCGCTGTCGTTCGGCGGCGCACCGAATCGGCTTCCCACAGTGACGCATGTACATCCTCGGCATCAACGGCAGGCCCACATCGCAGCTAAAGGCTGACAAGGGTCACGCGGGCTGGCACAACGCCGCCGCGTGCATACTGCGTGACGGGGAGCTGCTCGCGTTCGTCGAGGAAGAACGGTTCACCCACCTCAAGCAGGACGGCAGCTTTCCCGTCAACTCGATCAATTACTGCCTCGAGTATGCCGGGATTCAGATAGACCAGGTGGACCACATCGCGGTCGGCTGGCTGAGCTTCAAGGACATCTTTCGCGAGCGTGTCAGCTACTTCCTGAAGTCGGGACTCGCGTTCAAGGCGCCGGCCTATTGTGCGGGGATGAGCTACCTGGCGTTCAAGTACTGGATGTCGGGCGACATTCCCGGCGCATTCCGGCGACAGTTTCCGGGGACCCGTTTCCGGAAGGAAATGTTCCATTTCATTCCGCACCACCTGGCTCATGCGGCGTCTGCCTTCCGTGCGTCGGGGTACGAAGACGCCGCGATAATGACGATGGACGGCGCCGGCGAGACGACGGCGACGATGCTCGCTGTTGGGCGGGGCAACGACATCACCGTGCGCGAGGAGTTCAAGCTTCCAGACAGCCTCGGCTTCTGTTATTCGGGATTCACCGAATACCTCGGGTTTCAGAAGAACAACGACGAGTACAAGGTGATGGGGCTTGCCTGCTATGGCACGCCGGACAAGAAAGTCGACGATATCATGCAGCTCGAGAAAAGTGGGAAGTACGAAATCGCCGTCGATTACATCTTCGATTTCAATCCTCGCCGCCTCGCCTATGACTACTCGTTGCTGGCCAGGCGATTTGGCGCTCCCCGCGCCAACGACGATGCTCCGGTGACTCAGGGGCAGAAGGACGTCGCCGCGTCAATTCAGC
>DATBZT010000114.1:0-7283 GCA_036513055.1 Gemmatimonadaceae bacterium | reverse complement strand
AGCCAGCTCGCGATGAAGATCAGCCACATTGCGGCCAGCATGCCCCCAAGCACGGTTGCCTGTGCCTTGAGAGTGCCGGTTACGCTCCGCGTCGCCATTACTAAAGGTACGCGCAACGGCAAAACTTGCCTGCTCGCGCATCCAAATGCCACAATTCAGCCGCATGACGAGACTGATGAAATCGGATACACGGTGTCGTATCGCAACGCTCCTCGCTGCCATCACCGTTTGTGCGCCGGCAGCCGTGCGCGCTCAAGGCGATCCTGTCGCCATCGCGAAAGCGAAGGCAGACAGCGCGCGCTATCCTTATACCGCTGCTGATGTTCTTGGCGGCTCATGGTCCGCTTACTGGTATAACGGTGTCATTGTGAGCTCCGAAATTGTCCGGGGTCTCGACATTCTCGAGCTCACGCCAAGCGCGTTCATCTCGCAGAACGAGATCGACGCAGCGAAGACGGTGCATTTCGATTACCTCAACGCTCAGGGACAGCCACGGCTCGTGTGGCCGCCGAGCTTTGCGTTGGCGCGCGCGTACCTTGATCAGCTGTCACGGTCGAACGGTCTTGCGTCGGCCAGGGTGTCAGCCGTGCGCCAGGCGCTGAGGACGGCGGAGAATGCGTCGGGTGTCCGACGGGTGGACACGCTCAATAAGCTTGCGACTCAACTGGACCATGACGCGCTCCGTGCCGGTGATGCCGCCAAAGTCCGGACCCTGGCTGCTGCCGTGAGAGAGGTAGCCACCGCTTCACGCTAGTTTTTTCTCCGTCGCCACGTTGTAAAGGAGCGCCCGTCCCCCGACTTCGAGGAGAAGTCCCCGGGCGTGGATTGCGCGCGCGACTTGCCTCTCGTGCTTTTCCGCCCCGGGGCGCGTTCGAGACCTTCCAGCGCCAGGCCGCTGTCAGGGAACGTGGCGAATGTTTTTGGGCGCTCATTGCCTCGCGTCGCCAGGCAGATCGCCCACCGATCGCTGGTAAGTTTGTAAATCCCAAGGTTCCTGACGCCGGCGGCGTGTCCGGCCGTGAACAGCATGTCGAACGTCTTTGGTTTCGCCGCCTGATCGATTGCGACGATCCCTTCGTATGTTGATCCGATGCCGATCGACGTGAAGCGGTCATTGTCGATGACGATCATCGCGCCGTCGAACGCTGCGGGTGGCATGCTGTCGCCATCGACCTCGAGCGAGGTGATGTGCCAGGTGCCCTGGAGTTTTTCGAGATCGTCCGCCATGGAATCTCGCGGCTAACGGTTAACGGGTACCGGAAATCTATCTCTTGACTGGATGTCACCTTTAGGTTACTTATCTAATGTCACCTTCAGGTTACTCACACTCTCAGCCGATTCTCGGGGGCCGGTAACGATGCAGTCCAGAACACCAGTTGAAATCGCCGACGTCTATTCTCGCAAACGCGCAATAGTATTTGCCGCCGCCGCCGTTGTGTTTCTCCTCATCCAGGTAGTTGCTCGGCCCTTTTTCGCCGCCGGGGCCGCAACCGCAAATCTTCTGACTCCCGGGGTCATGTGGGCGATCAATGTGATCTTCCTGCTCCTCTGTCTTGCAACGGGCGGCGGGATTCTCAATCGGAGTGAGATTCGAGCTCTGGTGAACGACGAAGTCTCGGACCGCAATTACAAAACGTCGGCCATTGCCGGCTTCTGGGTCGCGATGGCTACGGCGATCGGACTTTATTTCCTGCCGATCGCCGAGAGCTTCACCGCTCGTGGGGTGGTGTACATCATCGTGACCCCCAGCGTTGCCGTCGCCGTACTCGTGTTTTCGTATCTGGAGCTTCGCGCGCACCGCGATGCATGATCGGCTGAGCAATCGCCTTCGCGAAGAACGAGCGCGGCGCAACCTTACTCAAGCCGACCTGGCAACGCTTGTCGGCGTATCGCGGAAAACCATCAACACAGTCGAGAACGGCGTTTTCATTCCGTCAACGGTGCTCGCTCTTCGCCTTGCGCGAGCACTGGGTACGTCGGTCGAGCATCTGTTTCAGCTCCCGCACTGACTCTCTCCAACTGCCGCGTAGGGTTTTCCACCACGCAAATCGGGCGTCCTCTCCGATTAATAAAGTGACATAGCCGCGGCAATAATTCGGGCGTGAGCGATACTGCTCATCGTTCTCACGGAGAGAATCGTGGACGAGGCGTATAGATGGGAATGGCGCACCTTCGCGCAATCCCCTGCGTCTTTTGGAGCGCTTCCGCAATCGCCGGGTGGCGGGGACGCCGTAACGCATGAGCGTTACGTGCTTTCCATTGCATCGCCGGACAACGTCAAGATCAGAGACGATTGTCTCGACATCAAGACGCGTGTTGCTGTTGATGCGACCGGGCTCGAGCAGTGGCGTCCCACGCTCAAGGCTCGATTCCCGATAGACGACGTCGCCATCGACGCGGCGTGGTCGGCATGGCGACTGCCGCCCCCACTCCTCGCGCGCAGGCATTGCACGCTCGAGGAATTCCTGGCCGACATTGTCGAGCCAGAGCCCGCCCTGTGCCTCGTGCAGGTCGAAAAGCGCCGCAGGCGATTGGTCGTCGAGGCCTGCCCGGGCGAGCACGTGACTCTGACTGTTGGGAGCCAGGTGCTCGAGGGCGTCGCGTTCGAGCACGTTGACCCCGCGCAGGTGTGGCGGGCCGTTCGCGCGCTTGGGCTCGAGAACGTTGAAAACACGAATTACCCGGCGGCACTGAAGCGGATCGTTGGCTTCACTGCGGCCGAACAACATTTAAGAATGGAAAGATTATGAAATCGCCCGTGAGATTGCGGCCGATCGAGCACGATGAACCTGAACGATCTCAGCGAGGGCGTGAATATCAAGGGAGGCCGCGCCACGAACGTGACCGTGGGACTCAACTGGCATATCAATGCGAACTTCAAGTGGATGCTGGATTACACTCACGTGTCGAACGACACGAACGCGAAGCCGGACCTCGGCCTGGCGCCGTTCGTCGCAGGAGACAAGTTCAACATCTTCCAGTCGCGCTTTTCACTGGCGTTCTGATCTGACGGGGCCGGGCCATGGCGAGCGAAATCGAGCGGAAGTTTCTCGTGAAGCGCGAGTCATGGCCCGCGCCTTTGAAACCCGGAGTGCACTATCGCCAGGGTTACCTGTCGGTGGATCCCGAGCGCACAGTGCGCGTGCGGATCGCCGGCAGCAATGCGTTCATCACGGTGAAAGGTCTTACGCGGGGAATCGAGCGGCGCGAGTTCGAGTATTCCATCCCTCCGGCTGACGCCGGGGTAATGCTCGACGAGCTCTGCACGAGGCCTCTCGTCGAGAAGCTGAGGCACCGAATCATTTTCGCCGGTCTCACCTGGGAAGTGGATGAATTCCTCGGTGAGAACAAGGGACTTCTGCTGGCAGAGGTGGAGCTTCCTGCGCCGGACGCGCGAGTGGAGCTTCCTCCGTGGGCGGGGTTGGAAGTGTCCGATGACCCGCGGTACTTCAACTCGAATCTCTCACGCAATCCGTACACCCGGTGGGGCGATGTCGAGCGTACCTGAGTCCGCGCGCGCGCGCGGCTCCGACGGGTCGAGATCGGGCATCGGACTGGGGCATCGGTGGAGATCACCGCTGGACTGAAAGCCGAAGAACGTGTCATTCTTTTCCCATCCGACAAGGTCGAAGACGGGTCGAGGGTGAAATGAGACATCTACCAGAACAGGAGAGCCGATGAATCCGGACACCACACCTCCACAGAGTGATACCAGTACCACGGGAAGCTGGTATCCTCCGGCGGGGCAGGCGCCTTCAGGTCCCATTCTCGCCGCGACCGACGGCACTCCAGCTGGCGAGACGGCATTTCGGGCAGCGTCTGTCGTTGCCGCGAGGTTATCCACGAGTGTGCGGGTGATAGTGGTAGTCGAGCCGTTGCCCGTGCTCGTGCCCGAGCCGTCAATACTGGCGCAGCCACTCGTCGCTCCACCCGAGCTGCTCGATGCCATGCGTGACCGCGTCGTCGCGCAAATGCGCGCACTCGCCCCCGAGGGATTGGACTGGCATGTCGAAGTCGAATACGGGCGGCCGAGCGCCGAGATAGCGCACAAGGCCGGTGATCAAAAGGCGCAGCTGATCGTGATCGGGCTCGTGCACCACGGCGTGGTGGACCGGATTCTCGACGGTGACACCGCTCTCGAAGTCCTGCGGCAGTGCCACGCCCCGGTGCTGCTCGCCGCTCCAGACTGGAAAACGCTGCCCATGCGCGGCGTGTTCGCAGTCGATTTCAGCCCTGAAAGTATGCATGCAGCGCGCACGGGACTCCGCATTCTTGGCGACGGGGCGACAGTCATCCTCGTCCACGTCCGGCCGAAGGTGACGATTTTCGATGAAACGGGGATGTGGGAGGAAGAGTACGAAGCCGCCGCGACGAAAGAGCTCGGGAAATTTGCCGCCGCGCTGGGCGCGCCCGCCGGAATGCGCATCGAGCAAGTGCTGTTGTCAGGCAGTCCGCCGGAGGCTGTCCTCAGACATGCGGACAAGACAGACGCTGATCTCATCGTCGCCGGCACCCACGGTGCAGGCGTGATGCAGCGGCTTCTCGTCGGCAGCGTGGCGACGCGGCTGATGCACCACTCCACGCGCTCGCTTCTGATTGTCCCCAGGACGGAGGACTAAACGGAGCGGGCGTGCATTTCTGCGCCTACCAGGTGGTTCTGGAACCACTGTCGGGCGAATGCCGCCACCTGGACGAGCGCGCCCGGCTCCTCGAAGAGATGGGTCGCGCCCGGAACGATCTCGAGCTGCTTCGTGCAGGGAATGCGATCCAGCGCCTCGCGGTTCAGCTCGATGACTTCAGAATCATTGCCGCCAACGATCAACAGGGTTGGCGCGCGCACTTGCTCGAGCGCAGAGCCGGCAAGATCCGGCCGGCCGCCCCGCGAGACGACAGCCTTGATGACCGCCGGGCGCTGCGCAGCCGCGATCAATGCGGCGGCGGCACCAGTACTTGCGCCGAACAGACCGATAGGAAGGCCGCTCAGCTCGTCCTCCCGGGATGCCCAGTCCACGGTAGCAACCAGTCGCCTGGCGAGCATGGCAATGTCGAACCGGTGCTGCCGCGTGATTTCGTCAATCCGCTCTTCGTCACCTGTGAGCAGGTCGAGCAGCAAGGTTGCAAAACCGCCGGCCCACAGCGTCGCTGCAACCGCGCGATTTCGTGGACTGTGCCGGCTGCTTCCGCTTCCGTGCGCGAACACCACCAGGCCATGCGCGCTATCCGGCACACCAAGATCGCCGACCAGCATTCTGGCATCCGGCAGGCGCAGGTGCACTTCCTGCTCGTTCGCCGTTCCGCTCGGGAAATACGTCATTTGATTCTCCTCCCAGCGCGCATCAAAGCGCGGTTGGATACGTCTCCGGCAGCTCGCCCCGTTCCCACTCTCCGGTTCGCTCGAGTGGCTCGACTGCCCGGGTAGTATCGTAGTGCAGCACCATGTCGAACTGCCGCGGCAGCGTCGCGTGGTAGTAGTGGCTCTGTCGCTCTGTCTCCGGGCGATAAATCACCCCGATCGCGCGCTGGAGACGAGCGTGAGCAAGCTCGGTGGTGGCCTCGTTCTGTGCGCCGACGTCGAGCAGGAAATTTTTCGGGCCCGCCTCGTGAAAAAGTGACTCATAGCTTTGTGGGAGAGCCGGCCGGACAATCTTTCGCTGCGCCGGCTCATCCCAGTCCGAAGCGGCTGTCACAGTCCCCGAATAAGTGCTGAACCCCACCAGAACGGCGTCGTTACCGTGTCGCTGCCTCGCGAGCTGACCGACGTTGAGCTCGCCGCCCGCGCCCATTTCAGTCGCCCGCGCGTCGCCGATGTGCGAGTTGTGCGCCCAGACGACGATCTTCGCCGGCTGCCCGCTTCGTCCCAGGAATTGCTCCAGTGTCCCGAGCGTTTCCGCCATGTGCTGGTCGCGCACGTTCCACGAGCTGACGCGACTTCCGAACATGGCCCGGTAGTATCGCTCGGCGTTTGCCACCACGCGGGCGTTCTGCTCGGCGGAAAACAGATCATCTTCGGCGACGCGCCCGTCGCGTCGCGCGTACTCGGCAGCGGCTCGCCGCAGCTCGACGAGCTGGGCCACCACCTCGGTCTCGCACGATTGCGAGAGGCCGAGCGTCGTCGCGTAGCCGTACGCTTGTGGATCGTCGCCGAAGCGATCGAAACAGCCATATCGCGTTACGGCTCGCTGCGCCGCCGCGGGATCGACGACCCTCAGGTACCGCACGACGGACTCCAGCGAAGCGTGGAGACTGTAAAGGTCGAGTCCATAGAATCCTGCTCGCTTTTTCGCTGCAAGTCCGTCGTTGTGCTCACGCAGCCAGCCGACAAAATCAAGAACATCGGCGTTGCGCCACATCCATTGCGGAAACCGCTTGAAGCCTTCCAGCGCCACAGAAGCGTCGGCATCGGCCCCGAATCCGCGCACGTAGCGATTCACGCGATAGGCATCCGGCCAGTCTCCCTCGACTGCCACGGCGGTGAACCCCTTGGTGAGGATCAGGCGTTTGGTGATTTCGGCGCGAATGCGGTAGAACTCGTGGGTGCCGTGGCTCGCTTCGCCGATGAGAACAAAGTGGGCTTCGCCGACGCGATCAATGAGCGGATCGAAATCCTCTGGTGCCCCAACCAGCGGGTGTGCCGCATCGTTGACGGCGTGGGCGACCGAGCGTGTGAGAGCGACTGTCATGGTCGTGGCCTCCGGAAGCGCGGTCGTCATCCGGGTTGTACGGACAACAGCCGGCAGACTGTAACAATCTCTGTGCCCGGCGTGCCAATGTCTGTCAGGTGAATCTCACTGCTTCGTAAGTCGTCGCCTGACAGTGAACCCACCTGCTCCCGACAGATTTCCCGCTTCACGCGAGGCATCTTTCAAGTCGCCAGGACATCACGCCACACATCTTAGGACGGTGTGCTGACAGTGCACCTTCCGAAGGCCGCAGAGGCGACGACGAACCGCAAAACAATTCCCATCAACGCGAAGTAACCGGCGCACTTGGGCTAGGGCGGTGCCAGGTGATTCGGGCACTGCCCGCCCACCGCGCCAGGAGAGCGAATGCTGACTTACACGGAACTTGTGACTCTCGAACGTTCGCTGCGCGAAACATTGGTGCTGAGCGTCTACCTGGATGGAACGGCGGACGATTTCGCGGAGCAGCGGGCATGGCGTACCATGCTCGAGCACTCGCTCAAGGACTTGCGCACCTGGCTTGCGGATTCATCGCACGCCGAGCGTGAGCTGTTCGAGCGTTGCGTTGCATTTCTGGAAAAGGAGCTTGCTCCGCTATCGCGT
>DATBZT010000113.1:0-4305 GCA_036513055.1 Gemmatimonadaceae bacterium | reverse complement strand
TGTAGATTGAGTTATCGTTGCTCTCACTCAGCAACTGATAGACGCTTGAGCGGCGAACTCACTGCAATGCAGGAGGCCCTGGATGTCTGACGCCAAAGCCAAGCTGCGAGCGGATCAGCCGTAGTGCAGCTGCTGCGATCTGCACTGTTGTGGGCATCGCGCAACCAGCGCGTCGAAACCATCGTACGATCGAGCCGTGCGATGCACCCGCTCGTCACGCGCTTCATGCCGGGCGAAACCATCGACGCGGCGATGGGAGCAGTGCGGCGCCTGCACGCCGAAGCGACTCCCGTGATCATGACGTACCTGGGCGAGAACGTCGCGACGGATGCCGCGGCGGACGAAACCGTCGCCGAGTACGAGCGGCTGTTCGCGGCGCTCCGACATGAGGGCGTCGATGCGCATGTCTCGATCAAGCTGACGCAATTCGGTTGGGACCTCGATCGGAAACGCGCATTGGATCGCGTGCGTCGACTCGCTCGCATCGCCGCCGCGAACGAAACGATCCTCGCTGTTGACATGGAATCGTCCGAGTACGCGGACTCCACGGTCAGTGCCTACGAGGAGCTCGCGGGCGAGGCCAGCAACATCGCGCTCTGCGTGCAGGCGTATCTCCACCGCACTCCGTCGGACGTGCAGCGTCTGTTGGCGGTACGCCCGTACATTCGCCTCGTGAAAGGGGCGTATCGCGAGCCGGCCACCGTTGCGCTGCAGCAGCGTCCCGAGGTTGACGCGCGGTATCGCGCGATCGCTACTACCCTGCTGGGCGCGGTCCACCAGGGTGCGGGCGTCGTCTTCGGCACTCACGATCTGGCGCTGGTCGACGCCGTTCGGCGTGACGCGCACGAGATGGGGATCGCTGAGTCCGCGTTTGAGGTGCAGATGCTCTATGGCATTCAGGATGAGGGCCGCCGCCGGCTGGCGGCCGAGGGCCTCCGCACGCGTGTACTGATCAGCTATGGAAAAGCGTGGTATCCCTGGTTCATGCGACGGCTCGCAGAAAAGCCGTCGAATTTGATGCTCGTCACTCGGAGTCTTTTCTCGTAAGGTTTGTCACGCGACTACCCCCGACGGCGCAGCAGCAAGCGGAACGCCCAGACGCCGGACGTCACCGGCCCAAGGCCGTGCGGATGCGCGCCAGGTGGTGCCAGCTGTGCCGAACCGCGTGGTCCTCCAGGACAAACTGCGCGGTGACGGGCGCGGCGAAGCTCAGTGAGAAGGGCGCCGCGCGATCCAGCTCGTCATCCGTAAACGCGCGAGCCGCCGCGGCCGCCTGCCGACTGTTCTGGCGCAGGAGTTCGAGCGCGGCAGCCTTCGTTACCCCCGCGTTGTCCCGGGCATGCTTGGCGTTCATCTCGGCGACAGCCTCCCACGTGACGTCAGTGACGGCCTTGCCGCTGGCGATCGCTCTCGCGAGATCGATCTCGATAGGGTAAACGCTGGCAACATGGTGCACGGCGACACCGACCGACCGGCTGTCCCGCCCACTACCCACAACGGGAGTATGCCACTCCGCTTCTGAGAGCCCTTCCGCAAAGGCAGCCAATCCGGCAGCGCCTTCCTCGATGCGGGCAGCCAGTGCTTCAGCGCGACGACTCATGGAGCCCTCCTGATTGTTGAACGGCGATTATGTAGCACGGTCAGCATAGTCCACAAGACCTGCGCGGGCCTCCACTCACGGTCTGGGACGTTCGTGAATGATCGACCATGACACGCCGAACCGGTCACGCAGCATGCTGAAGCGAGTCGCAAAAAACGTCTCCTCCATGGGCATGAAAATCTCACCGCCCTCGGCAAGCAGCTCGTGGACCCTCTCTGCCTCTTCCACCGAATCCAGGGAAAGATACATGTAGACGCTGCGCATTTTCTGGAAAACGGAGGGAGGAACATCATTCGCGATCAACACCGTATCTCCAATGTTCATCCGTGCATGAATGATCGCTTTCCCCGCTCCACCAGGCGCGCCTGGTGCCTGGCTCTGATTCATCATCATCGTAATCTTGCCGCCAAGATGTTTTTCATAGAAGCGGAATGCCTCTTCGCAATTCCCGCCGAAGTTCAGTTGCGTATAGAGCTTCAACGCTGTCTCTCCTCGTGTTTTGGTTTGGTCTGATTGCGGACTTCAGATTGTTCACACAAGAGCGATGCAGTACCCTACCAGTGGAGCAGGAAGACAGGCGCCATCGCTGCCAGTGCGGCGCCGACTTGCAGTGCCAGGATGGGCGCTGCCTGTCTGGGTGACTGCGGCACCCATTTGATCGCGAAGAACAATACGATGGGTGCCTGGGCAGCCATGAGGAGCTGCCAGATGTGGGCAGCTGCACCCTCGTCTGCCTGGGGCGCCGTGCCGTGCAAGGCAATGAAAAGCAACACGGTGGCGAGGGCACCGAGGGACATTGCAACGGGAAGGAAGGCGCTCGGGTGCTTCAGTATCGTCAATGGATTCATTTTCACCACCCTTATGGTTTCGCTGCCGGAGGACGCTATTCGATACAATCATAAAGTACTTTGTGATAAAGAGCAATCAAGGAAATCATTCCCTCATTTCTGGGCGAGCACGGCCGCCCGAGTACGCGGCGGAATGCAGCGCCGTCCGCTGCATACCCGTTATTGCGGCGACGCCGCATCCAAAAGAAATGCTTGGCAACTGCAACGTTTGTCAGGCAGGCTTGCGCATACGCTGTCGAATCGGCTCATTGTCGGCGTAGACCTGCCATTCCGCGATGAGACCGTCCCGTACGACTGCGTGCCATGCAGCTGGCGTCTGCCAAGCATCCGCCGACTTCATTTGCTTATCGCGACTGTAGGTTCCCCCGGCAGAACCGAGAAGCGCGACCTCGGCGCCATCTGTGAAAGACCGAGTGATTTCAATGTGAGATCACGACTTCCCCATCGGACCCGACAGGAGCCCGTCTGAAGATCCGCGCAAGCAGGAGGCATGTCACCGGCAGGCCGATCCCGTAACCAACCACCGCGATGAACTGGAGCCGCATCTCACCCGTTGCCGGGCCCAGGGTACCAAGGAGGCAAAGGGTTCCGGTGGCAATGCTGCTGATCCGGATGGCCCGCCTGAGCCCGCCACCCCGGAATGTGAGTGCGCCAAACAGCAACGAGAGACCCAGGAACACGTCCCATGCGAGCAGCTCGATGGCGTATTGCGGCGAAGGCCACACGATCTCACCTGACCCACTCTGGCGGAGGGCGGTCAAGCCAACAAAGTGGACCGCGCTCGTCAATCCGGAGGCGATGACAACAAACGCAAGTGCGGCCAAGGCATATGGCTTGTCAGCGGATGAAGCAGATCGATGAACTGCAATCATCACGAGGACGAGGAGGGGTGCCGACAGTAGAGTCAGGGCCTCCATGACGGCAAGTACTGGATCAACAATTGGCGCGGAGAAGCCGCTGGCGTGGATCCCAAGCGCCACGACCCCCGCGTAGACGACACCCACTATGAAGAGTGCCGAAGCAGACCACACACCAAGTCGATTCATGGATTTGCTCAGAACTCCCCACTCAGCCGTCAAACGTCTCGCCGACAACTTGCCGGACGCAAACCGGCCCGACGGATTGGCGGGCCCGCCACTCACTGCGTCACGTTGTACGCAACTGACATAATCTGGAAACGACCGTATGTCCACTCGCCCGACGGTTCGATCCAATTCGCATCGCCGAGAGCGCCGATCCGGATTCCATCAACTTGTCGATATCCGGAAATCGGCGTGGACCACGTCGCGGCGCCGCCCTCTCGGTCGTGCGCCCGGTCTGCGGATTCGAACCCGACGAGATCGCCTGCTCCATCGAACGTCAGTACGGCTGACACGGTGTACCCCGCGTTGTGGAAGGTGGCCCGCAGGGTCCGTTCACCGGTGGTCTCGAACGTGAATGGCAAGTCCAGGACGGCCGCCGGGGCCATGACCAGCACGTCATTCATCAGCGTGACCGTTTCGTCGTTCGTGAGCCCCGCACCGTGTTTGTCGACCATCGGTATCAGGCCAGCAATACGCACTTGGAACGTGGCAGCGCCGTCCATGTATCGGTGGAACACGTCCAGTGGTAAGCCGGCGCGGCTCGCATTCATGTGGAACAACCGTGCCGGCGGATCGAAGAACTCGTACTGCGTCGCCGTGGACTGCATCCACGGCGAGGTCGCGCTGCTGCGCATCTGCGCGTTGAAAGTAACGCGCAGGTTGCGCACGCGAGGGCGTCCGACGGCGCCCACCTCGCGAAGATACGCCTGCATCAGGGACGGTAGTGGAGCGAGGTCGGCCTCGGTCACCAGGGCCGCCCGGAGCGTCGTTCGCG
>DATBZT010000112.1:0-2434 GCA_036513055.1 Gemmatimonadaceae bacterium | reverse complement strand
CGGATAGTTTCGTACGCGGGGCCCTTAGCTCAGTTGGTTAGAGCAGCGGACTCATAATCCGACGGTCGCAGGTTCGAGCCCTGCAGGGCCCACTTCCCTACCGCTAATGCGCTTTGTGGTATAAAGTTATAGCTTCTTGTCGTAGGCTCTCGCAGCGGGCGCGGCAGCTTTTTAGTCGGGGGCGCGTAGCTCAGCTGGTTAGAGCGCTGCTTTCACACAGCAGAGGTCCGGGGTTCGAGTCCCTGCGCGCCCATTCCAACCAGTTTCCTTCACCTCAACAAATCGCATGACTGTCTCGAAGCTCGGCTCGCTTCTCACCGTCGCGGGCCTCGTGTTTCTCGCCGATCCAGCCTCCGCGCAAAACCCATCGCCCGCACAGGCGCAGCAGATGCTGCAAACGAATCCGGCACTGGTCCAGCAGCTCCGTCAGAAAATCATGACGAGCGGGTTGACCCCTGACCAGGTGAGAGCGCGCCTCCGTGCCGAAGGCTATCCGGAGAACCTGCTCGACGCCTATCTGTCCGGGAGCACTGGAGTGGCTGACAGCACCGCCACGACCGAAGACGTCTTCAACGCGATAGGCCAGCTCGGCCTCGCCGACACTACTGAAGTCGATCTGCTCCGTTGCGGCATCAATACCGACACCCTGACCGTCCCTGACACCCTTCCCTCCGGTCTCGTGGATACCACACCGAGCCGCCGACGCCTCGACGAGCGACGGAGGGCAGTTCGGGCGCAGTGTCTGGCCCAGCAGGATTCACTTGGCCGCGGCGCGGGTCGAAGAAAGGCGGATGCAGACAGCGGCTTCGTGATTTTCGGCTTGGACTTCTTCCGAAACGCCACGACTCAGTTCGATCCAAATCTGTCCGGACCGGTGGACGCGAGTTACAGGATCCATCCGGGCGACCGGCTCGTTCTCGTATTGACAGGTGATGTGGAGCAGTCGTACACGCTCGACGTCACCCGCGAGGGATTCATCATCATCCCGCAGGTCGGGCAGATCTGGGTGAACAACGTCACGATGGGAGAGCTGGAGAACGTTCTCTATTCGCGACTGGGAAGAGTGTATTCAGGTGTGCGACGTGGAGCGGGTGCCACGACGCATTTTTACGTCACCCCGGCGCGATTGGCGAGCAACCAGATCTTCGTCACCGGTGACGTGCTTCGCCCAGGCAGCTACAGAGTCTCCAGCGCCGGTACGGCTCTCAGCGCTCTATACGCTGCGCGCGGCCCCTCCGATAATGGCAGTCTCAGAAACGTCTTGATTCGGCGAGGCGGCGCGGTCGTCGATACGCTCGACGTCTATGACTATCTCCTGAACGGCAATACGGCGCACGACGTGAGGTTGACCAACAGCGACCTCGTGTTCGTGCCGATACACGGGCCCAGAGCCCGCATCGTCGGAGAGATCGCGCGTCCGGCTACGTACGAGATCAAGCCGAATGAAACGCTGGCCGATGCCCTTCGGTTTGCGGGCGGCTTCACAGCCACTGCTGCACGCCGCAGAGTGCAGATCGAGCGGATCGTACCTCCGGCGCAGCGAGCCCTCGGCGGCCGCGACCGGGTCGTGACCGAGATTGTTTCCGATCAGTTCACGAACGGCACGGGCCCTTCGATTGCCGTGCTCGATGGCGATGTCATCCGCGTTTTCTCGGTTGCATCGAGAGTTCGCAATCGGATCTACGTGCGAGGAAATGTTTGGTCGCCGGGCAGCCAGGGTATCGCGCCCGGAATGAAAGTCTCCGACGCGCTCCGTCTCGCCGGTGGAGTGAGACCCGATGTGTATCTCGGCCAGGTTCTCATCACCCGGACGCAGCCGGACTCGTCAAAGATCCAGCTGCGGGCGGCGCTCCGCGATACCACCGGTGCGGTGATCAACGACATTTCGCTCCAGGAAGACGACGAGATTCGCGTTTTCTCGACCTCGGAATTTCGTCCGACGCGGTATGTCGCCATCAACGGAGCGGTTCGTAAGAGCGGGCAGTTCCCTTACCGGGAAGGCATGACGATCCGCGACCTCGTCCTGCTGGCAGGGGGAATGGACCAGAGCGCGTATCTCAATGAAGCGGAGGTCGCACGTCTGCCCGAAAATCGCGCCGGTGGAGTTACCGCCACCACCTTCCGGGTTCCGCTCGATTCGAGCTACCTCTTTGAGCGCGGGCCGGACGGCAAGTACCTTGGTCCACCGGGGCTCCCTGCTCCCACAGGCCCGAATCCAGAGGTAGTCGTTCAGCCTTACGACAACGTCCTCATACTGCGCCAGCCGAACTGGGAACTTCAACGCACAGCGGTGGTAGCCGGCGAGGTGCGGTACCCGGGGCGATACACGCTGAAAACCAAGTCCGACAAGATCACCGATCTCATTCAGCGAGCGGGCGGTCTCACCCCGGACGCGTACGCGAACGGCGTCACTTTCTATCGCGCGCGCAACGGA
>DATBZT010000111.1:0-4103 GCA_036513055.1 Gemmatimonadaceae bacterium | reverse complement strand
GGCCGTCATTCATTGTGACGGCCGCTCTTTCCTTTGCGGCACTGGAGGCTTGATGACGACGAGACGGGAATTTCTGTCGAGCATGGCCGTGGCGGGACTGGCGGCGCAGCCGGTGTTTCGCGAGCGCGCAATCAAATCGCTGTTCCGCGCAAACGCGATCGCCGGCAACCGCTCCCCTCAAGCCGTCGCTGACGACGAGACGTACTGGGCAGAGATTCAGCGCGCCTTCGACTCCGACCGCACGATGATCAATCTCAACAACGGGGGTTGTAGTCCGACGCCTAGTCATGTGCTCGAGGCGATGATCAGGGACCTGAGATTTTCCAATGAGCTGCCGGTAGAGCACATGTGGCGGGTGCTCGAGCCGAGAGTGGAGAGCGTGCGGCGTGATCTCGCCAGCGAGTTCGGATGCGACCTGGAGGAGATGGCGATCACGCGCAACGCTTCGGAAGCGAATGAGATCATGATTTTCGGGCTCGATCTCAAGCGTGGCGACGAAGTGGTGGTCAGCAATCAGAACTATGGACGCATGATTACGTCGTGGCAGCAGCGCGAACGGCGCGATGGTATTGTCCTGAAGCAGGTTTCATTCAAGGTTCCGCCGCCGTCGGACAGTTATCTCGTCGAGCAGTTCAGAGCTGCGATCACGCCGCGGACGAAGGTGATCGAGGTCACGCACATCACCAATCTCACCGGGCAGATCATGCCGGTGCGCCAGATCGTGGAGATCGCGCGACCGCTTGGGATCGAAGTGTTCGTGGACGGCGCGCACGCGTTCGCGCACTTTCCGTTCAAGCGCGACGATCTCAAGTGCGACTACTACGGAACGAGCCTTCACAAGTGGTTGCTGGCGCCGGTGGGAACCGGATTTCTGTACGTGCGGAAGGACAAGCAGAAGAATCTCTGGCCGCTCATGGCCGCGGCCGCGACCCAGGACAACGACATTCGGAAGTACGAGGAGATCGGCACTCATCCGGCTGCCAACCACAACGCGATTTCCGCCGCCATGGCGTTCCATCGCGGAATCGGCGAGGACAGAAAGATCGCGCGGCTCCGCCTGCTGCGTGACCGGTGGGCGAAGCGGGTGGTGGCGGAGAGCTCGCGCGTCTCGGTGCTCACGCCGCTGGACAATCGGCAATCGGGGGCGATCGCGCTCTTCCAGGTCGAAGGGATCGACAACGTCAAGCTCGGCGCCTGGCTCCTCAATCAACACCGGATCGTGAACACGCCGATCGTGCATCCGGAGTTCAAGGGAATTCGAATCACCCCCAACGTTTACACGACGCTCGACGAGATAGACATCTTTGCCGACAAGGTTTTGGACGCGGTGAAGAAGGGAATTCCAGCGTAGAGGTGACAATCCAGCGGGTAGCGGCGAGACGTTGAGCATTTCGTTGTTGGCGCTGTTTTTGGCACTCGGCTCCTTTGGAGCCGGGCTGTTGGGTGCGCTCACTGGTTTGGGGGGCGGGCTCGTCGTCGTTCCGATGATGACGCTTCTCTTTCACATCGATCTCAGATATGCGATCGGTGCTTCGCTGGTCTCCGTCATCGCGACTTCCTCCGGTGCCGCCGCGGCATACGTCCGTGAGGGATTCACGAACGTGCGTGTGGGAATATTTCTCGAAGTGGCGACAACTGTTGGCGCGCTATCGGGGGCCGCGCTTGCCGGATTCATTCCCACGAGCGCGCTGGCGGTGCTCTTCGGTCTCGTCCTTCTCTATACCGCCTACCGCTCTCTCCGAGCGCCGGAAGAACACCCAACCGATCTGCCGTCAGACCCGTTGGCATTGCGCCTCAGACTCAATTCCACCTATCCGACCGCCGCCGGAATCCGCGCGTACTCGGTGCAGGGAGTGAAGAAAGGATTCGCTCTGATGTTCGTGGCAGGTGTTCTGTCGGCCCTGCTCGGGATTGGGTCGGGGATCGTGAAGGTATTGGCCATGGACCACACGATGAAGCTTCCGTTCAAGGTCTCCACCACGACCAGTAATTTCATGATCGGCGTCACCGCGGCGGCGAGCGCCGGAGTATACCTCCACCGAGGCTACATAGAGCCCGCGCTGGCCTTTCCCGTCATGCTCGGAGTGTTGGCCGGTGCTCTGCTCGGCGCCCGCATTCTGGCCGGTGCGAAAACACTCTGGCTGCGCAGGATATTCACCACCGTTGTCGTAGTACTCGCGCTCGAAATGCTCTACAAGGGTTTGAGAGGCGGCCTTTGACGACGCCTGAGAAGCAACCACCGGGAGCGGCGCTGAGAGACAGCCGCGACGAGCAGGTCGAGCTGGTGATCGGCCGCCTGCTCCAATGGGGTGTGCTGGCTGCAGCGATCGTAGTCGTGACCGGCGGACTACTCCTGCTCGCGCAGTACGGACACTTGCCAGCAAATTTCCGGCAGTTCAAAGGCGAGGATCCGGCGCTCCGGAGCGTGGGCGGAATATTTCGCGCTGCTCTGAGCGGCGACAGCCGCGCAATCGTACAGCTCGGATTGGTGCTTCTTATCGCTACTCCGGCAGCCCGCGTGGCGCTCACGCTCGGTGCGTTCGTCATTCAACGCGACCGGTTGTACATACTCACGACCAGTATTGTGCTATCACTGCTGCTGTACGGGCTCATCTGGGGACGGGCGTAGAGCTCACCTCAGCCTCGTGGTTCACCCTGGTCTTCCTTTACGCGGCGTTCACGACGGACTTCCGCACGACTCTTTCTCGATTCCAACATGGTCCTTCTGCGAACCGCGTCGTTGCTCATCATCTCCAACATCTTCATGACGTTCGCATGGTACGGACACCTGCGAAATCTCAGCGACAGAAAATGGTATATCGCGGCCCTCCTGAGCTGGGGCATTGCACTGTTCGAGTACATGTTCATGATTCCGGCGAATCGGATCGGCGCGACAGAGCTGACCCTTCCCCAATTGAAGATTCTTCAGGAAGCGATAACGCTCGTAGTATTTGTGCCGTTCGCGGTGCTCTACATGCGGCAGCCACCGAGGCTGGACTTCCTGTGGGCAGGCCTTTGCATCATTGGCGCCGTGTTTTTCATGTTCCGGGGTCACCTGGTCGCGTAACTCACGCAGGAAGGGAGCCTTGGCATCCATGCCACTTCCGGCCGATCGGACCGGAAGCCCAATGTCCAGAGGCTCGGCCTATACCGCGCGAATCTCCGGGTACTTCCAGAACGCCCACAGCGAGTACGCGAGCATGACCACGCCGCCGGTGAAGATCGCCCATTGGACGCCGACGACGCGCGCCATCGCCCCCGCGATGAATGAGCCGATCGGCGTGAATCCGACGTAAACGAAGACATAGGTCGCCATCACGCGACCTCGCAGCTCGTCGGGAACCACCGACTGAAGGATGCCGTTCGCGAGCGCGCCGTTGATCAGCATCGTCAAACCGAGGAAGAGCAGCACGAAAGCGGCAAGATGAACTGTGCGCATCAGCGAAAAGAGAATCGTCAGCCCGGCGAACGCGTAAGCCGTGGCATTGAACAGCCGGCCGCGGCGAATTCGCGCGCCGAGGCCAGCGAGCGAGAGCGCTCCGGTCAGCGCGCCGATGCCGACGAAGGTCAGTAGCAGTCCGTAGCCGCCCGCTCCAGTGTGCAGCACGTCCCGCGCGACGACCGGCATCATCGTCAGGTATTGAAATCCAAATATCGAATACACCGCGATCACTCCCATCAGTCCCGATACGGAGCGCGAGCTGCGGATATAATTCAGTCCCTGCTTCAACTGCTCGGCGGGAGAGACGAGGTGCTGAACCGGTGTCCACCGCGGCAGCTTGATCCGCGCGAGACTGGCGAGCACCGCGAAATAACTGAGCGCGTTGACGCCGAAGCACCACGCGACGCCGAACTTGCCCAGAATGATCGCGGCGATCGACGGGCCGACAATGCGCGCCAGGTTGAAGCCACCCGAGTTGAGCGCGATCGCGTCGACCAGGTCCTCTTTGGACACGAGCTCGATGATCATCGCCTGCCGCGCCGGAATCTCGAACGCCGAGATCACGCCTCCGAGGGTCGTCAGCACCAGGAGCCACCCGACGTTGATCCGGCCCGTCCAGGTGAACCACCAGAGTGCGGCGGCCTCGATGAGCAGCAGTGTC
>DATBZT010000110.1:0-4281 GCA_036513055.1 Gemmatimonadaceae bacterium | reverse complement strand
GAAGACCGGAAGGAATGACACGGTAATGATGAGCAGCGACAAAAAGAGCGCCGGTCCAACTTCCTTAGAGCTTTCCACGACGATACGCCAGCGCTCCGACGCGCTCAGTGACGACGTGCTGAAGTGTCGGTCCTCACCCTTCGTCCCCTCTACTGCCCTCTCCAGGTGCTTGTGCATATTCTCGATCATGACGATCGCCGCGTCGATCATCGCACCGATCGCGATGGCGATACCGCCGAGCGACATGATGTCCGCGCCGACACCCAGTGCCCGCATTGCGATGAACGCCATGAGAATCCCCACCGGCAGCGTGAGGATCGCGACCAGCGCCGAGCTTGCATGTAACAGGAAGACGATACAGACGAGGGCGACAATGATCGACTCCTCGATGAGCTTCCCCTTCAGCGTCCCAATCGCGCGCTCGATCAGATCGCTGCGGTCGTACACCGGCCGCACGACCACTCCGGCCGGGAGCCCCTTCGCCACCGTCACCATCTTTTCTTTCACGTTACTGATCGTGGTGAGCGCGTTCTGGCCGAAGCGCATGACGACGATGCCGCCCACCGCGTCGCCCCGACCGTCCAGATCCGCGACACCGCGCCGGTTTGCCGGGCCGACGGAAACGCGCCCCAGTTCAGTGACGCGAATCGGTGTCCCTTGCTTGGTGGCACCTACGACGACGTTTTCGATGTCGCCGATTGACTTGAGGTACCCCAGGCCGCGCACCATATACTCGCGCTCGGAAAGTTCCATTGTCATCGCGCCGACGTCATTGTTTGCCGACTGGATGGCGGACATCACGCGCGTGACGGGAATTCCGTAGGCGAGCAGCTTCGCCGGATCGATATCCACCTGGTACTGCTTCTCGAACCCCCCGACGCTCGCGACTTCCGATACTCCCGGCACCGCGGTGAGCGCATATCGGAGATACCAGTCCTGAATACTCCGAAGCTGCGCCAGGTTGAGCTTGCCCGTGGTGTCTTCGAGTGAATACTGGTAGACCCAGCCGAGCCCTGTCGCGTCGGGGCCAAGGGTCGGCGTGACAGTTGTGGGCAGCTTCCCGCGAATACCATTGAGATATTCGAGAACGCGGGAGCGCGCCCAGTATAGATCAGTGCCGTCGTCGAAGATTATGTACACGAATGACACGCCGAAGAACGAGTAGCCGCGCACCGTGTGCGCGCCGGGCACCTTGAGCATCTCGGCGGCAATCGGGTATGTGACCTGGTCCTCGACGATGCGTGGCGCCTGTTCATTGTAGTTGGCCTGCACGATTACCTGCACATCGGACAGGTCTGGCAGCGCTTCGAGCGGCGTGCGGCGAATGGCATAGATGCCGCCGATCGCGGCAGCGAGCGTAAAGAGCACAACGAGGAGCTTGTTCGCGACCGCCGATTCGATGATTCGTTTCAGCATGGCGGGCTACTCCTTCGCCTTCGGCAGGGGTTTGGCCGGCGTGGTCAACTCCATCCCCGGCATGTTGCCCATGCCGCCGAGTGCTGTTGCGAGATTGGATTCCGCGTCGACGAGGAAGGTGCCCGACGCGACGACTGTCTCGCCCGCTGACAGCCCGCGCAGAATCTCGATCCGCTCGTCGGTTGAAACGCCGAGCGCCACCTCACGCGGCGCGAGCATGCCACTGGCCTCGCGAACGAACACGATACTCCGCTCACCTGTGGAAAGCACCGCCGACCGGGGCACCGTCAAGACGCTCGGCCGCTGCGTGCCGGCAATTATGATCGTCGCGTACATCCCCGGCTTGAGTCGGAGATCGCCGTTCGACAGCACCACACGGACCCGAACGGTTCTCGTGTCCGGGTTGAGCGTTGGATAGATGTATGAGATGCGCCCCGTCCGAAACTCGCCGGGGAACGCCCCAAAACCCGCGCGCACCGATTGACCCACGCGCATCGAGGCAATGTCCTGTTCGAACACCTCGCCTTCGACCCAGACGGTGCTCAGGTCGGCCACTTTGTACAGTGCCTCGCCGCCCATGATCTTCTGGCCCGCGAGCACATTCTTCTCGAGCACATACCCGCCAGCCGGTGCACGGATCGTCAGCGTCTTCCGCACCGCTCCGGTCCGCTCGATCTCGGCGATCTCGTTCTGCGAAATGTCCCAGTAGGCGAGCCGTCGCCGCGAAGACATCAGTAGATCGCTCGCGCTCCGGCGGGCATCGCCGGTTGCCCCCGCGACGTCGACCCCCAGTCGCTTGGCGAGCAGGAGCTCCTCCTGTGCCGTCACCAGCATTGGCGAATAGATGGTGAGCAGAGGTTGGCCCTGGACCACGTGCTGCCCCGTCGCATTCACAATGAGCTGGTCGACCCAGCCATCGAATTTCAGGCTGATTGTATGAACCCTTGTCTCATCGAATGTCACTTGTCCAACAGTTCGCACCTCTTTGCCGAGCGGACCCACGGTCGCGACGGCGTAGGTCACGCCGATTCGCTGAGCCGCGCCTGGTGTGAGCGCGATCGGTTGCCCCGCAATGGCGCCGGCCGCCGCTCCGCCATCGCTCTTTGAAGGGGCCATACTCTTCGGCGCAGTGGTTCCTCGCGTCGCGTAGTAAACCGCGGCGATCGTGACTCCAAGCACCGCGATGTATACGCCGGCGCGTCTCAGAGTGCGCGCACGCGTGTCCTGTCGGGGGAGGGACGCAGCGGATGTAGCGGGCGCATGGGGCGCTGAGTAGGTAGTGGGCGGCCGTTCGGCCGGCCCGCCATCATTCGGCTGATTCGGTTCCTGCTTCATTTGGCACCTCTCGTTGTCGCGGCCGATGCGCTGACTTCGCTACTGATTGAGTTCGAGTCGATAAGCGCACGACCGGTGAGCATCTCGAGATCAGCCCACGCCTTTCCCTGATCCGCTTCGAGAGCGTAGAGTTCCTGCTGGTATTTGTTCACGATCATGCGGTCATCGAGGAGCGTCATGAAATCCACGCTTCCCACACGATAGGAGGCGAAGGCCGATGCGACCGTCGCCTCGGCCTGCGGGAGGACCGTCGTACGATAGAGTTTCGCGAGCGAGCGTGCCCGGGTGAGCGCGGCATACGCTTCGCCAATCTTGCCGCGCGTCTCTGCGCGCATGGCGGCGAGATCCGCCTGAGTCATCTGCTTCATCGCAGCGGCTTCCTCGCGCATCTTGAACTGCCGCTCCCGCGCGAACACCGGCAGCGAGACACCGAACATCAGGCTCCCCATGCGGTCGGTTCCTCCCATGTCGCCCCTTTGCTGCCCGTACTGGGCGCCGAGCGTGAGATCCGGGATGATCTCCTTGCGTGCAAGCTTCTCTGAAGCTTCGGCAGCTCGGACTTCATCAAGCCCCGCGCGGACAATCGGCCGCTCGCCGAACGCCACGGAGTCGAGCCACGAGCGAAGAGGGATGGAGTCGGGAAACCGCGGGAGCAAGGGTGTACCGAACACCGCTTCCAACTGGCGATCGAGAAGCGCATTGAGCCTGGCGGTCATTGACTGTCGCATCGCCTGCATGCGGAGCGTGTCCTCGGCCATCTTCGCAATCTCGACGTTCGCCCGCAGCACATCGGTCTGTCGCCCATCTCCAACGCGATACATCGCCTCGGCAATACTGCCGATGTCGTGAAGCAGCCTGATTGTCTCTCGCGCAACTCCAAGGCTCTGATCTGTCGTGTACAAATCGTAGAACGACATTGCCGCCTGACTGCGAGCGTCCAACGCCACGTCTTTGGCACGCTCAGCCGTGGCGGACGCGACGGCACCGGCTGCGCGCCCGGCCAGTGCGAGCTTACCACCGAGTGGAAGCATTTGCATGAGTTGGAGCTGCACCATTCCGATTTTGTCCATTGGCCGGAGGCTCGGAAGGGAATAGTTCATGAAACCCAGCTGTAGCTGCGGGTCAGGTGGCCGCGTCGCCTGAGAAACTCGTGCCTGCGCTGCCTGGGCCAGAGAGCGCGCGGCGGCGGAGCGCTGGTTCCGCTGCTGGACTTGCGCGTAGAGATCGCCGAGCACCACAGTCGCCACGCCGATCGAAGTATCCCGCGCTGTGCGGCCGTCGAAGGTGCTGCTCTGCGGCGAGGCGGGTTCGCTTATGGCGACGACACCGACCAGGATGCTTACGCTTGCGATCGACGCAATGGTTTTCTTCCGAAATGCCTGCAACATGTTGTGTTTCTCTCCCGAGTGATTATCGAGCCGGCGAAAAGAGGCTACGCTGGGTGACCGGCTCCGGCACTGGTGCGGAAGCCGTTAGAGGGCGACGCTTCGGGGAGGGGGCAGGTCGGGTGAGCTGTCGATTACTGGTGGG
>DATBZT010000109.1:0-6043 GCA_036513055.1 Gemmatimonadaceae bacterium | reverse complement strand
GGGCACCACCCTGGTCGGCCACTCGATGGGCGGCGGAGAGGTCGCCCGCTACATCGGGCGCCACGGTACCAAGCGCGTCGCCAGGGCCGTGCTGGTGGCCGCGGTGCCGCCGCTGATGCTCAAGACGGACGCCAATCCCGGCGGCCTGCCGATCAAGGTGTTCGACGGCATCCGCGCCGGCGTCGCCGCCGACCGTTCGCAGTTCTTCAAGGACCTCACGACGCCGTTCTTCGGCGTCAACAGGCCGGGCGCGAAGGTCACCCAGGGCGTCCGCGACGCGTTCTGGTTTCGGGGCATGCAGGGCGGTCTCAAGAACGAGCTCGACTGCATCAAGGCGTTCTCCGAGACGGACTTCACCGGGGACCTCAGGAAGTTCGACGTGCCAACCCTCATCATCCACGGCGACGACGACCAGATCGTGCCGATCGGCGCCTCGGCTCAGGCCGCGTCCAGACTCGTCAAGAACGCGATGCTGAAGATCTACCCGGGTGGCTCGCACGGTCTCGCCGACACGCACAAAGACGAGCTCAATGCCGACCTGCTCGCCTTCCTCAGGGGCTGAGCCCCATGTGCTTTCAAGAAACGTATCTGCTTAGCGGGGTGGCGCCCCGCGAAGCGTACTATTCACAGCGATAGTTCGCGGGATAGCCACAGGGCATCAGACAGTGACGGTGAGCTCGATAATGGTGAGCACGTGTTGCACGTGTCCTTCCGTCGAGTTAGCTGGTTGCATAGCATATGATTGACCGACACTGCGCCGCAGTCCCGAACTCCGGATGTACTCATCCTGTCGCCACTCAAAATGAAAGGCCTCTTTTTTCCGGGCGTTGTCGCTTGCGCCTTCGGTCTCGCCTGCGCGCCGCCCCCCACGGTGACTCCTGCGTCGCAAATTCCCGTGCCGGCGACTCCGCAACAGAATCCGCTCGTTTTGCCGCCATTCCAGATGGACACGGGCCTCACCGCCGACCGGGTTCCTTCGTTTCAGCAGGCACCCCTGATCGTGTGGGGCCCGGCACCGGTCGGAGTGTCGCATCCGGAGAGAACGCGAACGTACGACCTCCAGCATCAGGCAACCACCGTGCGGTTCGACTGGACTCGCAACGCTGTAGTTGGAACGACGACTTTGCGCATTGCTGGTCTGCCCGGAACAGCGCCGCTCTCCACTCTCCTGATCAATGCCGGCGACATGACATTCAAACGCGTCGCCAGTGGCACGACACCGCTCAAGTACGATTACGATGGCCGAGCGCTGGCAGTGCATCTCGCGACTCCATTGCGCGCCGGCGCTCAGACGTCAATCACTGTTGATTACGATGGCACCAACCGATCGAAGGGCGTGTACTTCCGTCCAGCGCGACACATCGTGTGGACCCAGGGCGAGACCGAAGACAACCATTTCTGGGTTCCAACCTACGATTCGCCGAACGACAAGACGACGTGGGAGTTCTACATCTGGACCGCGAAGGGCGAGCGCGCGCTCTCGAACGGTCGCCTGGCAGGATCACGTGCGGTTGGTGATAGCATCGAGTGGCACTGGGTTCTCGACAAACCCGCATCGACTTATCTCATGACCGCTGTCGTCGGCAATTACGTCGTGCTCGAGGACAAGCCCTGGCGCAACGTGCCGATCGGATACTGGACCTATCCCGACTCGATCGCGGCGGCATGGCGTGGCTTTGTCAACACGCCGAAAGCGGTCGATGTGTTCTCGCGCAAGACAGGCGTGCCATATCCGTGGGCGAAGTACGACCAGATCGTCATTCCGGAGTTCCAGTACGGCGGGATGGAAAACGTCACGGCGACATCGCAGAACGATGTCGCGATACTGCATCCCGCTTGGTCGGAGCCCCAGGCCAACTCCGAAGGATTGATGGCGCACGAGCTCGCTCACCAGTGGTACGGAGATCTGCTTACCACGCGCCGCTGGGCGGACGCCTGGCTCAACGAAGGCTTCGCGACGTTCATGGAGCAGATATTTCAAGAAGAGATCAAGGGAATCGACGAGGGCGCATTCGACCGGCTCGGCGCACAGGAGCAGACAATCGACGCCGACCGGCGTGCGCGGCGGCCAATCGTGTGGGACAAGTGGGTGAACGATCCGATCGAGATCTTCTTCAGCGGACACATCTATCCGAAGGGGGCGACGGTACTTCAGATGCTCCGCCACCAGCTTGGCGACGCTCTCTTCTGGAAGGCGATGAATCACTACACCACGGCGAACGCCTACGGCACCGTCGTCACTGACAATCTACGAAAGGCGTTCGAGGAAACTACCAGCAGGGATTACAAGGCGTTCTTCGACCAATGGGTCTACGGCGCGGGCTTCCCCGTGTTCCAGGTTTCATCAACGTATGATCGCACCGCCGGACGGATTGTGGTCAACGCCAAAGAAGTGCAGCCACGCGATAGCCTCACCGGCTTCTTCGACGTAGACGCGGACGTCGAGGTGAGAACCGACAGCGGCGTCGTGCGCTTCACTGTGCCGGTGCGGAACGGAACGGGAGAGGCGGGAGCGAGCGTCAAGGCTCCACCGCGCTCCATCAGATGGGACAAGGGAAAGTGGATACTCGACATCACGGATTTCCCCCGACCGACCGCGATGATGCAGTATCAACTGGTCAACGATGACGACGTGCTCGGCAGAATCGAAGCCGTGGACATTCTTGCTCAGCGCCCCCGCGATCAGCTCGCACTGAACGCGCTCGTAGCTGCAGCACGCAACGACCGGTTCTGGGGCGTGCGCTCACGTGCTGTGGATGCAATCGGAACGTGGGCGAGCGAGCCAAGCCGCGCGGGCATACCAGCGATGCAGAGTGTGAGGGGGGCGCTCCTTTACGCCACTCACGATCCCGACTCGCGCGTGCGTCAGGAAGCAGCTGGCTTGCTTGGCCGACTCGCACTGAGTGAAAACGCGGCGGCTGAGGTGATCAATCGCCTGCACGAATTGGCTCGCTCCGATTCGTCGCTTTATGTGCGCGGCGCAGCACTCGCGTCCGACATTCGTCGGGAGAAGAATGCGGCGCTTCCCCTCGCCAGGCAGCTGATGGCGGAAGATGTCTGGCGGAGCGTCATTCGGACGCTGGCGCTGAGCGCGCTAATGGAGATCGATACCCCTGAGGCGCGCCAGCTGGTGCAGGAGTACGCGCCTCGCGGGCAATAGAACCGATGTCAACATCTTTTCGCTCTATAGTTCCGCTACTCCTATCGCTGGGCCTGACGACAGCGCTCGATGCGCAATCACATCCCAATCCCACGGTCACGAGTGAGGGAATACTCTCGAGCCAACGGCCGATTCCCGGTGCGGTGTACGAGTCGTCAGCATTTACCCGGGCCGTTCAAAAGGGGACACGCACACGCACCGGTGCACCAGGACTACGCAACTGGGTCCAGCACGCTCGATACACAATAAACGCAACGCTCGATCCCGCGACCAATACGATCACTGGATCTGAACACGTCACATACCTCAACAATTCCCCCGATACACTGTCGTACGTGATGGTGCACCTGCGTCAGAATGTCTTCCGCGCCGGAAGCGAGCGACGCGATGCAAATACTCCGGTCACCGATGGAATGAACCTCACACGCGTCGTGGTAAACGGCATTGCGCTCGCCGCAGACAGTGCGCCGGTCATTCGACGCCGTCCGTTCGGTCGTGACAGTGCGACGACCGGCTACGTTGTGAATGGAACGGTGATGCACGTGCCGCTAGCCGCGCCACTCTTGCCACACGACAGTGTGTCTCTCGCATTTGCGTGGTCGTACATTCCAGCGCTCACTCCGTCCGATGGCAGACAGGGACGCGAGGACCATCTGTACTTCATGGGATACTGGTACCCGCAGGTGGCAGTGTACGACGACGTCGAAGGCTGGGTCGCGGATCCGTTCGTGCTATCTGTCGAGTTCTACATGGATCCCGCCGATTATGACGTTCACGTCACTGTACCTCGTGGATGGGTAGTGGGCGCGAGCGGTACACTCCAGAACGCCAATTCAATCCTCAGCGCAAGCGCGCGCGCAAAACTCGCCGAGGCTCGACGCAGCGGGTCGGTAGTAACCGTCAGCAAGCCCGACGACAACAGCTCCGCATTCGCGACAAAATCTCAATCCGTCACATGGCACTTCATCGCGCCCGGGCTGCGCGACTTCGCGTGGGGAGCGAGCGATCGGTATGTATGGGATGCCACTCGCGCACTCGTGTCCGGCGCTTCGCAGAAGACCGACACCGTAGACATCTACAGCTTCTACCGGATCAGTCCGGCCGCCGTGGCGTGGGCGATTGGCGGCGCGCGCTACACTCGCGATGCTATCGAGCAGTTATCGGCATATCTATGGAAGTACTCATGGCCGAGCATGACGTCTATGGAAGGGGTTCTCACCAACGGCGGCATGGAATGGCCGCGCATGACCGTGATGCAGCCATGGGCTGACACGCTGTCTCTCGCCGGCGATTTGATGCACGAGACCGCTCACATGTGGTTCCCGATGATGGTCGGTTCCGACGAGGGTCGCTACCCGTGGATGGACGAGGGACTCACTCAATTCAATGAAGCACAGGGAATGCGCGCATTGTATGGCGAGCCGCGCAACGGCGGCCGGATTGCCGATTCGGAGCAGGGCCAACGCCTGCTGTACACCCAGGTCGCCTCCTCAGGCCAGGATCAGTCGTTGATGACACGTGGCGATCTATTTCGGTCGGACCTCTACAACATCATCTACTACGACAAGACCGCGCAGGTACTCGCCGCGTTACGCGGCATGCTCGGCGAAGAAACGTTTCATCGCGCGCTTCGTGAATACGGCCAGCGCTGGGTAGGAAAGCATCCTTATCCAAACGATTTCTTCAACACGATTGACGATGCGTCGAAGCAGGACCTGAGCTGGTTCTGGAATACATGGTTCTACAATGCATGGCCGCTCGATCAGGCCATCGCGAGTGTTGTGCAACGTGGAAGCGATGTCGCAATCACGATCGAAGACTTGGGCCTCGCGCCAATGCCGGTGAAGCTCGCGATAACGCGGGCCGGCGGAGCGGTGCAGCGCGTTGACATTCCGGTTGACGTCTGGCTCAAGGGCGCACGGAGCTACGTTGAGCGCGTTGCGGCTTCACCTGAAATCGTGAAGGTCGAGATAGATCCGGATGGATTGTTTCCGGATATCAATCGCGCGAACCAGGTGTGGATGAAGCAGTAAAGACGATCTGTTGTCAGCCCAGGCGGGTATCAGGATCCGGAGCACGACGAAGTGCGCCGACTGGCAGTCGAAGCGCGCACCTCGATCAGAAAGCGGGTCCAACCTGTACCGAAACGTGTTCCGAAGCGAAAGAAACCGGTACAGGTTCGGAAAAAGAAAGGCCCTAAATCATTGAAGTAAGGGCCTTTACCTTAGAGCGGGCGACCGGACTCGAACCGGCGACGTCCAGCTTGGGAAGCTGGCATTCTACCAACTGAATTACGCCCGCATGCGCGCGACACGTGTCGCGACAACAGGCAATGTAGCCAGAGCCCTTCACCTATCAAGTAGCCGGCGCGCTTCCCCTCCCCGCGCCACGCGACGCCCGTGCATATTACCTGAATGGCAATGAACGGCGACCTCCAGGCGCTCGCCCAGAAGGCACTCGAGCTCGAGGCCCTCTCGCCGCTCATCGAACACGACCCCGCCGAATGCGAGACCTGTTCCGAATACCAGGCCGAGTTTCTCGCGTTCGCGAGGGGCGCCCTCCCGAAGCTCGCGCAGGGGTACATCGAGCTGACTCGCGCTTCGCTCGAGGCATTCGAGAATGCCAAGATGCGCGGCCGGTTCCTGGCGGATCTCGAAGAGGAGAACGAGCGGCTGCAAAAGGAGCTCACCGCCCGCGAAGAAGAGCTGGAAGAGCTCCAGCGGGAGCCGGAAAAGAAGGGCTGGCTCCGCTAGCTCTAGGCAGCGACCGGATCTGGCGAGGCGGAAGGCGCTCGCCTGGCGTAGACGAAGTACCGCTTGAGCGACAGGAACCGATTCTCGTAAAGATTCCAGCTCAGCCACGCGCAGCCGAAACAGGCAGCCA
>DATBZT010000108.1:0-13087 GCA_036513055.1 Gemmatimonadaceae bacterium | reverse complement strand
CAGACAATCACCAATCCCATCACCGGCACCAGCTCGGTGTCGCGCGGTGAGATCCTCCGTCGCAAGCCCAACCTTCTGGCCATCAACTTCACGGATCCGGGTGGCGACCGCATCGTCGCTGACGGTAAAGCCGTATGGGTGTATCTGCCGAGCAGCACACCCGGCCAGGTGGTGCGACTCACTTCAGGCAGCAAGGCCGCTGGAACGATCGACCCTGGCGCTCTCTTTCTTTCGTCTCCGCGCACCCGCTATGACATGAAGAGTGCGGGCACCGAAGTTGTCGGAGGCGTTCAGACCAGCGTCATCTCCCTGACTCCGAAGGCGTCCAGTGCACCCTTCAGCCGCGCCAGGGTGTGGGTAGACGCAGCGGGCGCAACGAAACAGTTCGAGGTGACCGACGCCAACGGGCTCATACGGTTCGTCGTCATTACGCGGCTCATCGCCAACCCAAGAATCGACAAGTCGGCGTTTTCGTTCACGCCACCGCGCAACGCCCGCATTCTCGATTCCGCCGCATTCGGCGGTATGTAATCGGCATCGCGAGCTGCAGCGCGTCAGCGTCAGCGCAACAGCAGGAGCTTTTGAATTTCGGCGAGCCGGCCGGGGTCAGTACCCCGCCGGTTTGCTATTTCCAGTGCGGCAAACGACAGCCGGCGATACAGCGCTCGAGCGTCGGGGTTATGCCGCAGCGCCTGAAGATGTCGATGCACCGTCTCGGCATCGCCCCGTACGACGGGGCCCGTCAACGCGTCTTCAGGTGGAGTATCGGCAAAGTTTGAGACCGCCGCTTCCATCAGACTGTGAACCGCGTGCTGTGCACTTCGCTCAGGAATGCCGGCGTCGGTGAGAATCCCCGTCGCCACCGCTGCGAGCACAATGGGAAAATTGGAGCTGATCACGGCCGCTGCGTGGTAGAAGCTCTTCATGCCCGGCGGAATCTCCAGCGTTCTGGCTCCGAGCTGACCCGCCAGCCGGCGGGACGTCGCGCGCGCCGGATCGTCGCCGTCGATGCCTATCCACGCCTTGCGCAGAAGCTCGGGTGCGCGCTCGGGATTCGAAAACGGCACCAGAGGATGAAAAGTGCCCCCGCTAAGGCCAAACTCATTCAGCCGCGTCATCAGCTCGGGCTCGGCGCCGCCTGACGTGTGCAGGATTACCGTTCCCGATGCGAGTCGTCGCCGTCCCGAGGACGTGGTCGCCTCGATGAGCTCGGCGAGGGCGTCGTCGATCTGCTCGTCGCGCACCGCGACAATGACGGTATTGGCGTCGCCGAGTACCGCCGGCAAGGGCCCGCTCGATGTGGCGAGTGAAGATGTCCGATGAGAGTGCAGGCCCAGCACTTCAACTCCTGCCGCGCGAAACGCTCGATACAACCCGGTGCCAGCCTGTCCGGCTCCGAGTATGAATACGCGTTCGCTCACTGGCTGGCGGCGGTATCGCCCAGCAACTTCTGTCTTGCGGCCGCACGGTCGAGCAAAGTCGCCTCGGACCTCGCTCCGGCAGCGAACTCGAGGGCAGCCACAATCGTGCGATCGGTGGCCACACGCCGCCGGAATTCCACCTCGGGCCCGAATACCAACCGGGCAATGTCGTACGAGAGGATCGACGACACGAGTGTCGACGACTCGTCGTACGTCATGCGCGGAATGTCCACGCCTCGGGCGATGAGCCGGTTCCATGCTTCGTCGAGCATCGCGGGCGTCACGACAAACTGCGGCGACGAGATCTGCCCTCGCGCCTTGACCGCCAGAGCGTAGTCGGTGACGGCATCACGGAACAATCCAGTCTTACGGCCGAGGGCCGCCTGCAGTATCCGCGATTGCCGCGAGAGAACGGAATCGGTCACCACCAGGTCCGGCCTTATGCCTCCGCCCCCGAACACGATCCTTCCACCATCAGTCTTGAATCGCTCTGACTTCGCATCGGAGGGCGGCCCGTCACTGTCATCGCGCTCGGCCCGCTTGCTGATCGACCGGCCGGCTGGTGTGTACCAGCGAGCCGTGGTGATCTTGAGCCCGCCGGCGTCTCCAAGCGGCACGATTGTCTGCGCGCTGCCCTTGCCGTACGTCGGCTCGCCAAGAATCAGCGCACGGTCGTGATCCTGAAGCGCGCCCGCGACGATCTCTGCAGCGCTCGCACTTCGGCCGTCAACGAGAACGATCAGTGGCAGCCCGGGCCAGCGCTGCGCGGTGCTGTCGGTGAAGTCGCGATTCGTTTGCGGTGACCGCCCGCGCAGGCTGACGATGCGCTGACCGGCGCCGAGAAAGAGATCGGAGACGCTCAGGCCCTGACCCAGCAGCCCGCCTGGATTCGATCTCATGTCCAGCACAAGCGACTTCATTCCTTTCGCCTGAAGCGAGTCGATGCTGCGCGTGAGCTCGCGCGTCGTCGAATCGCTGAACGCCTTCAGGTCGATATAACCCACGTTGTCGGGCAGCATCGCAACCCGGCGCACCGCACTCTGATGGAGTGACATCCGGGTGAGCGTGTACGGTATCGGCGCAGCCACTCCCGGGCGTTCCACGCGCATGGAGAGCGACGTACCGGGCGTTCCATGGAAAACCTTCATCGCTTCTTCGAGCGTCCACCCTTTCGCCGATCGCCCTTCGATCTCGGTAATCCGGTCGCCCGGCTGGATGCCGGCTCTCTCGGCAGGGCTTCCAGGCGTCGGCGTGATCACCACCAGCCACCCATCGCGGACGTCTACCTGCAGGCCGACTCCGGCGTAATCTCCACTGGTCGTCTCATTCAGCCGACTCAGCCTGTCCGGCGCCAGCAGCGCAGTGTACGGATCATCGAGCTCGTACAGCATTCCTTCCACGGCTTTGCGGTAGAGCATCGGCTGCCCAACCGAGTCGACATAGAATTTCTCGATGTGCGCGAACACCTGGTCGAACAGGTGCTCGGCCTCAGCCGGTGTCGCGGTGGTATCGTGAGTTCCGCGTACAATCAGCCACCCGCCAGTCACGAGGGAAGCCGTGAGCACAGCCGCCACCGCCAGCGTGCGCGAGCGAAGGTCAGCCGGCAACTCGAGCTTCACGCGTCCACTTCCTCCCGAAGCGCCGCAAACCGACCTGGCATGGCCCGTAGAAGCGCCGCCACCACTCGGCTGCGGACTTCATCCCGCGAGCCCGTTCCGTCCACTCTCACCACTGGTCCGCATTCGGGATGTTCTTTCTGCCATGCCGGTGTTACCGACTCGGCGAACGCCCGTTCCACTCGCGCGTGGAAATCTTCCCCGGAGCTCTCCATTCTGTCGTGCGCTCCGCGCCCGGCTGCCCTCCTCATCCCGTCGGCAAACGGCAGGTCGAGAACAATCGTCAGGTCGGCGACCAGGCCATCAGTCGCGAGGCAGTTCGCCGCGCGCACATCGGACTCCGACAGGCCGCGGCCCGCAATCTGGTACGCGTAGGTGGAGAGAAAGAACCGGTCCATCAGTACGACGTCGCCTCTCTTGAGCGCGGGCTTGATCTCGCGGCGGACGATTTCCGCACGCGACGCCATGAAGAGAAGGGCCTCTCCGGCAGGAGAAATATCGCTGGACGGATCGAGGAGTATCGACCGGATTGCGTCTCCGACCGGCGTGCCTCCGGGCTCGCGCAGTGATACTACCGGAATGCCCACGGCGCCCAGACGCTCGGCCAGCAATCGCAGCTGGGTGGATTTGCCCGCACCCTCTGACCCTTCGAAAACTACAAGCTGGCCCCGCTCCAACTCGACTGCCTCAGCCCAACGTGATTATCGAGCTGGTCGCGCCCTTCTTCATGCCGTCAAGGATCCAGTTGTTAACCTGGTACATCACCTTGTCGAAATTCTCCTGCGCCGCGATGGCCCGCTGATAGACCGAGTTGCCCTGCACCTTCATCAGCAGATCGTCGAGCTGCCTTTCCATTTCGGGCGTGGGCTGCTCTCCACGCTGAATCATCTGCTGAGCGTCGAGCCTCACTTTCTCCATCTGCTGAAGAACCGCGACCGCATCGCGGTCTGCGTTGAGCGCCTCGCTCGATTTTCGGACGCTCTGATACTCCTGGCTCTGGCCGATGATCCGACCAAGCTCCTTTGCCTTGTCCTCGAGCATTCCGTCTCCAATCACCCAGTGTTCTCCACGTCAGGCGCGCGAAGCGAAAACGAACCGCTCCCGGCCGGTCAGATCCAGAACGACGCCTATGTCAACATAAGCAGTCTCGGCCATCACCATGTCTGCCACCAGCGATGCGCGTCGCTCGTCCACCTCGAGCGCAAGCAGACCGCCGCTCTCGAGAAGCGAGACTCCTCCCTGCACAATCGCGGCCGTGGCGTCGAGGCCGCTCGAGCCGCTCAGCAGTGCCGTCGGCGGCTCCCAGTTCCGAACGCTCGCGGGAAGCTTTTCCAGCTCGCCGAATGCTATGTACGGCGGGTTTGACACCAGCAGCGTCGCCTTGACGTCGCGCACCGGCCCAGTGAGCGACCCGGAGCGGAACTCAACCGGGCACCGGCGGCCCGGGGTCGCAAGAGTGGCGTTTCGCCTGGCCACGTCGAGTGCGTCCGCCGAGCTGTCGGTTGCGATCACACGGGCAAAACGGCCCTCGCTGGCGAGAGAGAGAGCAATCGCGCCCGAGCCCGTCCCGATATCCACCGCGACACCCCAATCCGACGCGTGGGTGCGCGTGGAGCGGAATCGGGACAGGATTTCACCGACGAGCACCTCCGTCTCCGGCCGCGGAATCAGTACGCGCGTGTCGACGGTGAGGTTCAGGTGACGAAACTGAGCTTTGCCCACGGCATAGGCGAAGGGAGCCCCCGCCGCCAGGCGGCGCGCCGCCGCCTGTGCGGCTCTCGCGAGGCCGGAATCGAGGGGAGCGTACTTGTTCAGGGCGATCCACGAGCGAGGCACGTCGAGCAGTGCCGCGAGTATCTCCCTGGCGGACTTTCGGCTCTCAGCGATTCCCGCCGCGCCCAGAATCGCCGCGAGCTCTTCGGACAGGTCCGCCACAGACACATCTCGCGTGTCCGGCGGACCGGGCCTGGCCAGCTTAGTCGCCCAGCCGATCTTCCGCATCAGCATTCCTCAGCGCGTCTATTAGTGGATCGATCTCACCGCTCATGACTTTCGAAAGTTCGTGCATGGTGAATCCAATGCGATGGTCTGTTACCCGGTTCTGCGGAAAGTTGTAGGTACGAATCTTGGCTGAGCGGTCGCCGGTGCCCACCTGCGTCTTGCGCATCCGCGATCGCTCCGCTTCCTGTTTGGCGATGGTCGCGTCGAGCAGCCTTGCCCGGAGCACCTCCATGCCCTTCAGCTTGTTCTGAAGCTGTGACTTCTGGTCCTGCTGACTTACCACGATGCCGCTCGGTATGTGCGTTATGCGCACCGCCGAGTCAGTGGTGTTGACGCTTTGCCCACCGGGGCCGGAAGAGCGGAAGACATCGATTCGGAGATCCTTGTCCTCAATCTTCAGGTCGATCTCTTCCGCTTCGGGAAGCACGGCGACGGTGGCGGCAGAAGTGTGGATGCGCCCCTGGGCTTCGGTAACGGGCACACGCTGGACGCGATGTACGCCCGACTCCCAGCGCATCGTACCGAAAACCCCTTCGCCTTTGACCTTGAATATCGCCTCCTTGATTCCGTCGAGCGCGCCCTCGGACATCGACATCACTTCCACCTTCCAGCCCCGACGCTCGGCAAATCGGGTATAGAGGCGGAAAAGGTCAGCGGCAAAGATAGCAGCTTCGTCGCCCCCCGTGCCGCCACGAATTTCGACGATTGCCGGCCTGTCGTCGAGGGGGTCGTGAGGGATGAGGGCGGGCTTGATGCGCTTTTCGAGGTCGGCAATGGCGCCCTCGAGCCGGGTCAACTCTTCCCGGGCGACGGCGACCATCTCGGGGTCGTCCAGCAAAACGAGCTCGCGGACCTCCGCGAGCTCGTCGTCGTACTTTTTGAGCTTGTTTCCCATCTCGACGAGGGGCGTCAGATGGCGCAGCTCGCGCCCCAGCGCAGCCATCCGCTGGGAATCCTTTACCGTCCTGGGATCGGACAGCTGTTGTTCCACCTCGCCGGCCCGCTGAAGAGCTTCGGCGAGGCGATCACGCAGGCTCAGGTTGTCGGCGTCGCCGGAGCGGCGCTAGTGGCCGGGCCCTTGTTGGCGTACTTCTGACGGAAGCGCTCCACGCGTCCGGCGGTGTCAACAAGCTTCTGCTTGCCGGTGAAAAACGGGTGGCACTGGGCACAGATATCGGTGTGAATCTCGGCCTGGGTCGAGCGTGTCTGGTATGTATTCCCGCAGGCGCACTTGACCGTCGCCGTAGCGTACACGGGATGGATTTCGGATTTCATGGGAGTCTCTCTCTGGTGTTTTTGTGCAGCTAGGAAATATCACCAAAAACCCATCTGATTACAACTTGCCGCTGGAACTTGCCCGCTGGAATTGCCATTGCGGTCCTCAGTCCGCAGTCGCGGCGGTGGCCGTTACTTCGTCTCGAACACTACCCTTCCCCCAACTATCGTCATCCTTACGCGGGCATCCCGAATCGTTTCGGGAGGTATGACGGTGATATCCCGGTCAATCAGCACCAGATCGGCGAGCTTTCCGCGCTCGATCGTCCCTTTCAACTTCTCGCCGAACGAAGCGAAGGCCGCATTTACAGTGTAGGCGCGTAGCGCGTCTTCGACGCCAATCTTCTGTTCGGGAACCCAACCGCCCGGGTTCCTGTCGTCCAGCGTTCTCCTCGTCACCGCTGCGTAAATTCCCTCGAGCGGAGTGGGCGGCGCGACGAACCAGTCGCTCCCAAATGCCAGCCGTGCGCCAGATGCCAGCAGCGACTGGAAAGCATAGGTGGTCTTGATGCGCTCCGGGCCGATCACTTTCTCCGCCCATCGCCCATCGTCGATCGCATGGTATGGCTGCATGCTGGCAATCACGCCGAGCTGGGCGAAGCGCGGGATGTCAGCTGGGAGGATGTGCTGCGCGTGCTCGATCCGGAAACGTCGGTCGCGTGGCCCGTTCTCCTGTTCCACCTCACCGTAGATATTGAGTTGAAGATTGATCGCACGGTCGCCGATTGCGTGAACGATCACCTGGAGCCCGGCTCGGTCGGCATCGCGCGTCCACCGGTGGAGATCTTCAGGCGTCTCCACCAGCAACCCGGAGTCACGGGGTGAATCGGCGAACGGCGCGAACATGGCCGCGGTATGCGAGCCGAGCGAGCCGTCAACAAAGCCCTTTATGCCGCCGATCTGCAGCCAGGCATCACCCCTTCCCCGCGCCGCAACGGTGTCCCGAAGCCGCTCCCACTGAGCAATCGGCGTCACGGCGTAGATGCGGGTGATCATTCGCCCGGCGTGATGTGCCCGCGCGAACGTCGCCAGATCATCGAACGTTCCCATGTTCTGCACCGACGTTACCCCGCGCTCGGCGACGAAATGCATTGCCGCTTCCAGGGCACGGTCGCTCAGCTCGGCGGGCGGCGCCGGCTCCGCCCGGTCGACAATGCTTTCGGCGTTGTCCTTCATGATGCCCGTGAGACGGCCGGCGGAGTCGCGCACGATCGTTCCGCCATCCACGTTTGGCGTCCCCGCTGTGACCCCCGCCGCCTCCAGCGCTGCGCTGTTGGCCAGCGCCATGTGTCCATCGAGGCGCGAAACCCATACCGGGTTGTTGGGCGTCACAGAATCGATCCAGTCGCGACGGGGTAGCTCTCCGCCCCAGTTCTGGTGATCCCAGTCCCCACCGGTGATCCACGCGCCCGGTGGAACCGTCGCAGCATACGCCTTGATGCGGGCTGTGAATTCTGTCGGCGTCCGCGCATCACGAAGCTGAACCGACGACAGGCGAAAGCCGCCAATCACAAAATGAACGTGGGAATCGATGAAGCCGGGGGTTACCATGCCACCCTTCGCGTCGATCACTCGGGCAGAGGGCGACGACCGCACGAGCTTCGAGATTTCCGCGCTGGTGCCCACCGCCGCGATCCTCTCGCCTGAGGCGGCGACTCCCGTCGCCCACGGCTGCGCCGGATTTCCGGTCCAGACACGGGCATTCACTATCGCGAGCGTGATCGGGTCGCTGACGGTCATTCGAGAGGCGCACCCAGCGAGGCACGCAAGAACGATCGAAGTGGCCGCGACACGGATTGGCTTCAACTTCCCGTCGCGGAAACACGCCGCCCGGTTTTCACCGGCCAGGGCATGCGCCGTCGCAGTGATAAGGCGATCCCCACATGCGCCGGCAACATCAACGCGATTATCTCCCAATTCACCTGCCGGAATCCTGGCAGCGCCTTGAACGCGAGCGCCGCCACAGCGATTCCGGCAACTGTCCACGTGAGCCGTGACGGCCAGTGTCCGACCAGCGCTCCGCTGCCGCTCGATCCACGCCGGGTTAGCGACGCAAAAATCAACACAGCGGCGACAAGCGACAGCGGGTTGGCTTGCAGGAGATTCTCGTTCTGGTAGCTGTACACGTGGTTTGTGAAAATCCAGAGCGCGGCCAGTGCGACACCCGCAAGTCCGGTTGCGAGGTGCCATAGACCCGCGAAGACGATGAGAACAGGTCGCGCCAGACTGCTCCCGCGGTCCACAAGGTGGCGCAGC
Source organism: Gemmatimonadaceae bacterium (assembly GCA_036513055.1). Lineage (GTDB taxonomy): Bacteria > Gemmatimonadota > Gemmatimonadetes > Gemmatimonadales > Gemmatimonadaceae > UBA4720. The sequence goes on along the minus strand of DATBZT010000108.1, from coordinate 4,518 downwards.
AGCACGGCAAGGCCGCCGACCAACACTCCGGCAAGTACATATACCACGATGTGCGAGCCCGGCTCGCGCGGCTCCGGCGCCCGGTTCGAGACGAAAAGAACGGAGTCGCTGAGGATCAACGGCACCAGAGCGCCCGACGCGTCCTTCACGCGGACGCTGCGAAGGTCGTCATGCAGCCGGACAGGAAGAAACATTTCCTCCCATGTCGAGATTGGGCGATCGACGGGATGGCCGAGTCCGAGCAGCGTTCCGAGGTACACCCAGGAAGCATCCTGTGTCAGCCGGCGCGTGTGGGAGCGATAGGTGGTTGCGGTGGGTACGCCCACTGTGGCCCTCCTGATCGCGCCACCAAGAACCCGGTCGAGAGCGTCGCGAACGCGGGTGGAGCAGTTGTCGCGGAAATAATCGTAGGAGTAGAAGCGGTTTTCCGGCTGAGCGTTCCACTGGACAAATCTCGCCAGCGAATCCTTTTGCGCCGGGGTCAGATTGAGCTTCTGCGCCATCACCGTTCGATTCGCCCGGCGATACAGGTCAACGGTCTCCCCGACATCGAACCCGCCCATCCAGTAGAGCATGTTGCCCTTGAGAAACCGGGGCATGAAGTCGGCGGCGGAGAAGTCGAACAGTCCCCAGTTATACGCGACGTCAGCGTTGCGAACGGAGTCATGGATCCAGAGCGCGTTGTGCCCGAACTTTTCCCAGACCTCGTCGCCCGGTCCCATTGTCATCAGGTAGACTGTAAGCTCGGAGCCGGGAACGGCCGCTGCGGCACGCATTGCCGACGGAGATTGTGCGCCGGCAGAATGCGCACTGACCGACATCTGGATAAGCCATCCCGCCAGCAAATAAAGTGCGGAAAGCCAGCCGCGACGGGCAATCACGCGCACGGAGCGCCCGGCATTGCCTCCGCCAGTCAAAGAATGATCTCGCGGCCCTCTTCGGCGGAACGATAGATGGCCTCCATTACCCGCATCACCTTGAGCTGATCGTCAGGCGCTTCGTACGGTGCCTGGTTGCCCAGCATCGCGACAAAATGCGCCAGCTCGGCGCGATAGGACTGGAGAAATACGCTTTCGCGCGCGGCGGCACCGGTGGGCGAGACATTGGTCGGCCTGCCGTTCAGCTCCTTCACCACGCGCAGCGGAGCGAGGCGGGCGCTGCCTCGCGTGGAGATCACCTCGAACCACCATCGCTCGTCCTGCCCGACGTACGACCAGGAAACGTCGAAGCTGAAATTGGCGCCGTTGGCGCATTCCAGGTTCACCAGCATCGAGTCCTCCACGGCTCCGGATCGCACGTGGCCGGTGTGAGCCGAGACGCGCAACGGCTCCGGAAAATCGGCGAGCCAGAGGGCAAGATCGAGAAGCGGATAGCCATGCTCGAAGAACACGCCTCCACCCGCCTCTGCCTTGCGGAAGCGCCATCCATGCTCGCCGGTCCCGAACTGGTAGTGGCCGGCTCGCATTCCGACGATCTTGCCCAGCTCCCCTCCCTGCAGGAAGCGGTTGAGCTGCTGCACGTCGCTGCGGAAACGGTGATTGTTGCCGACGACAACCATCTTTCCAGCCGCCTGGGCGGCGGTGAGAATCCGGTTCACCCCCGCCGAGGTGAGCGACAGCGGCCGCTCGCAGAGCACGTGCACGCGCGCCTTCAGCGCGCGCAGAACGTGCGGTTCGTGCAGGTGATTGGGAGTGGCGATGATGACTGCATCGAGCCGGTCGTATTCGAGTAGCTCGTCGATGTCGGTGAACACGTCGGGAACGCCGAGCCGCTGGGCGAGGGCGCCCGCCTTCGGGCCGTCGTTATCGCAGATTGCGACAAGAGTCGCGCCTTTGACTTTCGCCAGCACCGGGAGATGAGCGAGCTGCGCGATGGCGCCGGCCCCAACCAGCGCTATCCGGTATTCGAGCGGCGGAGCACGATCGGGTTCGATCGCTTCGCCTCGCAGCGGCGTCTTGCGCGCCCCGGTCAATCGATTCGCCCCACAGTGGTACCCGGATAATAGGTTGTGAGAATTGTCCTGTAGCTCTGGCCCGCGCGCGCTCTTCCAATCGCGCCCCACTGGCACATGCCAATGCCATGCCCGTTTCCGCCGCCGCTCAGCGTGAGCTCCGCCACTTCGCCCGACGCGTCAGTTGTCGTCTCGGCGGTGAAATATGTGCTGTTGAGTATCGCCCCGGCGGGAGAGCGAAGAACGAACCTGATGTCGTTTCCCCGAACGAGATAATTCCCGCGTGCTGTCTGGATCGTGAGTGCGCTCACCCTGTCTGAGCGCGTCCGGCCTTCGACCCTGATGCCGGTGACTGCGCCAACGCTGCCGCTGGGCCCCGACGAATACTGGGTGAGATACTTTTCGAGCGTCGCTCTCAACGCGCCCTTCTGAAATGTTGCATTCCATTTGAAGCGCGGCGACGGATCGCAATAGAAATTGTTCGTGCCGGGAATGCGGTCGCTCACCGGCTGCAGATACGGCTGGTCCGGCTCGCGCCACCATACCTCCTGCACGCCGGCGGTGCTTCCGCCGCACGTCGAGTGATAAGGCGTGCTTATGATCTTCCCCGCATACCGGACAACCATGTCCCGGGTTGCGACAACCGCGTCGTCCGCGATTGGCTTTTCGGCGTCGGCCCCGCCGTACACCTGGTCCTGCACGGAACCATACATGTCGAATGCCCGACCCCTGGCCTCGGCCATGTGCACATAGGAATAGCTGCGCGCCGCGACTGCCTGCGCCTGGACCGCCGCCTCTTCGCCTGGCTTTCTGTCCCCGATCTCGAGGGGAACGACTCCCCTCAAATACGACTCGACAGCCAGCCGGTTTATGATCAGCATCCCCGTGTCCGTGGGGAGCAGGAGAATGTCGCCCCGATACCGCTTGCCGTCGTATTGAATGAGCGTGCCGGGTGTCGTGGACCGGACGATGAACGAGCCGCTGTATCGCGATGTTTCCGACCCGTTGTCGCGAACGGCCACCAGCCGGCTGCCGCTCATCTGTACCTTCACTCCGCCGCTTCCACGCGTGACGACGTGCTCGCTGCTCCTGTTGTAGATCACCCACGATCCGCTGGATGCGAATTGCGCCTGCCTCGCGTCAGTCGCGAGCGCGATTCTTACGGGCTGGTCGCTCTGGTCCGCCGCGACATCATTGGACGCCGAGCGTGGCAGGGCCGAGGCACATGCCGCTACGGCGAAGAGAAAAATGGCGCCCGTTCTATGCACGGGCGCTTCGCATCGCGGATTCGAGACGGTCGAGCGCCTGGTCGACCTCGACGTCGCCGTGTGCGGCCGACATGAATCCCGCCTCGAAGGCCGAAGGCGCGAGATAAACGCCGCGGTCCAGCGCCGCATGAAAGAATCGCCTGAACATTGCAACGTCGCTCGCTTTGGCAGCCGTGAAGTCAGTCACTGGACCTTCCCTGAAGAAAAAGCCCCACATCGAGCCCGCATGCCCACATGTGAACGGCACGCCGAGGTCACGGGCAATGCCGCGCAAACCTTCGGCCAGCCGAGCGGTTCGCTGCTCGATTTTTTCATGCAGCGCCGGAGTAAGGACCTCGAGCGTTGCCCGGCCAGCTGTCATCGCCAGCGGGTTGCCGGAAAGCGTCCCCGCCTGATAGACCGGACCCGAGGGCGCGATCCTCTCCATGATGTCACGTCGTCCGCCGTAGGCCGCTGCCGGCAAGCCGCCGCCGATGACCTTGCCCAGCGTCGTCAGATCGGCCGTCACGCCAAAGCGCTCGCGCGCTCCCCCGGCGGCAATGCGAAAGCCGGTCATCACTTCATCGAAGACGAGTAGCGACCCCATTTCGTCAGCGAGCGCGCGCAGGCCCATGAGAAACCCGGGAATGGGCTCGATGAAACCGGCATTGCCAATCACCGGCTCGACGATGATGGCGGCGACGCCTCCCTTTGCCGCCCGTGCGGCAGTCCGCGCCGCGTCGAGGTCGTTGTACGGAGCCGTGACCGTGAGAGCTGCCAACTCTGCCGGAACGCCTGGTGAATTCGGGAGACCCAGCGTCGCGACGCCGGAGCCAGCGCTCACCAGGAAGGAATCCCCGTGGCCATGATAGCAGCCCTCGAACTTGAGAATTGACGCGTGACCAGTAAACGCGCGGGCGAGTCGCACCGCGCTCATCGTCGCTTCCGTGCCGCTGGAGACGAACCGCATCATCTCCATGTGCGGCATGCGTTCGCGGATGAGCTCGGCCAGGCGCACCTCGAGCTCGGTCGGCATGCCGAATGTGGTGCCGTCGCGCATTGCCCGGTCCAGGGCGTCGATCACTATCGGGGAGGCATGGCCAAGCACAAGCGGACCCCACGACAGCACGAAATCAAGATACTCGTTGCCGTCTACGTCGCGAATTCGGGCGCCCTCGCCGCTGGCAACGACGATCGGATCGCCGCCCACCCCGCCGAACGCACGCACCGGCGAGTTGACGCCGCCGGGAAACAGGTCACGCGAGCGCCGCATTATCTCGGCTGACCGGGTGACGCTCCCGACGCGTCGTGGGCCCATTG
>DATBZT010000107.1:0-7925 GCA_036513055.1 Gemmatimonadaceae bacterium | reverse complement strand
GCCGCCAAACTGAGCGTTGTAGCGCTGCTGATCGATCGAGAACGACCCGTCGCCGACGATCGCGATGCCGCGGTCGGTTGCGGCAATGATGTCCTCGTAGCTCTGCTCTTTTTCTCCGGGAAGGAGCGACACGTTCGGCATCCGCTGGAACTGCACCGTACCCCACGAGTCTGCGTTGGAGCATCCGTGGGAACGCGTCGGCCTGCCCTGTGAGTCGTACCACCATTTGAGCCAGTTAGCCTGCTCGCGCGTGGTCTGGTAGTCGTTCACGATTCCGTTCTTGATGATCAGGAACTGATCCGGCTTCACGCCTTCGTCGTCGTAGCCGATTGTTGCGCAGGCGCCTTCCTGCGTCCGGTCGCCCTGGATGTTCATGAATTCCGGGCCGTAGCGGAGCTTTCCGAGCATTTTCTCGGGTGGAGAGACAAAGCTCGTACCGGCATAGTTGGCTTCGTAGCCCAGCGCCCGGTCGAGCTCGGTGGGATGGGCGATGGATTCGTGGATGGTGAGCCAGAGATGCGTCGGGTGGAGCACCAGATCGTACCGTCCAACCTCGACGGATTTTGCGCTGAGCTTCTGCACCGCCTCTTCCGCCCACTTACCGGCGTTGCCGACAAGGTCCTGCTCCAGCACGTATTCCCACCCACGGCCGGCTGGCGCAACGACGTTGGTGCGCGTCTGGAAATCGGAGAAATCGGCAGACACGGCGGTGATCGCGAACGGAATGGCGACGCGGACGATTGTTTGCGCGATGACAGACCCTTCTGTCGAGGCGAAGTTGCGATCCTCCTTGACGAACAGCAGCCCCGAATTCACGAAGCGTACTCCCTTCACTTTGAGCGCCTCGGCATTTGCCTTGAGGAGAAGGTCTGCACGCTGCTCGACGGGGATGGTGAACGGATCGGTCGTGAAAGAACTCTTCCACGTGGCGTTTGGATAAGCCTGCACCGGTGAGAGCTGAACGGGCTGGTCGCGGGCAATGCGGTTGGCTTTTGCGATCGCGACCGCCTCACGAGCTGCGGCAACCACACCATCGCGCGTCAGTGTTTTGGTGGCGCCAAAGCCCCACGTTCCATCAACCAGGGTGCGGACGCCGGCGCCGACATTGTCGAGGTCTGCCGTCTGGACGATCTGCTGCTCGCGCGTGAAGACGATGCTGTTGCGATAACGTCCGATGCGCACGTCGGAGTAACTTGCTCCGGCCGACTTCGCCGCGGTGATGGCATCCAGCATGAGGGCACGGACGACGTCATCGGGCGGCATCTCCACGGCAGCAGTACGGATGAGCCCTGCCATTGCACTGGCGGGCGAGAGCGTGCCGACCGCAGCAATGGCTGCCGCCGTCAGGCCGCTCTGCTTGAGGAAATCGCGCCTGGTCTTCACGGGATTGTGGTTGGAGTTGATCGATGCCCGGCCTGGGCTGGCAGTGTCAGCCGAATATCGGGAGCGGTTGTTGAGCCCGCAATCCGACGAACGCCGAAAAGAGCCTTCGAGTGACAGTCTTACAAAAGAATTACAGGTTGCCGTCGGTGCATTTGAGAGCGTCGCCCAATAGCTTTCCCCTTCTACAATCAGTCGCTGACCCGGGTTGAATGGCTCTGCAATCGGTAACCACCAGGACGCACGCATCGTCGCGCGAGGACCTCCTCGGCGCTGCTTCGCGTCTTCGCGCCGAGGTTGGGAAGCGAATCGTCGGACAGGAAACTGTCATTGACGAAATCCTCATGGCGCTGCTTGCCGGAGGGCATGCACTGCTCGTTGGAGTTCCCGGTCTCGCAAAGACACTGATGATCCGAAGCGTGAGTGAAGCCATGGACCTGGAGTTCAGGCGGATCCAGTTCACTCCCGATCTCGTGCCGAGTGACATCACCGGCACCGAGATCATGGAGGAGGACACGGCCACGGGGTCGCGCTCATTCCGGTTCGCTCGCGGTCCGGTGTTCGCCAACATACTTCTCGCCGACGAGATAAATCGCGCCCCGCCGCGCACTCAGGCCGCGCTGCTCGAAGCGATGCAGGAGCACAGGGTTACGGCCGCCGGTGAGACGATGCTCCTGCCCGAGCCGTTTTTCGTCCTCGCGACGCAGAACCCGATCGAGCAGGAGGGAACCTACCCGCTTCCCGAGGCGCAGCTCGATCGGTTCCTCTTCGACGTTCGCGTGGGCTATCCGGACGAGGACGCCGAAATCGGAATTCTCAGGGCCACTACCGGCGCCGATCCGGAGCCCCTCGTTCCGGTCATCAACGGCGAAGAGACGCGTGCGCTGCAGCGCATGGTTCGCGAAATCCCGGCTGCCGAGCCGGCGCTTCGGTTTGCCGCACAGCTCGTGCGCGCCACACGTCCGACGGAGACCGACGCAGGCGAGATGATCAGGAAGTACGTGCGGTGGGGAGCCGGCCCGCGCGCTGGTCAGGCGCTCATTCTTGGCGCCAAGGCCCACGCGCTCCTCGCCGGTCGGTTTGCCGTGTCACCTGCCGATATCCTGCGAGTTGCACGTCCCGTTCTTCGCCACCGTGTGCTTCCCAACTTCGCGGCCGAGGCAAAGGGGATCAGCGCGGAACAGATCATAGACCGGCTTCTCGAGGACGTGAAGCCACCCAAGAGCGAGATCAAGCTCTAGCGGGCCATGGCTCGTTTACGGCAGGGCGGAGGAGGAGCCGGCATGCGCGGGAGTGATGCGCAACTCGAAGCTGCCGGTGTTGGCGAGGCATATGACGATTACGCCGCCCTGCTCGATGCGGTTCGGGGCATTCGCTGGCCCGCACGATCGGCGGTGAGAGGCGGAATCCCCGGCGCTCATACGTCGCGCCTACGAGGTATTTCCGCTGAATTCACTGAGTATCGGCCCTACAGACAGGGCGACGATCCAGGCCGGATAGACTGGAAGCTCTTTGCCCGCAGCAACCGCGCGTACATACGGCTCTCCAACGATCGCGCGATTCTGCCGACAATGATCGTGCTCGACGCGAGTGCGTCGATGGCGTTTCCGGTGGCGACATTCGCCAAATGGAAGCTCGCGGCTCGACTCGCAGTCGGCCTTGCCGCGGTGGCGCGAAACAGCGGCGATCCGGTGGGGATGGTCGTGACGCGGGGCGATGACCCGGTGCTTCTGCCGCCACGCGCGAGGCGGAGCGTGACCCATGAGATCATTCGCGCTGTTTCCGAAACCATGCCTGCCGGCAGTACTCCGCTCGCACCATCGCTGTCGATTGCCGCTCAGACGGGAGGCCGGCTTGTCGTCATCACTGATTTTCTGGGCGACGCCGCGGAGCTGCTCACTGTGGCGAGCAGATGGGTGGTCGCCCGACGCGAGGTGCACGCCATACATATAGTAGCGCGGGAAGAGTTGGATCCGGAGCGCGAGAGTGCAATGGTTTCCGATCCTGAATCGAACGAGATCAGGCGGCCGCTGATCGGCGATGCGCGAGAGCGTTACCTCGAGGAGTTCACCGCCTGGCGGGAGACGATCGCTCACGACTGGAGCGATGCCGGTATCTCCTACACGCTGGCTGTGCCAGGCGACGACACAACCGATCACCTGATTCGGCGGATTGCCGCGGTCAGGGGTGGGGCCGCAATCGCGTGACTTTGCTTGCTCCCGGGTTCCTGTGGGCCTCGCTCGTTCTAGCCGCGGGAATAGTGGCGCTGCACTTCATCGTCAGGAGACAACCCCCCGCAACCGTGCTCCCTACGGCGCGATTTGTTCCGGACTCGCCCGCAACGGTGATTGTGCGCGATGCAAGGCCAGTCGATCTCCTGCTGATGCTGTTGCGCGTGTTGATTGTGCTCGCAGTCGGGTCAGCGCTGGCAAAGCCTGTATTCGAGCAGAAGCGGCAGGCAACAGGCCGGGTGTTTGTGGTGGACGCATCGCGCGCGACGTCGAATTTCAGAGAGGCAGCAGACAGCGTTCGTCCTCTGTTCAGGGAGGGCGACGCAATCGTCCTGTTCGATTCTGCCGCGCGCGCGCTCGGGCCGGCAGCGCCGGAGTCTCTGTCCACGGTGCACGCATCCACCACGTCCGGAAATCTGTCGGCAGGGCTCACGGCCGCGGTGAGAGCGGGCAGCGCACTGCGTGATCGCGTGGATTCGGTGGAGCTCGTCCTGGTGTCTCCGCTGCTGGCCGAAGAACGCGATGCCGCCACCGATTCGATTCGGAAGCTCTGGCCGGGGCGGGCCAGACTGATTCGCATTCGGCCCGCGACATCTGACTCATCATTGTCGGTAGCGAAAGGCGACATCGCTATCGATACTGACCAGACTGATCCGCTTGCCATCACGGTATCCATGGCAGCGAAACGCCCATTTCAAGGGAACGCGCGGATCCTGAGAAGCGGAAAGCTCACTGCTGCCGACTCAGCATGGATGGGCACGGACAATCATGTTCTCGCGCTGTGGCCGACGTCCGGGAGACCCCCGTTCGCAGAGGAACGGGGGCCAGCCGATCAGTCCGGCGGCATTGTCGGCCGCGACCTTCGACTCGTCTCGACGTTTGACAGGCGGTGGAAATACCCGCCTGATTCGCTGCGCGACGCCCGGGTGATTGCGCGATGGGCGGATGGTGAGCCGGCTGTCATCGAGAAGCGCGTCGGAAATGGTTGCCTCAAGTCGGTCGGCATTCCCGTAACGGATGTTGGCGACCTGGTGATTCGCCCTGAGTTCCAGCGGCTTGTCGAAGTGGTCACCGCGCCCTGCGGGGATCTCGTGGCGGCGACGCCGCTTGCTGCCTCCGGCGTCGCATCGCTGGGCGGGGCCGGCCGCCTGGCTCCTCGCGACGCGTTCATCCCGCGCGACAATATCCCTTCACCCCTCGCACCGTGGCTGTTCGGCCTCGCTCTTATCGCCGCTCTCGCTGAGCTCGTGGTGCGCTCAAGGAGTGCTGGGTGACAGCGAGACAGCGACTCGTGCGCGCGCAGCGGTTGCTCGGAGCGGGGGTGGTTGTGACCGTGCTGGCGTGGGGAGGTGCGGTTTTTCTCGCGTCGCTGGCGATCGTCTCGATCGTCGGCTCGATCGCAAGATCGCCCGCGCTCGCCGGCACGACCGGCTCTCTAGCCGCGCTCCTTGCCGGAATTGTCACGACGGCGCTGTTGTTGTGGCGAGGACGGCGCGTGGCATCCACGGGCAGAGTCGCGCTGTGGATCGAAGAACGTCTTCCTCGTCTCCAGTACGCGCTCATCTCGGCAATCGAGCCGGGCCTTGTCGGAGACCAGCGCGCACTGGAGGCAGCGGTGGCGACGGAAGACATCGCTGGAGTGGCTGCCGCGGCCGTCAGACGCACGGTTCTCCCGGCCATCGGCGCGCTCCTTCTCGCGGGCGTACTACTATATGTATCGCCGGCGTCCGCCTTTGGTCGCTCGGTTCTGCTGGGCGGCCCAAACCGAGGTCTCCCTGAAGGCGGAGGTCTCGCGGGCAGCCGCCTGAATGCGCTCAAGGTGGAAGTGATTCCTCCGGCATACGCGCGGCAGGTGCGTCGGACGCTCGACGATCCCGCCTCCGTCCAGGCATTGGTAGGCAGCACCCTCACCGTAATGGGTGAGGGCTCGAGCGCGGGACTGACTGCGCAGGCCGGGTCCGCTCAGGCGCGGGTGACGGAGCTCGACGGGACATGGAGAGCGCAGCTCACGATGCCGGACAAGCCGGCCGCGCTCACCCTCACCGATCGGCCGTACGAGAAGGTCATCGTGCTCGAGCCCGAGGCCGACGAAGCACCGAAAGTTGCTCTTCTTTCACCAATGCGGGATACGACGCTGCGAGTGCCGCAGCTCGTGGTGAGGCTTCATGCTGAGGCCACCGATGACATTGCGCTCACGGCGGGATATTTCGAGTACCTCATAACGTCCGGATCGGGCGAGATCTTCACGGGGCGAACAGTCACGACGTCCCCGGTGGAATTTGGTGGAGCGCGGACAGGCGTGCTCGACGCGACTCTCAGTCTCGCGTCGCTCAAACTTTCGCAGGGAGACGTTGTCTCGGTTCGCGCAATCGTTCGTGATGCAAACACGCTCAGCGGCCCGTCCATCGGCACATCCGAGACGCGCACATTCCGGGTCGCGCGCGCCGGCGAATATGATTCGCTGGCAGTGGATGCGGCGGCGCCCACCCCGCTCGACAGCTCGGCGATAAGCCAGCGGATGCTCATCGCGATGACCGAGAAGCTCGTTCGCGAGCAGCAGAAACTCACGCGCCAGGAGCTTGTGAAGCGCTCGACGGAGATCGGTGACATCGAAGACCGCATGCGAAAAAGAGTCCATGAGATTCTTTTCGAGGGTCAGGATCTCTCCGGCCAGAAGCAGCAGCCCGGAGAGCCTCTTCCGGGCGTCGAGGAAATGGAGCCTCCGGACGAGATCACTGGACTCGCGAATCCGAATCTGACGACCGCATACAACGCGCTCTGGGAGGCCGTGCGATCTCTGCAGATCGCCGAGCCGGCCCCGGCGTTGCCGCCGATGCGTGTCGCACTCAAGGCGCTGGACCTCGCACGACTCGCTAATCGCCTGTATCTGCACGGCATTCCGCCGAAGATCATCGTAGATCTCCAGCGCGTCCGGCTCACGGGCAAAGACAAGGGAATCAGCAGCGTCAGAACGCCACGCTTCTTTGCCGACTCGTTGCGCGTGCGGCTTTCCGGGCGCTTCAATACCGCACTCGATCTGATTCAGGCACAGCCTGCGAGGGCGATGCGTGATCTCGCCCTGATTCGGGTCGATGCGATTTCATTGTTTCCGGCTTTCGCGACTGCGCTTGCCGAAGCGGCAGACGCGATGAGAGCAGGGCGCGACGCAACGCTGCCTCTGCTCCGCGCCCGTCGAGCGCTGGACGGCAGTCCCGAAGCTACCCCCGGGCTACCCGCATGGTCAGGCGGCGGCGACTGATGAGCGACTTTGTTTTCTGCACCGGCCGTTACGAGTCCGGGGACTGGGACAGCGCGCCGAGCCTGCCGGCGAACCTCATTGATTCAGTTGCGCGATATACGGGGATTCCGGTCGCTCCCGCCGGTGCGATCGTGCCCCTGGGTACCGACATGATCCTCGAGTATCCGCTGGTCTACATGACGGGTCATCTGCCATTCCGATTTACTGAAGCGGAGCGGCGAAACGCGCGACGCCTCATCGAGCGGGGCGGAATGATCTTCATTGACGACCATAATCACGACATTGGCGGGGTTTTTCATAAAACAGCGATGGAGGAGATCACTCGAAGCTTTTCCCAGCCAATGGACCTGCCGAACGACCATTCCATCTATCGTTGCTTTTTCAAATTCGACGATGGCCCGCCGGCAACCAGCCACGAGCTCAACGGCTGGGGCGACAACCTCGTCCACAAGAATCTCCAGGCCGTGATGCATGGAGACCGGATAGCGGTTCTCTACAGCAGCAAGGATTACAGCTCGGAATGGAACTACCATCCCGACAGCAAGCGTTTCTCGACCGTAGACAACACTCGCTTCGGCGTCAACATCATCGTCTATGCCCTCACGCGCTGATTGGCGAGTGGGTGGCGAGCACGTCCTGAGAGGCGTTGTACTCACTGCCCTGGCGCTGATGCTTTGGCAGTCGCTGCATTCATCCCGGCCGGCGGTGCAGGAAGACATCAACGCGCCGGGGCTCGATGGGAGACTGCCGCAGTGGACGGCGATGCCCGTTCCGCCTCGCCACATCAACATTCGCCTCGACAGTGCCCCAAGCCCGCTAGAGCGAGACTGGCTCAAGGCGCTTGCCAGCGTGGGAAGCCGGATTGCGTGGACTGGCGACCTTCCAGCGGTAATGATCGCGGCAGAGCCGGTGCCGTCTCCCGGTGGAGGGCTCCGGGTGAGAGTTGCCGCGCCGACCGGTGTGAATGTGGAACTCCGTGATGATATCGGTGCTCTCGATACAGTAAGGGCGGCCAATGGCGGCGCCTCGCTCGTGATGAACGCACCGGCGGGCGA
>DATBZT010000106.1:0-4756 GCA_036513055.1 Gemmatimonadaceae bacterium | reverse complement strand
CGCGCTGATGAAGCTCTGCGCGAATACTCCGGTCAGGATCGTGATGAGATAAAACGCGCCGACAAGTCTTGCCTTGGTGCGCGGCGACATTTCGTTCATCGCCTTGGTGATTGTGTTCATACGGTTGCTGATCTAGGTGTTGCTGCGGAGGCGTGGTCGGCTTGCACGACCGGGAGAAATTCGAGCAGATCGCCGGGCTGGCATTGCAGCGCTCGGCAAATCGAATCGAGCGTTGAGAATCGGATTGCGCGGGCTTTGCCCGTTTTCAGGATGGACAGATTGGCGAGGGTGATGCCGACCGTCTCCGAGAGCTCGGTAAGAGTCATCCGGCGCTTGTAAAGCGCATCATCTAGTTTCACGATTATCGGCATGTCAGACCGTCGCCTCGAGCTCTTCGCGCATCCGCGTGCCCTGATCGAACACGCGCGCCAGCACGAAGAGGAGCAACACCACCAGCCAGCGGGTGACGGAAAAGCTCCAATGAATATCGAGCGGCTGGCTCGTTGTCGACACGCGAGCGGCAACGATGCCCACGACCACGTGCATTAGCTCCAGACCCAGTACCGACCAGGCGATTGTCTGGAGCCGGTTTGCGTTTTCAGCTACGAATGGATCGCCGTTGCGTACCGTGTCGACCATCGATAGCAGGCGGGTGAGAATGATGTGCGCGAATGGAACGGCGCAAATCCCGATCACCGCGATTGCCCGCATTCCCAGGAAGAGCGTTGAATGGTCGCCGGGTCCTCGCACCCAGAGAGCTCTCATTACCGGCCCTTCCGCGACGAGACTCGCGATCAAGAGCGCGAGGATGAGGAAACCCATCAGCAGATTCAGCTTGACGAGCACGGTGAGCGCTCGCCGCGAGAGCGCTAGGGAGGTGGGGTACGAATCGGAGTAGGATTGGTCGTTCATATTGGATTCCTCTGCGTCATTATCGATTGGCGATAATGTTCTTATTGACTATCATGATGTATAACGTCGATAGTCGATATTTGGTTTCAGTTGTAGCTCGCTAGCTATTGTTTAAGCATGAATCCAGGCGCCTACAGAGTCAGACCTACCAGTCGGTTGCTGCTTTTCGGGATGCTTTTGAGTTGGTGCGCCGCCTTGCTGCTGTTCCGCTTCGTGCGATCGGGCTCGCTCGCTCTCGGATTCCTGGCCTGGAATCTTTTTCTTGCTGCGATTCCGCCAGTTGCAGCCTGGCTCTTCGCACGCGCAATGGCGAAGGGTTCCTCGCTGATCGAGCAGGTTGGATGGTTCGTGATATGGCTCGTTTTCCTTCCCAACGCGCCTTACATCATCACCGATTTCGTTCATCTGACCGCGCGCCCCGGGATCCCACTCTGGTACGACACCGCGCTCCTCATATCGTGCGCGGGGACAGGGCTCCTGCTAGGCTATACATCGATTGCGGATGTACAGGCGGCGATCACGCGAAGGTTTTCCACGTTTGTAGGCTGGGTGCTCGTGATTGCCGCGGTTCTCTTGTCCGGGTTCGGTATTTACCTGGGGCGTTTTCTTCGGTGGAATAGTTGGGACACGCTAACCAGCCCTCATCAACTATTCGCTGAGATCGCAGACCGTCTGACCAACCCGCTTTCTCACCCACAAACCTTCGGCGTCACGGCAGTGTACGGTGTGGGCCTCTTTCTTGGCTACGTAGCCCTTCGCTTCTGGCAGCCAGCTACGCTCGGTGGCAGCGAGCGAATGGGGCCGCGACAAACCTGAATGCAGGGGAGTTGCCGACCGCGGCGGGAAGGCGCTACTGAAAACGACGAAATCAGTTTTCGCTGAATCCTTGCCTCGGTCCGTGTCGTACTGTGGATCGGCCAACCCGTGAGGTAATGATGCAACCGGTCGTAGAAGGTTCGCCGCGCCCAACAGCGCGGACCATCGGCGTCGTCTATCTGCTCTACTTTCTGACGGCAGTCTTCGGCGCACTTCTAATGAAGGGAGTGGTGGTTCCCACCGACGCCGTGGCGACGGCCCAAAACCTCCTCGCCCACGAGTCGTTGTACCGATCCGGTTGTGAGGTCGGATTGGTTGCGAACGCGTTGTACATCGCGGTGACGGCTCTGTTCTATGGCTTGCTCGCGCCGGTGAACCGGAGCCTGGCCGTGATGATGGCGTTCTTCAGCCTGGTGGGGTGCACCGTCCAGATATTCGGCGGGATGCTGCAGCTCGCGCCGCTCACCCTCCTGGGAGACAACCAATTGGCGGGCGCATTCACGGTCGTCCAGCTGCGGGCGGCGGCGCTGCTGTCTTTCAAACTGTATCCGCAGGTCTTCTACATCTCTCTGGTCCTTTTTGGGCTGTTCGACATTCTGCTCGGCTATCTGATTTACAAGTCGACCTTTCTCCCGCGCTTTATTGGAGTGTGGTTCATGATCGGCGGTGTGGCCGCGCTCACCTTTCTGTGGCCGCCGCTGGCGATGGAAGTGAGGCCCGTCGTGATAGGGGTCGGTGGAACCGCGGAACTGATCTTGATGCTATGGCTGCTCGTGAAAGGCGTGGATGTCTCAAAGTGGCGAGAGGTTGCTCGGATGGTGTGACACATTCTCGCCAAATCCAGTCTTACAGGTATGCGCACCCGTATTCTCTTCCTTGGCGCCTGCCTCGTCTCCTGCACCTCCGCGCCGACCCCGAAAACCGCTCCCGCAATACCACGCATCCCGTCTCGCGAGTACGCCGGGGTCTACATCAGCACTCCCGACGAAGACTATTTCACTCCGTGTGGGATCGACGGCGCAGGCGATAACTGGTCGCTACGCTTCCATGAGAACGAAAGCCAGGCCCCATTCCTGAAGAAAGTCACCGCTCTCCGCGGCTACGCACCGCTCACCCATTTCATTCGAGTTCGCGGCAGTCTCGGCCCGCCGGGCCGCTACAACATCGGATTTCAAACGCGAGAGCTGGCGGTGGACAGCGTGCTCGACGTCAAAGAATCACTCGAGCCGTGCGCCGGGTTTGGAACCCCCGCCGCGTGGAGCCGAATGCCGGCAAGATTTCGCAACTTGAAGGGAACGGCGCTGAGCACCGACCGCCGCCTCGTCGCGCTGATGGACATAGACGGGCGCATCACTCTCTGGTCGACTGAAACAGGAGCGTTGGTCGGGAAGTTGGGGTCCGTCGCCAAGGGCAACATAGAGGCGGCCAGTTACGGTCCAATGATTTTCTCCGACGACGGCAATCTGCTCGCGGTCGGCGGGAATGACGGAGTCGTTCATGTGTGGCGGCCGCGAGATGTGAAAAGAGTTTTCTCACTGCAGCTCAAGGACAGCGCTGCCGTCGCCAAAGAACGGGCCAAAACTCCGCCACCCACAGGCCCCCAGAGCTGGACCGGGCCGCTTCCTCTCAACTCATACTCGGCGACGAGTCAGCTCGTCTTCAACAGACGCGGAACGATGCTCGCGACGACAAATCTGTTTTCGACCATCGTCTGGTCGATGAAAACCGGAAGGAAGCTGGCAGAATTCAAGATCGGCAACGATTTCCGGCGCAAGGTCTTTTTCGTCGGAGACGAAGGTCTGCTCATGACCGCCGATAGCGGGCGCATGACGCTTCGCTCGTATCTCGACGCGCACTCACAGACGCTCACTGGCACGCGCGCCGCGGAGACTGATCATGTGGTGATAAGTCCCGATGGGCGCACGATCGCAGTTGGCAACTGGGGCGACTCCGTATTTCTGTCGTCAATCGCCGAGGGCCCGGGGCAAGTGCTGCACGTTCCGGGATACGTTACGGGAGTGATGGCGTTCAGTCCCGATGGCAATACCATTGCAATCGCCGGCGGGATGTTCGGGCTCTACCTGTACGATATCTCAACCGGTACCGCGATCAGAGCGTTCCACAACTTTCCCGGTCCGCTGTCAGGCGCCTGGTTTACCGCCGACGGTAAAGCGATCATCACCCTGTCGGCTTTCGACGATCGGTTCCGAATCGTCTACGTCGACCCGAGCGCGCGTCCGGCAGGACAAGACATCGTCGACGACTCGCTTACGGCGAAACTCCCGCTCGGTCCGCCGCCCTCGACTTCGCCCAGAACGATCGGTGGCATCGTCACCGGCCCCGGCCCGAACCAGCGCGCGGTGGCGGGCGCCGAGGTGACAATCAGCGACGGTGCCGCGCCGGATGCCGTCATCGCGCGAACGACGACGTCGCCCGGCGGGTACTTCTCGTTCAATGGAATCAGGTTCAGGCACGTCCTCATCCGTGTGCGGAAACTCGGCTTCGCGCCCGGCGTCAAATTCATCCACGTGAATCGGTGGGCAGATGAGGGACCATGGGGAATCGAGCTCACGCCCGAGACGCGTCCCGCTGAATCCGCAGTCGATAAGTCACAGTGAGCGACAGCTAGTCCTTCACGTCGCAACGATGTTTGGCGTCGGCTGATTCGTCTGAATTGCGACAATTCACCAGCACTTGCTGTGACGCGCTGACATCGCCAGGCCCATACTGAAGCAGACGAGCGTGTCCGACCGTTTGCAAGAAAGCCACCCTGGCGGGCGGCCTCGGAAAGATATGGCGCACCGCTTCAGCGCCGCGAACGACGAACACCAGCCGGCTGTTGTCGATCGTTGCGAAGACCTTGGAGTGATCAGTGTCCGGATCTTCCAAGACGGCGCCGTCGCACGTTGTGCACCCGACCATCGGCTGAAGGGGCACGGCGGAGATGAGCTGTTTGAGCGATCCTTTCCGTGGACCACCGGCTTTCCAGCCTTTGATCAGCCAAAGCAAATACGGCGCTTCGCCAGCG
>DATBZT010000105.1:0-2254 GCA_036513055.1 Gemmatimonadaceae bacterium | reverse complement strand
AGCCCGGCCTCTTCGGCAAGTTTGAGCATGAGATCGAGCTGCTCGAAGTGGTACTCGCCGGGCTTGGGCTCATTGGCGCTCCACTCGATCCATGTGCGGACCGTGTTGAAGCCAAGGGATTTGACTTTCCGAAGATCGGCACGCCACAACTTTTCCGAATCCGGCGTGACCGGCTCGAGCATGGGCGCTCGCGCCTTGCCGCCTGCATACCAGACGGAAACCGGAAGAAAAGACGAGGACTCTCGTGGTGGCGTGGCAGCGTGCTGAGCGAATAAGGATGACGTGAAAAGCAGCAGGAAGACGATAAGGTCCTTGGGTTTCATGGAAGCGGACGATTGTACGACGCGGGGAGCAGCGGTGTCACAAGACCGTTCACACGAAAGATATGCGGGATTTCACGATGGGAAGAGTCCCAGACCAGCTTGACCTGCGGGACGCCGGTGCTACTTCTTCTGCGAGAGAGCCTTGGCGATGGCGGCTTCAGCGAGAGGCGCCATGATTTTGTGTCCGGCGTCGTTGGGGTGGAGGCCATCATCGGAGAGGTCTCGTTTCAGCAGTCCGTCTGCGCCGACCATGGCGGAAAAGTAGTCGAGATAGACGCTGCGGGTGCGATCGCAATAGGAGCGAATCCACTGGTTCAGCGCGACGATTCTTTCGGGCGGGCGCTGTTGAAAGAACCGCGGCACCTTGTCCGAGGGATACACCGGCATCACGGATGAGAGCACGACGCGAATGCCGTTGGCACGGGCGATATCGACCATAGAGGCGAGGTTGGCCTCAATCTGCTCAAGCGTCATGGGGCCGGTGTTACCGGCGATGTCGTTGGTGCCGGCGAGAATGACGACGACGGCTGGCTTGAGGTCCACTACGTCGGGACGAAAGCGGATGAGCATCTGCGGCGTGGTCTGGCCACTGATGCCGCGGTTAACGTACGGACGGCCGGGAAACGATTCCTCCAGCTTCCAGCCCTGCGTGATCGAGTCGCCCAGGAAAACGACGCGGCGCTCGTTGCGTGCGGGCGGTGGGAGCGCGGCGTTGGCGTCGGCAAAGCGCGCCAGGTTGGGCCAGTCCTTGAGCGCTTTTTCCATGCGCTCCACGCGGGCACGCTGGGCGTCGGGCGTCTCGGGAGGCGTGGTTTGTACTTGCGCGAAGACGGAGGAAGTGAGCAGAAAAACGATGGTGGCGAGTCGCATGGGTTTCACACGAAGCACACGAAGGTATCACGAAGGCAGTGCGTCAGCGGACCAGGTGGCAGGAGTGCGTCTTGATCACCAGCCAGACCTTCGCGCCTGCTTTCAATTTCAGGGATTGTTCGGCGCCGGGGGTGACATGGACCTCGAATTCGGCGCCGCAATCGACGCGAGCGACAACCAGGTAATCGCGGCGGGCGAGTGAAATGACTCGGCCCGGCAGGCAGTTGCGCGCGCTGAGTCCGTGCGGTTCGCTGATGGCGAGCAGGATGTCTCCGGCGCGAATGGCGACGCGGATTTTGTCGCCGACGCTGCCGTGGCCGAGCGGGATTTCGAGATCAGTGGAAGCGCCGGCGCGGCAGGTCATGGTGCCGGACTGCTCGTGCACGGCAGTTACGGTGGCGTCGAAGATATTCTCGAAGCCGGCAAACTGGGCAACGGTCTCCTGCCGCGGCGCGGAGAGGACCTGGTGCGGGTCGCCCTGCGCCACCACCCTTCCCTGTTCCAGAGCGATGACGCGCTCGCCCAGCGCAAACAGTTCCTCGCGGCTGTGAGTGACGTAAAGAATGGGAATGTCGTGCGCTTCATTCCATGCGCGCAGGTCGTCCATGATTGATTTCTTCACCGCAGCATCAAGGGCCGAGAGGGGTTCGTCGAGCAGAAGCAGGCAGGGATCGGTGACGAGTGCGCGGGCGAGGGCGACGCGCTGGCGTTCACCACCGGAGATGGCGTCGGGACGGCGGTGGCGGAGTTGCTCGATGTGGAATGCGTCGAGGATCGCGGAGATGCGGCGAGCGCGTTCGTCGGAAGAGAGGCGATCCAATCCGTAGCCAACGTTCCCTTCAACCGATAGATGAGGAAATAGAGCTAACGACTGGAACACATAGCCAATATGACGCTGTGCCACTGGAGTATTGATGCGCTTCCCCGAGTCGAAAAGCGTCTCGCCAATCGCGATGCGCCCTCGGTCAGGATCGAGTAATCCCACGATGCAGTCGAGCAGCGTCGTCTTCCCCGCCCCGGACGGTCCGAAGAGCATCGTGATGCCCGCGGGTGCGCTAAAG
>DATBZT010000104.1:0-9006 GCA_036513055.1 Gemmatimonadaceae bacterium | reverse complement strand
CGATGGATCCACGGGTACGCGTCCGATCACGAAATCAGATGACTCGACGAGACTTGGCATCGTCGTGAACAGGTGGTCATAGCCGGCGTGCGTGTGAGCCCGGCGAGTTCGAGACTAAAGTCGCCGTATGGAAAGCAGAATATTCTGACAGGCAAACCGATGATGGAAGAGAGCCGCTCTCGCGATTCTACCAGTTCACGGAACGCATCGGGCTCCGGGATCGACGTCATCACCGCGTGTGTCGCACTATGCGATCCGATCGTCACATTTTCATTGGCGAGGTTGCGAAGTTCTATTTCTGAAATGATTCGATCTGAGGATATGCCGTCGATGCTCTCACCGAGTCTGTGTGAGATCACAAAAATAGTAACCGGTATTCCGCGTCGCGCTAGCTCGGGAATAGCATTGTCCAAGAAGCTCTTCCAACCATCGTCGGCGGTGACAATCGTGTAGTGACTGGCTGTTCCCAATTGCTCGCCAAGGTTCGTGCTTATTGGCCTGGTCCAACGGACCAAGTGATCCATTTGACCAGCGAACGATAGCCGATCTTCAGCCGCCACATGATGGTAGTGGACGGCGACAACGATTGCGGTTGGCTTGCGTCCGAAAACTCTAAGCATCGAGCGCCACGATTCCGACACAGCATAGAAGGCGAGACTCGCGATGAGCCTTATACACCGTCGATACTCGATGTTCGTCATATCTAATCCATCACGATCGAGAGTTGATCAACACAGCTCGCTGTGCCATGAGCAAAGAGATTAAACCCCTCGAACAATGCATGAGCTCGCTCGTTTGTGAAAAGGGCTAGGTGCAGCGGGAGGTTTCTATAAGCGCGATCCCTTACAAGTCATGTTGGTCCTCCAATGCATCGCCGTCAATTTTTGGGTGTTTTCCATGCTGGTCATGGGATGCTGTAGGCCCAACGAAGATCACGCGGCTAGTTCCTGAGCCTCGCGCATCGCGCGGAACCGACCGGCCGGCCGCGCAGACAGTGCGTTCCAGTCGCCGGATTCGACGACCCTGCCGTCCTCAATCACGTAGATCAGATCCGCCCACTTAACGGTCGCGATGCGGTGGGCGATGAGGATTGTAGTGGTTCCTGCGCCTAGCTTTTCAAGCGCACCGAGAACGCGAGCCTCGCTCGCGGAATCGAGGTAGTTGGTTGCCTCGTCCAGTACCAAAAGCCGCGGACGCCTCAGTATCGCACGGGCAAGCGCGATCCTTTGGCGTTCGCCCTGCGATAATGCCACGCCCCTGTCGCCGATGACCGTATCGAGACCCATCGGGAGCGCCGCCAAGAAGTCGTCAGCCGCTGCGATCGAAAGTGCTTCTCGAATGTCCGTTTCACTCGCACCCGCACGCGCCCATTCCAGGTTAGCGCGAAGCGTGTCGTGGAAGAGGAACGTGTCCGGTGCAACATAGCCCACGCACCGGCGCCATTGGCGCGCCTGCACAGGTGTCAACTCGGCTCCGTCGATCCAGATGACGCCCTCGTCGGGCGCGATCAACCCCATAGCTAGATCCGCTACCGTGCTCTTTCCGGCTCCTGATGGGCCGACCAGCGCGACAACGGCACCAGCGGGAATCACCAGGTCGGCGCGAAATACGGCTGGCGCCCGGTCGCGGCCGTACGAGAACGAGACGCGATCGAAGCGGATCTCGCGGCGCAGATCCGGCGGCGGCGCGTTCGGCACCCCCGGCTCGGCCGCTGCGGCGCATCGCTGCTCCAAGGCGATCAAGTTTGCGAAAGAAGGTAGGAGCCCCCCGATCGCTCGCCAGTGCTGATGACCCGACATCAACCGCGGCATGACGCGCGCGAACAGGACTAGCAGGATCAGAATTGCGGCGGGCGGAACCGCGAGCACCCGGATCGCCGCGTAGAGCACCGCGCCCATGATCGCGGCCGAGCCTAGCTCGAACCACGCCGTAGCCGCGGCCTGCGTGCCGATCGCCGCAAGGTCGGTAGCCACGAGCGCGCGGCTTGAGCGGGCGAAGATCGAGAAATTACGCTCTTCAGCTCCGGAAGCTTTTGCCGTCTTGAGGCTGTGGAGATGCTCGATCGTCACTGCATATAGCGAGGCCTTGAAATCGGACTGTTTCTGGCCCGCTTGTTCAATCGCACGAGTGCGCCCGCGGAGCACGATTGCAAGCACCGCACCGCAGCTCAACACCAGCAGGGTCATCGCGGCCGAGAGCCGGAGCGCGATCGCACAATACACAGCAGTCAACACGACATTTGCCGAAACAAGCATGATGTCGTAGGCAGCCTGTCCTACGCGATCGAGTTCGCCCGTCAGCGCATGGATGAAATCCGATGCTCGGCTGCGGCAGATGAACAGCCAGTTAGCGTTCGCGATCGCGCGGTAGAGCCGCAGACGCATCTCGAGAACAAACTGGTGTTCGACCGCGAACATCGCCATGCTCTGTAGTCGACCGACGATCGTTCGCAGCGCAATCAGCGCGACCAGCATGGCGAGCAGAATTTCCAGTGACGGCGTGACCCCCACAGCAGAAAATGCGCGTTCGATTATGCGCGCGTAGCGGCCCGCTGAATCCTGCCCGGCAAGGTTCATTCCCGCCGCTTGGAGGGTCGGCAGCAACAGCAGGATACCGAAGCCTTCGGTGAGAGAGAAGGCGACCATCAAGGCAACTGCGCCGACCAGACGCCATCGCGTGGCCCGCGCAAGTTGAGCGAAGAAGGTGCGCGCGGTATGGCTCATCAATTTGCAGGCTCCATCCCGCGTTGCACGAGTCGGGGACCATGCAGGAGCAGGAGGCGCGCGGGGCGGGTCAAGTAATACGTCCAATAGAGCGCGCGCGGCAGCGGCAGTGCCTCCCAGTCCTCGATGGTCGGGCGCAGCCCGCGGTCGATGAGGTAGCGCGCGCGCTTGCCCCATCCTTCGATCGCGCTCACCGGCACGACCCAGTCGGAATATACAGAAGGAACGAGCCCTGGCGCAGGAAAGAACCGGCTGGCAATCTCGCGCGCAAGCCGCATCGCATGCGGATCTGACACGGCGCGCCCGAGCACGCTTGCGGGAACCTGCGCGCCCGCAAACACGTGAGCCAGCAGTACGCCAAGGCGCAGCATCCTGCTGCATCTGAGCCGTTCCATCTCCCACTCATCGCGTTCCCAATCGATCAGGCCCGTGGCGGTGAGTGCGGCGACATCGCACATCGCACGTAGCGACGCCCATGCCCATCCGTGCTTGGTCGCGTGCGCGATGCTGAAGATCAAATGGTCGTCCGGGGCCAGCGTTTGCATCCGGTGGCCATTGATCTCGACCGCAACGGCGTTGCGCCAGACTGTTTCATGGTTCGGACGGAAGGGAAAATAGATTGGCACCAGCGCTAGATGCAGGTCGATGAACAGGCCACCTTGCTTCTCGAACTGATCCTCGAAGCATCGGAAGAAACCAAAATCCGGAGCGCCGGGTTGGTGCCGCTTGGGGCGATAGCCCCGTTCCGCAAGGATCCTGCCAATCTGCGGTAAGTCGCCTTGGCGAATGAGGATATCCAAGTCGCCTGACTGACGTGCTGCGAGATCTCCGTAGGCTTGAACTGCAAGCGCTGGTCCCTTGAGCGCGAGCATCCCAAGCCCGACCGAGCAGAGCGCGTCATGAGCCGCGAGGAGCTCACGCGCGAGCCGGAGATGCGCGAGCGCGTTCACCGCGTACGCGGCGCGAAGACGCGCGGCGATGTCGGCTGGAACGCGGTCCGCGCACTCCGCGGCTAGGAAACGATGGACGGGAGGTATGACGTGATGCCCCGCGGCCTCAGACGCAACTCGCTCCCAGTCGAGATCGCGGGCGGCGAGTGTAATCGCGCGGGCACGCGACTCAGAGGTCGCAGGTGTCGAAATGCACGCAGCGATCAGCTGCCCCTCGAGCGGCAGCTCGGCACGCAGCAATTGGGCTATGTCATCCATCAAGGGCAGGCGGTATTCTAATCGCGCCGATCCGGCCGCCAGATTACCGACCGCTTCGGCGGGCATGGTACTCCGTACTACGAAAGAGCGCAGCGTAGCGGCCCGATTCGAAAGCGCCGCCGATCACGATTCCGCCCATGCACTCGACCCATGCGTGGGCATCGAGTCGGCCCGCCGGACTCTTTGACGCGCCGATTCGCAGCTCGCTGGCCAAACCGAGTCCGCTCAGCATACGCTGCACCGCTATCGCGCGCACCAGACAGTTGCGCCCGCCCGGAACGCACGCGCTTGCGGCTGCCACAGCCCGTCCGACACGCGCCGCAAGCAGCACTGGATCGTCGATGTAAGAGTTCTGTCGAGCGGGTGCGGCAGCCCAATCACGCACCCGAGCGAACGGCAGCAAAAGCAGCCTCGCTCGCGCTGCAAGCACAGCGAGCAGCGCCGCGGGCAGCAGCATCCAGTCCGCTGCGGATAATGCCCGGATCTTTCGGAGCCGGGCGAGCGCGGTTCTCATTGAGACCACCAGTGTGGCGGCACCTGTAGGTCGAGCGTCAGCACAATTCGGAGAATCTAAAGCTGTCACGATCGCTACCGCTCATATCCGCGAGCACCGTTTCCTGTACCGCGGGTAACGCGGCGAAGTCGTTCGGAACTACGAGCTTCTTTACCGGCACTTTCGCGACGACCTGCTCGAGGAATCGAAATTTGCGGAGATTGGCCGCGCGGTCTGTCGGATTGAACCAGTACGACGCCGAGGCTAGTTCGATGAAGGCTTCGGCAGGTGAAAGCGGTTCAATTCTGGGCAACGTCGCAGCGGAGTCCCGATCGTCGCATCTACTCAGACGAAAGATTCGCGTGAGCCGCTGCGGTTGGGACATGAAGCTCAAGTGAAAATCAGGCGCGCGTCGCTTGGAGCTGTAGCCTACGATGGCGTGGGACCGAGCTGGGTCGATTCTCAGCGCTTCGAGGCTGTCGCCCCACAGGCGCGTGCCCGGGTACCCGGGGGTGAGAAGGATCCGGTCGCTGCCGCTCAGCACGACGCAGTCGTCGCCCAGCAGCGGGAAGCCCGCAAGTGCGAAGCTTGCTGCAACCGTGGATTTACCGGCATGGGTAGGGCCGATGAACGCGCACGCTCCATATTCGGTCAGGACCGCGGTCGCGTGCATCGATGCGATTCCCATCAGATCGAGAAGGCGCGGGATGACGGCGTCCAGAAGCAGGTGCCGCAGCGTCTCGGGTGAAACTTTAGCGTCTGTCCTGCCACACTCTATGCGGTCCCCGCGCTCGCTTATGAAGAAGTCTGCCACTCCGACAAACCGCAGAAGATATCCGCCGGTGCACCGCCCTAAGAGGAGCCACTCGTCGCCTTTCGGATTGTACAGCCGCAGGAAGGCTGCTGCGGCATCGAATTCGACTGGTCGTGTGACATTCAATCGCACGCGAATCGCGGCGCCGACGGCACGCTGGCCTCCTGACGAAAGAGCCAGTTCCGGAAGGAGGACATCGCAGTCGATCAGAATCCCGTATGCTCCGTAGGCTGGCACTGAAGTTTCTCGTCGACCGCCACTATCCCGCCGCCGAAATACGGCTGGCGGAAATCTCTCGCGCGCGTGGAAAGTTGAACTTGTCCGTCCGCGATGGAAGCCAGCGCGGACTATGCCACCCCGGACTATGGGCGTTCGTTATGAATGGCGTTTAGTCCTCACCACCGCGTCTAGTGCTATGATCGCTGGGCCTCCCCGTTGAGCCCGCTGTGAGTTTGGCCACATCGCCGTATCGGAGCAGGTGTGGCTTTATATAATCAGCGCGCCGTCTGATAGAGTCGTCTCGATCTGTATTTTCAGCAGGCTTGTCGTCAGCTCTCGTTTGGCCCTCACACAACATTTTCTTCATGCAGTTGCCTCCTTGAATGCAATCGTGAATATTATAAAGCTTCGCAAAGGTCCAGACTACCTTTGCGACCCATGCCTGAGCTTCACCGCGATTGTGGAGCAGTTCGCGATGGCGCCTGCCTCGAGCCTGTTACGCGACGGGATGTGGGATTCGCGCATATTTGTTCAGCTATTCGCCATTCACGTCGAGAATCAGGAACATCCGATGACCTTTCCCGTGTGAGAGGTTTTGGGGTTCTCGATTTCGGTCTTCGCCGCTCCGAACAGTGTGCGCATCCAGACCTCAAGGCCGAGTAAGGCAAATATCCCCCACATGTAGTGAGCGTACTTCGAGTTGCGTGTCTCATAAAGCCGCCATGTGGCGTCGCAGGCTTGACTGAAGCCGACAGAGCTCACCCAAC
Source organism: Gemmatimonadaceae bacterium (assembly GCA_036513055.1). Classification (GTDB taxonomy): domain Bacteria; phylum Gemmatimonadota; class Gemmatimonadetes; order Gemmatimonadales; family Gemmatimonadaceae; genus UBA4720. The sequence continues at coordinate 2,782 of DATBZT010000104.1, read as the reverse complement.
CCATCTCGGCCAACATCAGACGGTCGACCAGGAGCCCCGCCGCCATCTTTCTCGTGACCCTCACGAAAAGATCGTCGAAAGTCGCCTTGTTTGTGCGAGTCCTTATTTTCTCGGGAAGCAGCGGCCTCATGGCCTGGCGCATCAGGAGTCTGCGGACGCCCTGATTCCAGCGTTGCTCCTCTACGAGGCCGATCATGAACTCAATCACCCTGCGATCGCAGAAGGGATGTCGATACTCGAAGCCTGCGCGTGAGGCGCGCCGCTCAAGTCCTTCAACGACGTAAGTGAGCCAGCCATCGCGTAGACTGGTGAAAACAAGCCGAGCCTGAGGAACCTGGGAGTCAACTTCCTTCTGCGCGGTCAGCACACGATCCGTAAGCGCAAACCGTTTCTCAAGATTGGGATCGAGCCATGCCTTCCAAGGTTCGGCGGACCTGCCATCTCTGCCAAGTGCGCGCCGGGCGAGCTTCTTGAGCGGGATCGGCATAAGCGGCCACATTCCGGAGCGCAGCAGGACGGGCAGGTACCCCCGTGTCACCTCGCCGACTGACATGTTTCTTTGAAGTAAGCGAAGCGCGCGGCCGAATCTAATGGGATGAAAACCCGCGATCAGCACCGCGAGATCGTCGGAGCTGCCATTCATCGTGTGATCGCCGCCATGACCGCTCAGGCAAACACGCAGCCCCATCTCATTGACGGTGCGATCAAGGCGCTCGTTCATGGCGGCGTTCGGAAACCGGGGCATCTCAAACGTTTGCCGGACGTAGTCCGCGTAGTAATCGATCTCGGGTTCGAACGGTTCGCAGCGATGTGTGGACAAGCTCCAGGCGCGTTCGACTTCTTCGATATATTCCCGCTCGTCCGCTCTGGGATCCGAAAAAATGAGCGAGAATGCCTCGATGCGATTGCTGACCAACCCGCGCCTGTTTAGGTCGCATCCGATGCTAACGATCGACGACGAATCCAGACCGCCACTCAGATGCGACGCGACCTCACCGGGCGCGCGCATCCTGCATCGAACGGCCTCGACAAGCAGCTCGCGCAGAGCAGCGGCACAATCATCGTAGGACGAGAAGCGAATCTGCTTGACCGAACCGGGATCGAAATATCGCCGCTTTCGGATTCCGCCGCTGTCCACTGCGAGGCAGCAGCCCCCCTCGAGCCGGAACACGCCGCAGATGGCGGTTTCCTCACGCGTGTAGGGGCCGCCAGCCAGGAATTCAGCCAGGAACGCTTCATTCGGCGAGCGCTCGATCTCCGAGTCCTGGAGGATTTGGATCAATTCCGACGCGCACAAGAACTTCTTTCCGTTGAAGGAGTAGTGGAGCGGCTTGAAACCGAGCGGATCGCGCACGCACAGCATCCTGCGTCTGCGGCTGTCCCACACCACGATTGCAAAATCGCCGAGCAGGCGGTTCCAGGCGCCTTCATCCCAAAGCTCGAAGCATCGTCCGACGAGCTCTACGTCGGTCGGTGCATCCAAGGTCACGCCCGAAGATTCCAGTTCACGCGCGAGTTCCCTTCGGTTGTCGATGCGCCCGTCGAAGATAACTCGGATGGTCGCGTCCGCGTTGACCCAGGGCTGCTCCTCGCGCATCGCCTCGGGCGTGGTGGCGAGTTTGCGAAACGCCAGGCCCGCCGCACCTTCGGTCCAGTACGCTGCACCGTCGGGACCGCGATCGCGCACCGAGTCGACCATCGCGCGTAGCATAGCCCGGTCGGCCGGCCGCTCGTCGACGTTGAATATTCCTGCGATTGCGCTCATCTGCTGTTTCGAGGGTGCGGTCAACTTAAGCCGCAGCGTTTAGCAGACCTTCCTTCGAGAGCTCATCTATGAGTTCGTCGAAATCGCGCTCAGCCTGGTCGGGCGAAGCGTTGTATTGGGTGGCTACGGTTTGCAGGATCTCTTCGCGCTTTCGGCCGTCCACGATCAAGGTCCAGATGCGCGCGCCGACCCGATCGAGCCCGAAATAGATGCCAGTATCGAGCTTGAGGATCACCACCTCGTCACCGAGGTCGGTCCAGGTCACGTCGTCGACAATTCGAAGGACATTCGTCATGGCATCACACCAGATTGCTTTGAGGGTAATTTTGAGACTTGAATCATCCGCACTCAGATCGGCCGGGCAAGGGCGCATCATTCCACTTTGCCTTCTTTGCGTCAAGCGGCTCTATGACCACCGTGGGCGGCTTTGGTATTCGATTTTAGTCGTTAGAAGTCGTGAATTAGGCTGAGCGACGTAAATCTCTACAATTTGTTGTCCTGGTTGCCGACAAGGCGGAAGCCGCTGTCGCCGATCGATGCACTTGTAAAGCGCACTTGGCCCGACCTTGCGCTTCGGGCTATTGTTGACAGCCCTGTGGCATCCGACGCTCTCCTCGACCTTGCCGATTTGCCCATCGAAGCGGCACTCGTGCTGTGCTGCGCGACAACTGCGGCCACGCCTACGCGCACGGCGCTAGCGTCCGATCTTGCGCCGCGCATACGCAGTTGGGACAGCGTCGCCGATATCGCCAAACGTCATGCGGTGCTCCCGTTAGTACATCGCTATCTGAAACTCGAATGTCCGACTGCGGTTCCGGAAGAGGGGCTTGCGAAGCTGCGGACGCAGTGGCAGCTGATCATTCTCTACAACCGTCGTCTGACCGCCGAACTTGTGCGCCTGATGGGCCTGCTGAAGGCGGCTGGAGTTCCGGCGGTCACCTTCAAGGGTCCGGTGCTTGCCGCGATGGCCTACGGATCGATCGAACTTCGCCAGTTCAGCGATCTGGATATTCTCGT
>DATBZT010000103.1:0-9597 GCA_036513055.1 Gemmatimonadaceae bacterium | reverse complement strand
GGGAGCGGCTGCAACGTGAATGTCCCATTGCCGTTGTTTACCGCGACGGCGCTCGCAAACGTGTACGCTTCGCGCACCTGCGCCTGGCTGAGATCCGCCGCCGGGAAAATGTCCTCGATGCGGCTGGCGCCGAAATCCTTGTACGACGGATACTTGCTGCGGAGCGATGGAATCTTCTTCACCAATTCATCCCTACCCGCGACCGGATAACTCACACCATTCTTGTAGAAGGTGAGTATCTGCTCCAGATTTCCGCCCCCGCTGTGCGAGAAATCATTGACGTAGAGACGCGCGGGCTCCTTCGGCGAGGCGCGCAGATAGGAATTGAGTCCGAGATTGCCAAGCACGAGATCCTGACGCCCGTTCCCGCGCAGATCGACGGCCTCGACGCTGTTCCACCAGCCGTTGGTCCCCGAGAGCCCCGCCTCCTTCGTCCGATCGACGAGCTTCCCATTCTCCTGGTGGAAGACGCGCACCGGCATCCACTCGCCCACGACGACGAGGTCGAGCTTCCCGTCGTGGTCGTAGTCGATCCACGTCGCCGACGACGCCATTCCGGCCTCCGACAGCTCCGGCGCTTTCTCGAGAGTCACATCGGTGAAGCGCCCGTTGCCGTCGTTCTCCAGCAGATGACTCTTCGGAATTAGCCCGTAACTCCTCGACACCACTCGGCTCCCAATAAAAAGATCGGGATGCCCGTCGCCGTTGAAATCACCGACGGCCACACAGGAGCCGTTCTCGAAAATGTCAGGAAGCGAATCGCGCGCGCGCTGGAAGTTTCCGTGGCCGTCGTTCAGGTAGAGCCGCGGCCTTAGAGCGTCCTCCTGACCCCAGAACTCGTTTCCCCCGCTGACGACCAGCAGATCCGGATGGCCGTCGCCGTTCGCGTCGAAGAAGGTGGCGCCGATGTCCTCCGATAAACTGTCAGCCGCAAACGCGGCTTGATTGCTCGCGCGGAACGTCTCGTCGCGCTGCTGGATGTAAAGGCGGCCCGCTTGCCACTTCGCCCCGCCGACGTAGAAATCGTCCAGGCCGTCACCGTTGACGTCCGCCACCGCGAGCCGCGGCCCCTCCGTCGACAACAGGTGCGGCATCAGTGGCTCGCGATTGTAGTCGTAGAAGGTGTCCTCCTCGTGCTTGAAATCGACACCGGACTTCGCGGTGACATCGGCGAACATTGGCGTGGCTTGCGCGCGTCCCGGCGCCGGTGCCGGTAGATCAAACGGGTCGTGATACCTGTAGGATTGCGTGGCATCCTTCTGGGAGAGCGTCAGAATCCTGTCTCCCTCCAGATTCGTGAGCGTCTGGAAGCGGTGATCCGGCCAGATGACCGTGAGCGAGTCGATCCTGCTGGACGGGCCGAGCCCGAAATGGGGACGCGGATCGACAGATGAGAGGAAGCCGCGCGTGGGCATCTGCTCCACAACCTGCTTCTCGCCCTTCTGTGTTATCTCGATCCGCGCGCCAATCCCCGCCGTGTTAGCCCCGGAGCCGCGCAACTGCACAGTCAGGTAATGATTCTTGTTGATCTCGCGCGCGTGACTTCTGTAGATCGACGCCGGCGCGTTGACGTTGTTCACTACCAGGTCGAGATTGCCGCTGTTGTTCAGATCCACGTACACCGCGCCGTTCGAGAATCCCGGCTGCGCCAGTCCCCACGCGTCGGCCATGTTCGTGAATTTCAGATTTCCATCGTTCCGGAATGCGTATTTGGCGAGCGGAATCTGCGGCATCTTCTGGAGCAGCGCGAGATTCGCCTTGGTGATCGTGTCGTGCAGCGATGCCTGCACCGCCTCGTTACCGACGTAGCTGATGTAGTCCATGTCGTTGGGCCGGTGGTAGATGCCGTTCGTTACGAACAGATCCTTGCGGCCATCGTTGTCGAGATCGGCAAAGAGCGCCGACCAGCTCCAGTCGGTGGCGAACACTCCAGCCAGATATCCGATCTCGCTGAACTTTCCCTTGCCGCGATTGAGCTGGAGTGCGTTGCGCGCGTACTGCGGGTGGTAGCCCGCCGCTAGTCTCATGTTGAAGATGTTGAAGCCCTCGGCGTTCGCGGAGGTCTTGAGGATGTCCTCGCGCTCCGGCAGCATGTCGAGGGAGATGATGTCGATGCGTCCGTCGTTGTTGAAGTCTGCGGCATCGACGCCCATCGAGAATCGGCTCGTGTGCCCGGTCGCCTTCGCGATGGATTCGGTGAAGGTTCCGTTGCAGTTGTTGATGTACAGGTAGTCGTCACCCTGAAAATCGTTTGCGACGTAGAGGTCGGGGCATCCGTCGTTGTTGAAATCGCTGGCAACGACGCCGAGGCCGTAGCCGTCGATTCCGTCGCGCAGGCCGGCCGCGTCGGTGACATCGGTGAAGTGATTGCCATCGTTGCGGAACAGGCGGTCCCCCGTGCGCGGGCTCTTCGCGTTGCGCTGCGCCTGCGTCTCGATCGCCCGCTGGGCGTGCGTCGAATGATCGAGCAGGTACATGTCGAGGTCACCGTCCCCGTCGTAATCGAAGAACAGCGCCTGCGTCGAAAAGCCGACGTGCTCGAGCCCGTACTCCCTGGTGCGATCGGTGAACGTCCCGTCGCCGTTATTGATGTAGAGCACGTTGCGCCCGTGCATCCCGAGGTAGTCCACACCCGAAACGTAGATGTCGATCTTCCCGTCTCCGTTGACATCCGCCATCGTGACGCCGGATTTCCAGCCATCCGGATCAGCGACGCCCGCCTTGTCCGTGATGTCCTCGAACTGGTAATTGCCCTTGTTGCGGTAGAGTTTGTTGGGCCCGAGGTTCGACGTGAAATAAAGATCGGGCAAGCCATCCCCGTCGACGTCGCCCACCGCGACACCCCCGCCGTCGTAGTAGTACAAGTAGTTGAGGATATTGAAGTCAGGCTTCTCCGGCAGCGTGTTGGCGAACGTGACGCCAGTCGCATCGGGCTTGAGAAGCTCGAACAGCGGGGGTGAACGCGACTCGCGGCTGCATGCGGTCAATCCGCACACAGCCGCGACTATCCATTTGCGCACTCGCTACTTTGCCGGCGTAAAGCGGCGGTGGCGGTGAGCGTTGCCAACGGAGCGGCGAACGCCATTCCGCGGGTCCAGGTGGGCACGTACATCTTCATCTCATTCTCCATTGCTGACGTTGGAAGGCGGACCGTGCTACTTAATCTGATTGCGGAACAGCCGTGTCCCGCGGTGCTAACTTGCGGAAAACAATCGGGCACGGCTAATGCACCAATTATGTATTTGTTCTCTTGGCCTAGTGCCCAGGAGTGTTTATGCCGTTCTCGCCGCGCTCCGTTCTAGCCTGCGGTCTGTCAGTCGCACTCGTCTCCGGATGCGCCTCAGGCAACGCAGGCACCCCAGATGGGTCTATCCCCCCTCTCCCGCCTCCGACGCAAGGGACGATCGTAACGGCTGACGACATCGACCACAGCACCACGGCCGATCCCATCGAGAGAGCTCTCCAGGCTCACGTAGCGGGAGTCGAGATCACACGAACCGCGGACGGCGGAATCTCTGTGCGCATTAGAGGCGCTAGTTCAATCAATGCCAACACGGAGCCTCTGTACGTCATCGACGGTGTTGCGGTCCAGCCCGGGCCGGGCGGGGGCCTCCTGGGTATCAATCCGAAAGACATCGCCTCGATCGAGGTCCTCAAGAACGCCGCCGAGACCGCGTTCTACGGAATGCGCGGGTCGAACGGCGTGATCGTCATCAAGACCAAGCACACGACCAGTCAGTGAGTTGAAAGAGTCGCTAATGTTTGCCCCCCGCTTCGCGCGGCGGGGGCTTTCGCGTTGGCGAATGAATGCCCCCGTAAAGGCGGCTTATTGCCGCGGCGGCCGATATTACGCTGTGGGCGCTATTTCTCATCGTTGACTTCCCTTCCCTCTCGCCGTTCCGCGTGTAGAGCGGAAGATGAGCGGACGATCGTTGTTTCGACTGACTACGTATCTGTAGCCGTTCGCGGTGCGCACGCGCTCGATGTCCCGTGACTGACCCGGAACAAAGAATCCACTCTCCACCGTGCGGACCGGAGTGAACTGTCCCTTTCCATCGCCGTGCAGGAACAGTCCGTAGCTCGCGTCCATTTTTCCGAGCTCCGGTTTCACGCCGTCGAAATTGCCGGCGAGCAGCAGGTCGATCTTTCCGTCTCCGTCGTAATCCCCCGCCAGAATGCCATACACTGGCGCGACCTGCGCGTCGCGCGGGAGCGGGATCATCGTGAACGATCCATCGCCATTGTTCCTGAAGAGCGTCGTGGCGAAGGTGTACGCGTTCTTCACCACAGCGTCGGCGAGGTCCGTTTTCGGGAACACGTCTGCCACAGTCTGCTTCGCGTAGTCCTTGTAATTGAGGTAGCGGTCCTTGAGAAAAGGCAGCGACCGGATCAGATCGTCGCGCAGAGCCAGCGGATAGGAGCGGCCCTTGCTGTAGTAGGAGACAATCTGCTGCACAAATCCGTTGTGCGCGAAATCCTTCACGTACATCGAGACCGGCTCGGCGGCTGATGCCTGGATTCGCGTGTTTAGGCCCAGGTTTCCTACAATGAAGTCGACTCGGCCATTGCCCGTGAAATCCCCGGCGATGATACGGTTCCACCAGCCGTTGCTCTTCTCCAGCCCCGGCACGTTCATCCGCTCGAGTCTGCCGTGACCCACGTTCCTGAAGATCGTGATTGGCATCCAGTCACCGACGACGACGAGATCGAGCTTGCCATCGCCGTCGACATCCTTCCATACCGCGTCGGTCACCATGCCGACGTGTGAGAGCCCGGGCGCAACCTGATCGGTAACGTCGATAAAGTGGCCCTTGCCGTCGTTTCTGAGCAGCACACTCTGAGGATCGAGACCGTAGCGGCCGGGAACCGAGCGCCCTCCGACGAAGAGATCGATGTGGCCATCACCATCATAATCCGCGGCCGCGGCACGCGACCCGCTGAGATACAGCGGTGGCAGCGCGCCGACCGCTTTCCTGAAGTTGCCCTTGCCATCGTTGATGTAGAGCCGGTCCTCGAGGGCAGGCGCCATCTCTCCCGAGAATTCCGTCCCGCCGGTGACGACATATAGGTCGGGATGGCCGTCTCCGTTCGCGTCGAAGAAGACGCCGCTTATGTCTTCTGACGCGCTGTCCTGCGCGAAGAGACGCTCGTTGCTCCTGACGAAGCGGCCATCTTTCTGCTGGATGAGCAGCGCACTGGGCTGACCCTTGGCGCCCGCGATGAAGATATCGTCGAGTCCGTCGCCATTCACATCCGCAACTGCCATGTCCGGACCTTCGATCGAGAGCATCCTGGGCATCAGACGCTCACGATCGAAATCGACGTAATCGTTCTCGTGGTGAACGAAATCGAGCCCCGTCGTGCTGGTGACGTCAGCGAAGAGGGACGCAGCCGGCCTTGGTGCGACCGAACTCGCCGGTAGTGCGCCCGCCTGCTTGATCGTCAGGCGCTGATTCGCAGCGACATTCCTCAGCGTGGTCTGACGGCCGTCCGGCCAATCGACGGTCACCTTCTGCACGGTATCGAGCTGTCCGATCCCAAACGTCAGCACATAATCAACGCTCGACTGAAATCCGCGAGAAGGCGAGAGCTCCTGGAAGAATAGTTTCTTCCCACTCTCGAGCGTCACCTTTGCTCCCACCGCGAACCGGTTGTGCCCTTCGCCCTCGAGTTTCACCTGCAGATAATGATTTTTCGTGAGCGTGCGCGCGTTGTTGCGATAAACAAGCGCGGTGTCGTTCTCGTTGTTCACTATAAGGTCGATCGCTCCATCCCCATCCAAATCCGCGTACGCTGCGCCGTTCGAGAAGGTTGGCGTGTCCAGACCCCACGCCGCGCTTTCGTTCGTGAAAGTGAGATCGCCATTGTTGCGGAACGCGTAGTTCGGGAGCTTGGTCGAGCTCATCGCGTCCGTCAGGGCCTTGAAGTCGACTTTGCCACTCCTGGTTGCCGAGGCCATCGTCTGGTTGTTCGCGAGGAACGCGGCGTAGTCCTGTGACGTTATATCCTTCGCCAGTCCGTTCGCAACGAAGATGTCCTTGTTGCCATCGAGATCGAAATCGGCGATGAGCGCGCTCCAGCTCCAGTCCGTCCGAGCCACGCCGGCCATCTGGCCGACATCGCTGAAGGTGCCGTTGCCGTTATTCATCTGCAGCATATTGCGCATGAACTGGTAGTGGTATCCGTTGTTCACCTTCGCCTGGTAAACCTCCCAGCCCTCGAATGACGAGGTTGTTCTCAATCTGTACTCGTCCTCCGGCAGCATGTCGGTGGTGTAGATATCCGGCCAGCCGTCGTTGTTAAGGTCCGCGATGTCGAGACCCATCGAGAAGTAGCTGCTGTACGGCATCTCCTTCGGCAGCTCCTCGGTGAACGTTCCATCGTGGTTGTTGAGGTACAGGTAGTCGCGCTCGAAGAAGTCATTCGACACGTAGATGTCCGGCCAACCGTCGCGATTCACATCGCTTATCCCCACGCCAAGGCCCAATGCGATCTCGCTGCCGTAGATCCCCGCCTTCTCACTGACATCCGTAAAGTGGCCGTTGCCATCGTTGTGATAAAGTTTGTGCCCGCCAAGCTTGCTGCGAACGTTTCGGATATTGCGGAATCCGAAGCTGCCGACCGGGCGCGATGAATTGTTGACCAGGTACATGTCGAGGTAGCCGTCCCGATCGTAGTCGACGAACGCGGCTTGAGTCGAAAATCCCTCGTCCGCGAGGCCGTACTGCGCCGCCTCCTCCTTGAACGTCGGCACGCCGTTCTTGTCGAGCCCCTGATTGATGTAAAGCTCGTTCGCCCTGCGCTCACCGGCGATGTTCCCCGCGTAGCAGACGTAGATGTCGAGCAGCCCGTCGCCATTGACGTCGGCGAAGGTGACTCCGGTCGCCCAGTACCCCTTTCCTCCTACGCCCGCCTCGTCCGTAATGTCCTGAAAGTGGAAGTTGCCCTTGTTCAGGTAGAGGTGGTTCCCGTGCAGATTCGACGTGAGCATCACCTCCGGGCGGCCATCGCCATTGAGGTCGCCTGTGGCCACGCCACCGCCGTTATAAAAATTCCGATAGGTGAAGACGTTGAGCTCGGGCGTGTCCTCAACGCGATTCTCGAACGTTATTCCGGTGTAGCTGGCGGGGAGCCGGGTGAAGAGATGACCGTCCACTGCTGGCGCCTTTCCGCTGTAGACGGTCTCCTTCGAGTCGTGCGGCGCCGAGCATCCGGCGACGAGAAACAGCGCGGAAAGCAGATAGCGAAGCCTTAGCCTCAAGGCCCTGTTCATAGTGTTGACCACGATCACCACAGGGGTATCTACCGACGCGTACGAAGGGCCGCAGCCGGAGAAGTAAGAGGCTTAGTGCACCACGGCCTGCCCCCGAGTGGGAGCAGGCCGTGGCAGCACGTCGACAACTCCGGAATCAATATCCCGGATTCTGCTTGAGCAGAGGGTTGGTTTCGATCTGTGCCTGCGGAATCGGCATCAGAATCTTGTACGGGGGACTCACTGCCTTAAAAGCCCAAGTCCCCTGAGTGTACTTGCCCATGCGGATCAAGTCCTGCCGCCGTTTCCCTTCGGCCGTGAGCTCGAGCAGGCGCTCCTTCAGTATCTGATCCCTGAAGGTAGCTTGGTTGAACGCGGCTGGATCGAGAGGCGATGGAGTCGAATATGCGCGTGCACGGATCACATTGACCAGCGCAACTGCCCCGGCGGTGTTTCCCAGCTCATTGAGCGCCTCAGCCTTGATCAGATATATCTCGCCGAGGCGGAAGTGCGCGTAGTCGTTACCGGCATTTTCAGCAACGTGGGCGGGATCGTAAGACCACTTGACGATCCGAACCCCCGCCCCCTCGGTCGCCTGGGTGATATCCGGGATGTTCGGATCGAAGACAAGCGGCTGCCCGGAACGGTCATTGACCGGCAGGCCATTGTCCAAGTTGAATTGTGTGCCTTCGAGAAAGATTTGCTTGCGCAGATCGGTTGTGGTGAACGCGTTGAAAGTCTCCGCCAACGTTGCGAAGCCGTTCCAGGGGCTGCCATTGTACTGCGTGTAATGCAGGAACCGCATCATGAAGTTGAGTCCAAGGCCAGCCTGGTCGGTGAATTTCACCGCGAAGATGATTTCCGGCGACGAAAAGTTGTCAGCCGAAAAATTGTGTCTCCATGTGGCCGAGCTCTCGAGACTGTAAACGGGCGAGTTCAGAAGGCGGTCCGAGGCAGTGACTGCGTCCTGCCAGCGTGCCGTTCCCGGCTGGAGGCCGGCCGTGGTCACGGTGCCAGTGAAAACCTGAGCGTTCAGATACATGCTCGCGAGAATTGCATCGGTGGCGCCTTTGGTTATGCGTCCGTTCATCTCGGCAGGCCACGAGGCCGGGAGATCCGCACGAGCGGCTGTCAGCTCATCCTCGATGAACTTGAAAACCTCGGCCCGGGTATTTTGCGCGCGCGTCTGGATCGCAATGTCGGTAACGATCGGCACGCCACCGAACATGTCCATGAGCAGGTAGTAGTAGAATGCGCGGAGCGTTCGAAGCTCTGCTACGACAACCGGTTTGTCCGCGAAGTTGACCCTGTTCAGCGCGTCGAGCACGATATTCGCGCGAGCGACGCCCTGAAAGAGGTTAACCCAGGCGCCGTTGATGAGCGAGCCAGCGGCCGGGCTTGTTGCTCCCCAGGTCTGCCTGTGAATGTCGATCCACTGACCATTGTCGTACCAGTCCTGGCCTCGGGTGGGTACGATCATCTCGTCGGTGCTTATTTCGCTCAGGTTGTAGTAGTCGTCGACAGTACTCCGGAGCTGCGCGTAGACCGACGCCAAACCGCCGAGTACCTCCGTTTCATTACGGTAGAAGTTCTGAGGCGTAATGGAACTGGAGGGGACCTCGGTTAGATCCGTGCAGGCAGGCGCAAGAAGCAGCAGGGCAAAGACTCCAGCCGCTCCCATCGACCTAGTGAAGACAGGCGTTCTAGAAAGCGACATGAAGACCTCCGGTGATGGTGCGAGGACGCGGATAATGAAGATAATCTATTCCGCGTGAGGCCAGACCCGCTTCCGTGTGTACTTCTGGATCGTAGCCGGTATAGGGCGTCGAGACCCACAGGTTATCGCCGGAAAGGTAGGCGCGAGTTTGTCTGCCGGCGAAGGCGAATCTCGGCAGATCGAAAGTGTAACCCACTGTCAGGTTCTGCAGGCGGACAAAAGACCCATTCTCGATCCAGCGCGACGAGTAGATTGCCGGCTCATGGATTCCAGTCGGGTCGGTAAGCGCCGAAGCCAGGAAGTTCTTGTCCTGGAGGGCGTTGCCCTTTGTGGAGTAAACGAGCGCAGTGTTGTTGAAGACTTTTTGTCCGTGCGCGGTGTTGACCAGGAAGCTGATGTCGAACTTGCCAATGTTTCCCTGGCTCCGCAGGCCCAAGGTGTATTTTGGATTTGCGTTCCCGAGAATGACCTTGTCGTCCCCACTGGGGGCTGTCGTCGTTCCCGACAGCACACGGCTGGTTTCGGCCCCTGTGACAGGGTCTCGCGTGACGGTGTAGTGGTTAAAGAGCTGCTTTCCGAATGTCGTCGTATCGGCGGGGTTGTTGCCGACGCCGACAAATACCGGACC
>DATBZT010000102.1:0-5994 GCA_036513055.1 Gemmatimonadaceae bacterium | reverse complement strand
ACGAGAGCGAAGGTCGCCGCCGCCGCGGCTTTCGCCGCTCTGCAACCCGCCATCGTCATCCTCCGGAGATGATCTCGAACTCGCAACGCCGGTTGAGGGCGTATGCCTCCTGGGTGTTGCCTTCCACCGCTGGCCGCTCTTCACCCATCGTCACGATCTCCATTCTGCTCTCGTCCACTCCCAGTGCCGAGAGGTAGCGCTTTGTCTCCGCAGCGCGCCTCAGGCCAAGCGCGAGATTGTACTCGTCCGACCCCTGCGAGTCAGTATGTCCCGTGATCCGAATGTGCATGTTCGGGTGGCGGAGCAGCACCGGCGCCTTTGCTTCCACGGCAGTGCGCGCCTCGTCCGTCAGGGACGACTCGTCCAGATCGAAGTATATGGTAGCGGCGAGCGCCGTCCGCTCACGCGGCGTCACTGCCGCCTCCGTGGGCGCGCCTGCCGCGGCTGCAGCGGCCGCAGCTGCCGCCGCAGCCGCCCGGGCGGCGTCGGCGCGGGCTATCGAATCGAGTCTTGCCTGCTCCCGCATGAGGCTGTCGGTGTTGACGCGGCGCGGCGCGGGCCGCTCCGCAACTTTCTTGTGGCAGCCGGCAAGGGCGGCAGAGAGAATCACGGCAACTGCGAGGGTGCGGGCGAGTGTGGGCATTGGCCTGGCGTGAAATGGATGAACCATAGACAGCTGCGACATCATGGAATGCTCAACATTGGTGACCATGCTGCAAGGCGGGCGCCGGCGTTGTGCGTCAATTGGCGCAAGCGTCCGGATTCTGTATCGAGCACCCATATCTGCTTCGAGCCGCCACGGGTGGACGAAAGCGCAAGGTGCCGGCCGTCGGGTGACCACGACGGGTCTTCGTTTTCACCTTCGCTGGTCAGACGTCGCGGCTCCTTGTTACGCATGTTGATCATCCACACCTGAAAGTCGCCATTTTGCTGCTCGTATGCGACGGCGCGTCCATCGGGTGACCAGTCCGGGGCCGTCCGATAGGTGCGCACACCCGGAACAAAGGGCGTGAGCAACTGCACGTTTGTGCCATCGATGTCCATTGTGTACACCTCGGGAAATCTGGACCTTCCCGAAATGAACGCGATCTGACGACCATCGGGACTGGGGCTGGGTGAGTTGTTGTCGCTCCCCCTGCCGAACGTAAGGCGCTGCGGCGTGCTCTCGCCATCGGCATCCGCGCTCGTGATGAACAGGTCCGTTCCCGATTCGTCACCGTGAGAGTACACGATATTCCTGCCGTCACGGGCAAATACCGGCGTGATGTTCAAGCCGGTAGCACTTACCGACCTGACCCTCCCCGTCTCGAGATCGACTTGCTCAATCTGCGTGCCGACGTCACTCATTCGCGAATAAACGATTCGCCGTCCGTTCGGATGCCAGGCGGGAGACATCGAGAAACCCCGGCGGGTGACGGCCCTGTCGTTCTCTCCGTCGCTGTCGACCAGACGTATCAGACCGTTGTGAACGTAAGCGATGCGTGTCGAGGCGATGCCGCGCTTTCCCGTGATCCAGCTCTCGACTTCGTCACTCACCCGATGAATGCTCATTCGCTCATTGTCGGCGGCGGCAACCCGCGCTGTCGAGTCCGCCCGCACGAGCCGCGTCACCGTCGTCGTCGTGGCAAGTGCGACTGAGTCACGGCGGTCTTCGTCCCAGCGTGACAGCCCGCGCCTCATGTAGGCAGTCGCGGCCGAGTCGCGGCGCAATGAGTCCCTGACTACGAACCGGCGGGGTCGAGGGTCATTCCTCACGCGGGCCCGTCGCATGATTCCGGCCCTCGTCTGGAGGACTCGCGCTATCGAATCCCTTACTGCTTTCTCGCGAACCGTAGTCTCGGCGACGATCGAATCGCGAATAGCAGCATCGCGTACCGGCGGCACGGTGACGATGGCAAAGTCACGCGAATCAATTCGCCGTTTGGCGCCGACGTCGTAGAGAACGACGCGCAGGCCGCTTCCCGTCCGCCTCGCCTGAAGGATTGCCGCGGCGCCGAGTTTGGCGAAGAGATCATAGTTCGGCTCCTGGCCCGGTGCGAGCGCGAGGCCCGAGAGCGTCGCGGGGTCAAGCGGAATGGGGGAGATGCGATCGCTGTAGTCGAGATCGCGCTGTATGATGGTCCTGATCGAGTCACCGGCAGTCGTGTCAACCGGAAGCACGATGAGTCTCGGAGCGGTTCCTCTCGGATAGTTGAGTCCGAGGCGAACGCCGGGGCGGGTGGAGGCAGTATCCTGACCGCAGGCATTGGTGCTTGCGACGAGAAGCGCGAGGCCGACGCACGCCGAAAGAGAGACAAAACGGGGGCTCATCTGATGATTCTGGGGTCAAAGCTGAAAGTGACGGGCAACACGTCGTCAGGGAAGCCATCGGGCAGGCGTCCGAAATTGGGAGCGGCCGACTCGATCGCTCCCTGAGCTTCCAGGTCGAACGCGTACGAGCCCGATCGGGTGACGAAGTGTACGATCTGCACAGATCCATTTCGGTAGATCAGAAACTTCACTTCCGCGCGCAGCGTCGAATTAGTGTCACTCGGCTTGAAGTTGAGCGCGATCTGGCGGACGATGTTGTTGAGATACCCGGGGAACGGAAAATCGATTCCTTCGGTCTGGACTGTGGCGACATCCGTTCCCGCTCCGCCCTCGGGCCCGCCGCCAGCACGCGGAGCCGCCGTCTTCGGAGCCGGCTTGGCCGGCGCGAGCACCGGCGTCGAGCGCGCGGCGGCCTTCTTTGGAACTGCTTTCGCAAGCGGAATCGCTCGCTCCTTGGGAGCAGGCGGTGCAACCGGTGCAGCTGGCGTCTTCTCTACCGGCGCTGGCTCGGGCTTCACTTCGCCAATCGCCCGCTCGCCCGGGGGGGCCGCGACAATGTCTACCTTATATATGGGTGGCAGCACTTCGGCCGGACCTTTGCGAAGTCCAATCAGTGCCAGGGCAAGGACCGACAGGTGAAGCACCACCGACATCCCAAGTGGGCCACCGAGGCGTACTGGCTCCCTGCCTGTGTGCACTATCGCCCCTGCTCCGGTTCGGCCACGAGACCCACGTCGGAGATGCCGCTCGCTCGCATCACTGCGAGCACACGCACCACGGAGCCATACGGAACGCCCTGGTCGGCGCGAAGATAAATGCCCTGCTTTCCCCTCTCGGCCGCGAGTGCCTTGAAGCTCGCGCGAAACTCGTCGAAAGTGAGCGACGCTTCTTCCACATGAATGCGTCCCGCGCGGTCCACGGTCACCACGAGACCGCTCTTCGGCTCGAGTGGTCGCGCTTCTGCCTTTGGAAGGGTGACGTCCACTCCGCCCTGCATGATCGGCGCAGTGATCATGAAGATCACCATCAGCAGCATCATCACGTCAATCAGACTCACGACGTTGATTTCTGCGTACAGCTGCATCCGCTCGCGCCGTCTCGCCACCTAGATGCGCCCTTCACGGACCAGCAAGGCAATCAGCTCCGAGCCGAATCCATCCAGCTCACCGTCGAGACGGTTGAGGCGGTGAGCGAGAATGTTGTAGCCGAACACCGCCGGTATCGCGACCGACAGCGCCGCGGCGGTTGCAATGAGCGCCTCTGCCACACCGGGCGCCACTGCGCCGATGTTTCCCGAGCCTTTCGTCGCGATTCCAAGAAACGCGTCGATCACTCCGAGCACCGTGCCGAGCAGACCGATCAGCGGACTTGCCGATCCGATAGTCGCAAGAGAGGGAACGAAGCGGCCTATCCGGTCTCGCACGGCACCGCTCTCCGAGTCGAGCACCAGCCGCAGTGCTTCCACCTGCGACGCGCTCAGCCGTGCGCCGCGCTCCGAAGTCGCGCCGAGCGCCGGCGTGGTCTCGTGAAGAAAGCGCAGGGCGCGAAGCATCACCTCGCGCTGTGGACTCAAGGTGGATCGCTTTGCCAGATCTGCGGCGATGTCGAGCGAAGGCGCGTTTTCAAATGAGTCCATGAACGCCCTGCCGGCCGATTCGGCGCGGCGAAGCTCGATGGTCTTGGCGATCATCACCGACCAGCTTATGAGCGACAGCACAACGAGGACGGCGAGCACGACTTTGGTGGCGGTGGTCGAGCTCGTCACCAGCTCGATCGGCGACGACGGCACCGCGGCGCCGATCTGCATGAGGAGGTAGCCGGTCACGATTTCCGGGCGGCCGTCTCTGCCTCGGCCCAGGCATACGTTCTCGCCAGTCCCTCGGCGAGGGTTACGCCGGGCTCCCACCCGAGAACATCCCGGGCCTTGTCGACGTTGAGAAATGATTCCTGCTGCTCGCCCGGCCGGCGCGGCGCGAACACGAACTCGGCTGTGCTTCCCGCCGCGTCCTGAAGAAGTCGGGCAAGATCGAGGACCGACGTGCCTATTCCGGTGCCGATGTTGAAGCTGCGCGTGTCGACCGTACCCGCTGGCGGAAGGTCAAATGTCGCACCAAGCCATACGGCGTTGGCGACGTCGCCAACGTACACGTAATCACGCGTCTGCCGGCCATCTCCGAAAATCGTCAGCGGTTTCCCCTCCAGAATTCTGTTGCAGAAGATCGCTACAACCCCCGCTTCGCCGTGAGGGTCCTGACGCGGGCCATAGACGTTTCCGAAGCGAACCGCGACGTGTTCCAGACCATGGAGTCTTCCGTAGTAAGCGAGGTAGTACTCCGACGCGAGCTTGGAGATGGCGTATGGCGACTCCGGCTCTTTTGGGTACGTCTCGAAGTTGGGAGGCTTGTTGAAATCGCCGTAGATCGCTCCTCCTGTCGATGTGAACACGACTCTGATGTTGCGACCGCTGGCCCTCACGCCTTCGAGGAGATTCACGATCCCGAGAATATTGGTGGTGGCGTCGAAGAGCGGATCGGCGACGCTTCGCCTGACGTCCATCTGCGCAGCCAGGTGCACCAGCACGTCGAATTTCCCGTCGCGTACGATCGCTGCCGCTTCGGGCGACGTGACGCTGATCGCGTGGAGTGTTGCCTCGTCAGGGACGTTGGAGCGTTTTCCGTTCGAAAGGTCGTCGATGACCTCGACCTCGTATCCCTCTTCGAGAAACCGATCGGCAACGTGCGATCCGATGAAGCCCGCGCCGCCGGTGACGACCGCGCGGCGACTCAACTCTCGCCCTCGGATGACTCACGTCGGTGCCGAGTCGCCCGGACATCATCCGGGCAACCGTGGACGCAGGAGATGGCAATGAAGTGGGCGATCGGTATCATGGCTCGCCCCTAATCTAATCCCTGACTACTCCCCGGGCACCGAAAAATTTCCCGTTTTGCGCCGGAATCAGCGCATCGTCGCCGTCAGCCGCGCGGGCATTCCCGGGCGTATCGTGGGCTGATCGTGATTGACGACGATCGCCGTAACCGCGTACGGCGTTACGCGCACGACTTGAGCGACGGCAGCCGGCACCGGCGGCGCCGGATGAGTCGGGTCGATACTTGCGTCGATGAGCGTGAACTGATCGCCGACGCGAACGCTGTTTCCGGCTTCTCCGCTCAGCACGACGTAGCTCTGCACGGATGGAAGAACGGGATCCTCGTGGACCCAGAGGACATGGGCCGTGCCGCCATTCGCCACCGGCGTCCGCGCAAGGGCAGCCGAGGGCAACACGCTTTCCAGTGGAATGAGCGACTGGTCGAGTTTCACTTCCCCGAATTGACGGACGATGCGCACGAGCGTGAGCTGGCCGTATTGTCCGCTTTCGACACGCACGATTGCCGTTGGGATCATGAGCTGCGAATCATCCCCAATTGCGGGGCCATGCGCGAACGCCAGGTATCGGTCTCCCACATTTGCCGTCCGTCCCCGTGGAAGCTCGACGAACACCGGGTCCTCCATCTGAAAGCGCTGATCGCTCGCGTTGGCGTCGATGCCAGGGCGATCGTAGGCAGCTGCCAGTCGGCCCGCGCCGGCAGGACCGCCGTCCCGATCGACGAATGGTGCCGCTTCGACTTCTCCGGCCCGCACCGCTCCAGCCTGCTCGCGCCCGATGACCTTGCCGTTCGACAGCAC
>DATBZT010000101.1:0-11003 GCA_036513055.1 Gemmatimonadaceae bacterium | reverse complement strand
CATTGCGACGGTCCCGATAATTCTTTGTCTCGTCAGCGACAGGTCGCCCGGTGCGCTGGATAATGCGAGCGGTGTGATCGCGGTTATTCTCGCCGCGGGCCTTCTCCGGACCCGGCCCGACCTTGGCGTAATCCTGACAAGTGGCGAGGAGCTCGGCCTGGCAGGTGCGCGGGCCTACGCGCAATCGGCTGGGAAGTGGGCAATTGCGCTCAACTGCGACACAATTGATGACGCCGGCGGGTTCCTGTGCATGGTGCGAAGGTCCACGGGCGGATCCGCCGCGACGGCCTTGACGCGGGCGGCGGCGCGTGGCCGCGTGCCGCTTCGCGTTCGTGGCATGATTCCCGGATTGCTCGCAGACAGCATCGCGTTTGCCGACTCCGGCTGGGACGCGGTCACTCTCAGCCGCGGAAACATCGGGACACTGGCGCACGTACATACATCCAGCGATACCTGCGAGCGACTGAACGGCACGGGGATCGCAAAGGCAGCATTACTGCTCGCCGCAACCGTTGAGGAGCTGACGTAATGGCACTCGTACTACTTACCGCTGTCCTGCTGTTGTCGCTGGTCCTGATTGCCCTCGGGCTCCCTGGCCTCTGGATCATGATTGCCACCGCCGTCGTGTACAACCTGATCGTCGGCGGCTCACCCATTGGCTGGTTCACGCTGATCGGAGTGGGGGTGATGGCTCTCGTTGCGGAAATTCTCGAATACACGCTTGCGGGGAGCTACGCGCGAAAGTACGGCGGCTCGCGGCGCGCGAGCTGGGGAGCTGTCATCGGCGGCATTCTTGGAGCGATGCTCGGCTTTCCCGTTCCCATCGTGGGCCCGCTGATCGGAGCGTTTGCGGGGTCGTTCATCGGAGCGCTCGTGGGCGAGCTGGGCGCGGGTGGAACGCGGCGGGGCGCGACCAAGGTCGCTACCGGAGCGCTGCTCGGCCGGGTGATTTCCACCGCATTGAAGATGGGGATAGGGTGCGCGATCGCTGCGTGGATTTTCTTTGCGGCCCTCTAAGGTTTTCCCGCGGATTGACTCCCCCACTCGATCTCATAGATTGATTCTACGCCCCGCATCTCCGGGGCGTTTTTCATTTCAGGGCACTGGAGCAGCATTGTTCGATTCGAAGATCCGCACTGTTGTGATCGTCGGTGCGCAATGGGGTGACGAGGGAAAAGGGAAGCTCGTCGACGTCCTCGCGGAGCGCGCCGATTGGGTCGTGCGCTACCAAGGCGGGGCCAACGCGGGTCACACGGTGCAGATTGGCGAAAAATCGTTCGTGCTTCACCAGATCCCGAGCGGGATTCTGCATCCCGGCGTTCGCTGCGCGATTGGGAATGGTGTTGTGCTCGATCCCGAAACGCTGTTCACCGAGATCGACGAGCTGATCGCCGATGGCGTGGATGTTCAGGGCCGCCTCTACGTCAGCGACCGCGCGCATCTCGTCATGCCCTACCACAAGCTGCTCGACTCCACGAGCTCGGCCAGCCGGGAAATCGGGACAACGGGGCGAGGCATCGGCCCGGCGTATGAGGACAAGATTGCCCGCCGCGGCATCCGCGTGCTCGACCTCCGCCACCCGGAGCAGCTCCGTTCGCGCGTCGAGCGCGGAGTGGCACACGCCAACGCACAGCTCGCCGGTTTCGGAGTGACGGAGCGAGCCGATCTCGAGGAAACGCTCGCCGCGCTGGGACGCATCGCTCCACGACTTCTGCCGATCACCGAGGACGTGGGTCTTGCCGTGCACCGCGCGATCGGCACCGGCGCGACAGTCCTTCTCGAAGGCGCCCAGGGATCGATGCTCGACGTGGATCACGGCACTTATCCATTCGTGACATCGAGCAGCACAACATCGGGCGGAGCCGCGATCGGCGTGGGCATCGCGCCCAACGCCATTCATGCGGCGCTCGGAATTGTAAAGGCGTACACGACGCGGGTGGGCAACGGGCCGCTGCCGACGGAGCTCGCCGAGCCTCTGTCGTCGCGCATCCGCGAGCTGGGGAATGAATTCGGGGCCACCACCGGCCGTCCTCGGCGCTGCGGCTGGTTCGACAGCGTAGTCGTTCGCTACGCGACCCGCGTGAACGGCCTCACCGGATTGGCGGTGACGAAGCTGGACGTGCTCGACACGATCGAGAGCATCGCGCTCTGCACGGGGTATCTCATTGACGGAGAGCTCCACACTGAATTCCCGGGAGACCTCACGGCGCTCGAGCACGCGGAGCCGCAGTACGAGTGGCTCGAAGGGTGGCAGCGCTCCACCGGGGATGCCCGCTCGCTCGCTGACCTCCCAGCCGCGGCGCGGGCCTATCTCGACAGGATCGAATCACTGGTGGATGCGCCGATCACGTATGTCAGCGTTGGTACCCGGCGCGATCAGATAATCGGCGCGTAAGGCTTCGCGATACTCCATCCGGGGGCAAGGGGATTAAGGGACAGGAGACCGACAAGACCGGTGAGTTTTTTTGCAACGGTCATAACTCGCATTTCTCACCGGTCTTGTTGGTCTCACTAACAGTGCCCGCGTCAGAACAGGGTGGCCTGCCGAGGGGAAACCCAGCCAGAACACTATATTACCCGGATGCCGAACTACCCCGATGTGATGGAAAAGCTCGTGTCGCTCAGCAAGCGGCGCGGCTTTGTCTTTCAGTCCTCAGAGATCTATGGCGGCACCGGCGCCGTGTGGGATTACGGACCGCTCGGAGTCGAGCTCAAACGGAATCTTCAGGACAGATGGTGGCGGGCGATGGTCCGCCAGCGCGACGACATCGAGGGGCTCGACACGGCGATCCTCATGCACCCGCGCGTATGGGAGGCAAGCGGTCACGTCGGCGGCTTCGTCGACCCACTCGTCGACTGCATGAATTGCAAAAGGCGGTTCCGCGCCGACGATCCCAAAATAAAGGGGACTCCCGGAGAGCCGGACGCGCAGTGCCCGGCATGCGGAATGAAGGGCACGCTGAGCGCGCCCCGCCAGTTCAACCTCATGTTCAAGACGTTCATGGGCCCGGTGGAGGACAGCGCCGCGACGATCTATCTGCGGCCAGAGACCGCCCAGGGAACGTACGTGAACTTTCTCAACGTCCAGCAGTCCACCCGCCAGCGGATTCCCTTCGGAATCGCGCAGATCGGCAAGGCGTTCAGAAACGAAATCACTCCCGGCAATTTCATTTTCAGGACGCGGGAGTTCGAGCAGATGGAGATGCAGTTCTTCGTCGAGCCGGGTACCGACATGAAATGGTTCGAGTACTGGAAGGAAGAGCGCATGAAGTGGCACCAGGGGCTCGGTCTCGCGCCGGAGCGGCTGCAGTTCCACCAGCATTCTACGGATGAGCTGGCGCACTACGCGCGGGCCGCGTTCGACGTTCAGTTCGACTTCGGCGGCTCCCTTGGCTTTCAGGAAATTGAGGGAATACACAACCGCGGCGACTTCGACCTGACGCAGCATCAGAAGTTCTCCGGCAAAAAGCTCGAGTACTTCGATCACGCCGCCAACAAGCGCTACGTCCCGTTTGTCGTCGAAACTGCCGTTGGCCCAAACCGCACCCTGCTCGCAATCCTCGTCAACGGTTATCGCGAGGAAAACGTCGAGGGCGAAACGGAGGGCCGCACCGTGCTGGGCCTGAGCCCGGCCCTCGCGCCTGTGAAAGCCGGAGTATTTCCGCTGGTCAAGAAAGATGGAATGCCGGAGATGGCGCATCGCATCGCCGACGATCTACGCTCGGCGTTTCCGGTTTTCTACGACGACAGCGGCGCCATCGGCCGGCGCTACCGCCGGCAGGACGAAATCGGCACCCCGTTCTGCATCACCGTCGACGGCGAGTCGACTTCCGCCGATACGGTGACGGTTCGCGACCGCGACTCGTTGCTCCAGGACCGAGTGGCGACGGACAAGCTGCGCGAATACATAGGTCAGCGGATAGCAGGATGAGCCCGCTCAACCTGGACCGTCTCCGCAGGGACGGGCAGGCGTTTACCGAGGATATTTCACGAGAGAGTTATCTCGCTCATTCCGGGCTGAAGCTGGTGGCCGAGCTGACGCCGATCTACGAGCGGTACGCGGAGATTCTCGGACGCGAGGCGCTCGACTTCACGCTCGATCTTTTCCACGACACCCAGAAGGGAACGGAAGCGCATCGGTCGGCACGTTACCTGCTCGAGTGGCAGCTCGAGTCGCAGACGTCGCGCTCACTGGCGGCGCTCGACGAAGCGGAGATCGCGCTTGAAAGCTCCGCGTATATCCAGACTGCGGACGGGCGCCAGGTTCAGTACCAGGAAGCGGCAATCGAGATTGCGAACGAAACTGATCGCCCGAGCCGCCTGGCACTCGATGACGCCCGCGCCAGGATGGTGGAGAGCGAGCACGCGCCCATCCGCATGGAGCGGCTTCAGCGGGAGAAGGCGTTCATCGAGTCGCTCGACATCGCGACGAGCTACAATTCTGCGTTCGAGGAGATAACGGGGGTATCGCTCACCGGCCTCGTTGCCGAGTGTGCCGTATTTCTGTCGGACACGCAGGCGATGTGGGACGGGACGCTGCCGTATTTTCTTCGCGCATCGCTTGGCATCAGGCCATCGGAGGCGACTCGCTCCGACGCTCTCGCCCTGTTACGCGCATCCGAGTACGACGCTGGGTTTCCCGGCGGTGCGCTGACTGAATCGATTCGAAAGCAGCTCACGGAAATGGGCCTCGACCCCGACGCCGGTGGTCGCATCATTTATGACGTTGGCGACCGGCCTGGCAAACGATCACGTGCGTTCTGCGCGCCGACGCGTGTTCCTCAGGAGGTCTACCTGGTTCTCCGGCCTCATGGCGGTCAAACGGACTACGCGACGCTGCTGCATGAAGCAGGGCACGCCCTGCATTTCGCGAACGTGCGCGACGACTATCCGTTCGAGTTCCGATGGCTCGGCGACAATTCAGTGACCGAATCCTACGCGATGCTGTTCGACCATCGGATGAAGGATTCCGGCTGGTTGCTTCGCTACACCGAGCTCGGCAGAAACCGGATGCAGGGTTTCCTGCGAATGGCTGGATTCGAGGAGCTGCATTTCCTGCGCCGGTACTGCGCCAAGCTCATCTATGAGCACCAGGCATACGGAGACGACGTGGCGCTCAGCGACCTTCCCGAGCTGTACGTCGAGACTCTCACCCGGGCAACGACTTTCCAGTATCGTGCCGCCGACGCATTCGTGGATTTCGATTCGCGTTATTACTCCACGCGCTATCTTCGCGCCTGGCAGCTCCAGTCTGTGCTCAACGAAGCGCTCGTGTCGCGATTCGACGCCGACTGGTACCGCAATCCAGCGGCTGGGCCGTGGATGGTGCGCGAGTTGTGGGCCGAGGGTCAGCGTGAGACTGCCGAGGAGATCGCGCAGCGTGTGGGTGTTGGTGGCGAAGGACTCACCTTTGCGCCCCTCATCAGAAACATCGAGAAGCTCCTTGGCGACTGACTGGACGGCGGTGCGCGCGGAGACGGTCGCGCTGCTCCAGCGGCTCATCCGGTTCGACACGACGAACCCGCCTGGCAACGAGCTGCCGCTCGCCCGTTACATAACAGAAGTGCTGATGGCTGAGGGAATCGAGACGCAGCTTCTCACTCCCGCCGAAAACCGCGCTGCGATCGTTGCGCGGATACGCGGTAACGGCAGGGGCCGGCCGGTGATGATGCTTGCCCACATGGATGTCGTAGGCGTCGAGGCCGATAAGTGGTCAACCGATCCATTTGGTGGTGTCGTTCGCGACGGATACTTGTATGGCCGTGGCGCAATTGACGACAAGGGCATGCTCGCGGCAAACATCATGGCGATGCTGCTCATTCAGCGAACCGTTGTTGCCGCCGGCACGACGCTGGACCGCGACGTGATGTTTGTGGCGACCTCGGATGAGGAAGCTGGTGGTGAGGCGGGGATCAAGTGGCTGGTCGATAACCACCGCAATCTCTTCGACGCCGAGTTCGCGATCAACGAAGGCGGGCGGACACGAATCGTGGCGGATGGTAAGCGGTACCTGGCGATTCAGACCGCCGAGAAGATCTCGCACATGGTGACGGTGACCGCTCGCGGCCCGGCCGGCCACGCGGCCATTCCGCTCGAGGGAAACGCGATCTTCCGGCTGGCGCGCGCCATCGACCGGATCAGCCGCCACAGGGAGCCTGTCACTCTCACGGAAACCACGCGCCGGTTCTTCGCCGATCTGGCGACGATATGGCCGGATGCCGAACAGCGAGGGGCGATGGCCGACCTCGTCTCGGAGGACGCGGCGGCGCAAACGAGAGGTGCCACCGTTTTGTCACGCGTGCCGGTGTTCAATGCCGTAGTGCGAAATGGCATTTCTCCCACATCGCTCTCGAGTGGCGTGCGAGGCAATGTCATTCCCGCCGAGGCGAGTGCAATCCTGAATGTGAGAACGATACCGGGACATTCGATTGAAGACGTAGTGCTGCGACTCCGGCAGGCCGTGGATGACGACGGAATCGAGATCGCCATCTCGGCGCATGGAGCAGAAGCGCCGGCGTCGGATCCGACGTCGGAGATGTTTCGGGCGCTTGCAAGCTCAGCCAGGGAGTTCGATGGAGAGATGGCGGTTGTGCCCTATCTCAGCACGGGTGGCACCGACAGCGCGCAGCTCCGGCGAATTGGAATCAATTCCTACGGAATCCTGCCGTTTCCGATGGCACAGGAGGACGAGGAGCGGATGCATGGCCACGATGAGCGCGTCCCGGTGGAGTCGTTGCACTTCGGTACGCGCCTCATCTTCGAGTCCATCCGGCGCATCGCCATGGGCTCTGCTCGCGGCGTTTAGCATCGGGGTGGGTGGCTTCGCTTTCCGGAGCGCGGTCGGCGCGTCTGGTATCCGCAGCAGCAGCTAGCAGCAGCCGCCCGGAGGGGAATGTCAGCGGCGATCACGGCGCAAAGATCCGGGACCCGGAACAAGGCGCCATGCGTCTTCAACCGACGAGAGCTGCAGGGGCGCGAGAATTCCTCGCGCCCCTGCTCGCTACTTGCCCTGCAATTCGTCCGCTATGCGCGAGCCATCGTACATTTTGCGCAGCGCCTCGATTATGCCGGCCGAATGTACGCTCACCGTTCTTGGCACATCGGTAGTGAAAAGAAAGCGGTTTGCGATGCCTTCGATGTTCGAATCGAAGGCCAGGCCTACCACCTCGGCGTTACGGTTTATCAGCGGACTTCCGGAATTCCCACCGATGATGTCATTCGTCGTTACGAAGTCGTATGGTGTGGCGAGGCTGAGGCGATCTTTCCTCGTAATCCAACGCTGCGGAAGATTGAACGGATCCTTGAAATCGAATCCCGCAGCGCGATCGTACAGCCCGTAAAACGTGGTCTTGTATGGCGCGACTGTTCCATTCATCGGATATCCCTTCACCACGCCGTCGCTGATGCGAAGGGTGAATGTTGCGTCTGGCGGAAGCGCCGTTCCGTAGGTCGAGAAGAGAGCCTGCCCGATGCTCTCGGCGTTCGTGGCGATGATCGCATTGAGGCTGTCGGAGCGGGCGACCACCGGGCGGTTCATTGGATCTATCGCGCGGGCCAGCACGATCAACGGATCGGTCGATGCGGCGACAGCCGCTGCCCCACCTTCAACAAGCGCGCGCCGTGTTGCCACGTCGCCAAGATGCGTCCCGGTCACCAGAGCGTCGGCAGTGGCCTGAGGAGTCCTTCCGGCGAGCGTCAAACGAACAAATGGATCGTCTGCCGGAAGCTCCTGCTGCGCCGAGCGAAGCTGGGCTGCGATTGCGAGTTTCTCGTACGCCAGGTCGATAGGGCGATCGCGTTGCAGCCCCTGCTTGATCGCCTCGAGGCCGGCGCCTCTATACGCGGCGAGCCGCGCCGCGTCGGGCTTTGTGCTTTCGCTCGCAACGCGGACCGTTTGCGCGGCGAGAGTCATCAGCGTCGATCCGCCGCCGAAGCCGTAGTCCCTGAGCTGCTTGTTGAACGTTGCCAACTCACGCTGTGCGGCGGCGACAGCGTCCCACGACCCGCCGTAGCGCGCACGGAGAGCCGGATCGGCGCTGATGCGGGCGCGGAAATCATTTTCAAATGCACGCTTCTGCGCCATGCGCGCGCTGTCGAGGAGACCGGCGCGATATCCTGTCACCGCTTTGAACGAGTTCTGCAACCCGAAGACCTGATTCTGATATCGAACTGCTGCACTCGGATCCTGAGCTGCCGTCTGGGAATAGACCGCAAGCGCCCGGTTGTACCCCGCGAGCGTGGCCGGGTATTGCGTGTCTCTCAGAAACTCCATCTGGGCAAGGGTATTGAGCCGGCCGGTCGAGCCCGGGTTCCCAATGACGAACACTGCCTCTCCGTCTGCGGCGCCGTTCGCGCTCCATCGCAGATAATCGGTCGGATGAAATGGAGAGTTGTTGTCGTAGGCGCGCAGCAGCGCCATGTCGAGGTCGTACCGGGGGAAAGTAAAATTGTCGGGATCGCCACCAAACGCGGCGATCTGCTCCTCGGGCACCATTACCAGCCGGAGGTCATTGTAGCGTTTGTATCGGTACAATGAGTACATCCCGCCCTGGTACAGGGTGACCACCTGGCAGGTGAGGCCGGTGCTCTCTTTGCACTCGGTCTGGATGCGTCCGATGATCGCAGCCCGCTGGGAGGCCTGCTCAGCGGGGGTGGTCCCTGTAATTGCGCCGCGAACACGGTCGGTCACTTGCTCGATGGAAATCAACTGGTCGACAAACAGGTCCGGACATTTCTTCTCGTCGGCCAGATTGGCCGCGGCAAATCCAGTCTCTATGTAATTGCTGTCGCGGGGCGATACCGCCGCCGTGCAGCCCCGGGCGCAATGATGATTCGTGAGAATCAATCCGTTCGCCGAGACGAACGACGCGGAACAGTTTGGCAGTCTCACCGATGCCAGCCGAACGTGGTCGAGCCAGCGCTGGTCAGGGGCGAAGCCGTACGTCTTCTGCCAGTAGGCCAGGGGTGGCGCGTCGAACGTCCACATTGTCCCGAATTCGGAACGGTAACCTGGCGCAGTGAGCGGGGCTGTGGCCGCGCTCGTCGCTGGCGCCGATGTGGAAGACGTGGAAACGGCGGGTTGGACTGACGCGCATCCGGCGGCGGCAAGCGCCACAGCGCTCGCGGCAATGAGACGCATGCTGGCGATTCGACTGATCATCGAGAGTCCTCGTGTGGGTCGTATTGGTGTGGGCGACGCGCCCTCCGTCAACTTGTCCGGCTTGGGGGGTGCCGGTAGATTCAGTGCGGAACCCCCGGTAACGCATAACACATACCCGCGACGGACGCTACGCGTCGCCTTCTCGAGACAGATGGACGCCCCCACAAACTCCCAGCGCGGACGCACGGTGCAGGAAGCCTCCACCGCGCTCACGTCCGCCCAGGTACTCAGCGAAGCCAGGATTTTTTTCGGCCGCCAGAGCGGCGTTTATTCGGCGTTCGTCGAGCAGGAAGGCCCCACCCACATCACGCTTCGTGGCCAGGGCGGCGAAGAAATAGTCATTGGAACCGCGCCAGACAAGGGTACGACGAGAGTCACCGCGTCGAGCTATCTGTTCGACCAGCAGATAGCCCGGTTTCTCAGCACACTGACGCCGCCTCCACAGTCCACGCCCGGGCTGGCTCCAGTCCGGCCGGTCGTTCCCGGCGCAGAATCGCAGGCAGCCAAGCCATGACGTCTGTTCCGTTTGTAACCGGCCTGAGGACCAACGGCGAAGTGATCTCC
Source organism: Gemmatimonadaceae bacterium (assembly GCA_036513055.1). Taxonomy (GTDB): domain Bacteria; phylum Gemmatimonadota; class Gemmatimonadetes; order Gemmatimonadales; family Gemmatimonadaceae; genus UBA4720. The sequence continues at coordinate 1,279 of DATBZT010000101.1, read as the reverse complement.
CTTGCCTCGGGTGATGAGCCCGTCATGCACATCCGCGTTCAGGTAGCGGACCTGTGGGATTCCGTGCGCGTCGATGCACCACCCACCGAACCTGTCGCAGCTGTTAAGCGAGCGGCTCTCGAGGCACTGTATCCGGCTGGGATCGACGCCGGTGAGCTGGTAGTTCGGCTGCACGGCTTCGAGATACTCGACGAGGACAGCAGCCTCGCTGACACCGGCGTGATAAACGGATCGATCCTTCTCCTCGTCGCACGCCGGCGCAAGCCGGTCCGATAGGCGGATACCGGCGACATGTCCGTCGCCTTCATTTCCAATAGCGACTGCGGACGGCACGATACCGGGTGGAATCACCCCGATCACGTCGGACGGCTGCGCGCGATCACGCGCGCGTTGCGCGACGATCCAACGTTGTTCGAGAGGGTCGAGCAGATCGAAGGGAGGCACGCCACTTCTGAAGAGCTGGCTCTCGCTCAGGACGGCGGTTACGTCGCCGAAATTGAGCGCCTCGCATGTGCCGGCGGAGCTCGCCTGGACACTGACACGGTGCTGAGTGAAGGGTCGTGGGCCGCGGCAACGGCAGGTGCCGGTTGCGTCTTCACCGGCGTCGATCGCGCGATGACCGACCCGGCCGCCCGGTCGTTCTGCGCCGTTCGCCCGCCAGGGCATCACGCACTCGCGGCACGCGCCATGGGCTTCTGCATCTTCGGCAACGTCGCCATTGCGGCCCGCTACGCCCGTACAGCACATGGGGCAGAGCGCGTGCTAATCGTGGACTGGGACGTCCACCACGGAAATGGCACACAGGCGCTGGTCGAATCGGATGCGGGAATCCATTTCGTGTCGATGCATCAGTGGCCCTGGTATCCGGGCACCGGGGCTGCCGATGACAGGGGTCTCCGCGGAAATGTCTGGAATCTCCCACAGCCCGCCGGCCTCGCGCCTGAGCATTACATCGAAACGCTCGAGAGGGGAATCGATGCTGCGACGGTCGGCTTTATTCCTGATATCGTCATCATCTCCGCCGGCTTCGATTCACTTGCCGGCGACCCGCTCGGCGGGTTTACACTCGAGCCCGAGGATCTCGCGGCGCTCACTCGCCGCCTGGTTGAACGGGCGGCAGCATGGAACGGCGGCCGCGTGGTAAGCGCTCTCGAGGGTGGATATGCGCCGGACCGGCTTGCGGCCGCGTGCATGGCCCACGTCGCGGCACTCGAGTGACCTCCGTCTCGGGCGGAGCGAATTGATTGACGCCCCCGGTTGTCGCGGCAACAGCCACCTT
>DATBZT010000100.1:0-15075 GCA_036513055.1 Gemmatimonadaceae bacterium | reverse complement strand
CTCCGCGGGCCGTCGCATAGTGGACGATCGCTGCACGGCGCAGCCGCAGAAAAGGCCGAATCACTTCCGACTCCGCGAACAATGCGGCCAGACCTCGCGGCCCGGCATCGCGCAGGATGCGGATGAAGATCGTCTCGATCTGATCGTCGAGCGTGTGCGCAGTTGCAATCGACCCACCGAATTCGGTGGCGGCCTGGCGGAGAAAGTTCCAGCGCGCGAGGCGCCATTCGTGCTCGGTCGCGGCGGGCTTCGCGGCCCTGCCGGCGGTGAATGGGAGGCGGAGCGCTTCGGCCTGGCAGCGAACGCTTTCCACGGCACGAGTTGCGGCGGTCCCGGTGCCGTGGTCAAAGCTGGCAACGAGAAACGACGGCCGGACGCGGTGAGGAACCGAGGCCGCCGCGTGAAAGAGCACCATCGAATCGACCCCTCCCGACACGGCGAGCACAACACGGTCGAGCCCGGCGAATGCTGCTTCCACCGCTCCCTTTACAGCGTCTCCTTCATGTCGGCGCTCTGCCATGATATTTTAATTTAAACCGCCGCTTCGGAGTGATGCATGGAAACGCACGGTCCCCTGGGGACGCTATGGGTGTCTTTCGGACTGATTGGCTTTTACCTGGCCCTCATCTGGCTCAATACGCTTCTGGGGATCTTTCTCACGCCGCTGTTTCTCATTCCCGGGACGTGGCTTATGGACTGGATAGCGGCAAGGAAGCAGCCGAAGGTCGGAGACGGTGAAGATACGGAGCCCGTTGACCCTTGACTGTTGCCCGCCGCCCGCTACCAGTCGTATAGCGTCTTATAAAAGGCGCGGTTGCGCACAACGCTCCGGACGTAGTCGCGGGTTTCTACAAATGGTATTCGTTCAGTAAACAGCTCGGGGTCGCCTGACCCCGTTTTTTTCAGCCATCGGGCCACCCGCGATTCGCCGGCGTTGTATGCCGCCAGCGCCTGCGCTGTCTCCCGTCTGCCCCGAAACAAGTCCGCCAGATGCGCCGTCCCCAGTTGAATGTTGAGCGCGGGCTCGTAAAGGCGCTCGGCATCGAGATTTGCGAGCCCGCGGCCGCGGGCCAGGCCTCGGCCGACGTCGGGCATGAGCTGCATCAGCCCTCGCGCACCAACGGGTGAAGTTGCCTTCGGGTTGAAGCTCGACTCCTGCCTGATGAGCCCGGCCACGAGAGCCGGGTCGAGACCGTTTGCGCGTGAGCTCACCGCAAGCGTCTGCCGCTCGACGACTGGATACATCAGACGATAATTCTCGGCCGAAGGTCCGATCTCGGTGACGACACGTCTCCCAAGCGTCATTGCCCGCGAAGACTGCTCGCCGCCGGCAAGGGCATGCGCTGTCGCGATGAGGCGCTCGCGGGACTCCGATGCATCGCGGAAAAGCTGATCGTACTCGAACCTTGCCTCGGTATCCATCCCGACGTCCTCGAGCATCGCCGCTCGCCTGCCCGCATCGGCCACGTCACCGACGTGCGGGTAATTGTCCTCGCGGGAGTTGTCCCGCAGGACCGGCACACCCAGCCGGTTCGCGCTCAAGACCGAATAGTAGGAGCCGCCCTCCGCGGTCATGACCGATCGCCAGCGCGCCTGCGCCTTTGCGAGGCCGCCGCGCTGTTGCCATGCCCGGCCCGCCCAGTACATCGCCGCGAGCGCATCGTCACTTCCCGGATAGAGTGTTGCCAGCGAATCGAGCTCCGCGGCAGCCGCAGCATGGTTGCCCGCGACGTAGGCAATGATTCCCGCACGGAAGAGCGCCGTCGGGGCGTGACGCGTCCGTGGAAAACGGCGGACAATGGAGAGCAGAGTCGATCGGGCATCGCTGTCGCGATTCGCATCGGTGGCGAGATCTGAGAGAAGAAGCAGCGCCGATGCAGCGCTCGTGTCTGTCGGAAATGCGGTGGTGATGGCACGAAGCGACGTGGCCGCATCCGTGTTTTGGCCCAGTGCGAGAAGAGCGCGGGCTCCCTGATAGCGCGCCGCCGCGGCCAGCGGCGCGGGCGACGTCACCTTCGCGAATTGAACAGCCGCATCTCGATCCCGATTGAGCCGCGCCAGCATGAGACCGTCGGTAAAATGGTCCTGCAGCGTGCCGAGCGACGCGCGAAACGCCGAGGTGTAGCCGGCGACGGCTCGGCCGGCCGCGCCGGCCTGCGTTGCCGCCCGCGCAACCGTGAGCTGCTCCGCCGGCGTGGGCGCCGCGAAAAGCTTGTCGAAGAGAGCAACGCCATCCCGCGATTCCTCACGTCCCGGCAGCGCACCAAGCCAGGCGATGAAACCCCGGCGAGCCAGCTGCATCCTGGCCGAATCCGCCGGCCGCGATGCTTCGAGTCTCAACGCATCGAGCCGCAAGCCAAGCGCGCCATAAGCGCGGATTGCGGCGTCCGTCTCGCCAGCTCTCTCAAGCGCAAATGCTTCGGTGGGAGCCCGACGGGCACGGGCCACCTGGGTGTGAAGCTTTCCGTAGTATTTCTCCCGCAAAGAAGCGTCGCGCGTTACGCCAGCGGCGCGCAGGTAGAGCCAGTCACTGATGTCATCGAGCTTGCCGGCGGCGGACTCGTACAGCAGTCTCGCGCTGTCCAGCTGATTGGCCCTGTCCAGCGCACGCGCCCGGAGTACGAGCTCCCTGGCGGAAGAGTCGACCATGTGATGACCGCCGGCAGAGGCGCCGCTCGACGATCCGCTGTCCGCGCAGCCCGTTGTCGAGAAGAGAATTGCGGCCGCGCAGAAAAAAACAGTTACCGCCAACGGCTGTGCGCTCCCTGCAGGAGCTCGTCCGCCTGTGCCGGGCCCCAGCTCCCCGCCGGGTACTGGGGCAGATCCTTTGGCGGGCGCCGCTCGAAATACTTCAGCAACGGATCGATGATGCCCCACGCCGCCTCGACTTCGTCGCTTCGCGTGAACAGCGTCTGGTCTCCGATCATGATGTCGAGCAACAGCGTCTGGTACGCCGGCGGTGTCTCGGCTCCGAATGCCTCGGCATACGAGAACTCCATGTCCACCGGCGAGATCTCCATGTTCGTCGTCAGCTCGTTTGATGCCCCGGGAGTCTTAACCTGGAATCGCAGAGAGATTCCTTCGTCCGGCTGAACACGCATGATGAGCGTGCTTGGGCACCGGCTCTCCAGCTCGTCCTGGCCGAACATCAGCACCGGCGGCGACCGGAACGTGATGGCGATCTCCGACTTCCTGTCGCCGAGCCGCTTTCCCGAGCGAACGTAGAAAGGCACGTGCTTCCATCGCCAGTTGTCGATCGAGAAGCGGATGGCCGCAAATGTCGGCGTTACCGACTTCGGGTCGACGTCCTTTTCCTCCCGATACCCGATCCTGTGCTCACCGTGCATCTCTCCCGACACGTATTGACCGAGCACCACCGGAACCTCTCCCTGCCCCACCAGCTGTCTAACCGCGTGAAGCACCTTCACCTTCTCGTTCCGGACCTCGTTGCCGTTGAACGTCGTTGGCGGTTCCATCGCGGCAAGTGCGAGGAGCTGTAGAAGGTGGTTCTGGAACATGTCGCGAATGACGCCCGCTTCCTCGTAATACTTGCCCCGCATGTCTGTTCCAACCGTTTCCGCGACCGTTATCTGAACGCTCTGGATGTACTGCCGGTTCCACAGCGGCTCGAATATCGGATTGGCAAAGCGGAAGACGAGAATGTTCTGAACGCTTTCCTTTCCCAGGTAGTGATCGATGCGGTAGATCTGGTGTTCGTCGAACCTGTCGAGCAGGACGCCGTTCAGCTCCTGTGCCGTTTTCAAGTCGCGGCCGAAGGGTTTCTCGATGACTATTCGCGCCCAGGGTTTCGGGATCGGGGTCGCCGTCCGGGAACGCGGAACCAGGCCGGTGGATGCGAGGTGTTCGATGGTCGTCTCGAACACGCTTGGAGGAATCGCCAGGTGGAAGAGGCGATTCCGGTCGCGCTCGGGAAGGGGCTTCTCTATCTCGTCGAGGCAGCGCTGGATTGCCTGGTAGACTTCGTTGCCCGATAGGTCGCCGTAAGCGTAATACATCCGCTTCGAGATCCAGTCCCAGGCTTCGTCATCGACAGTGTTGACCTCATCGGAATGCTCCAGCGCGTCGCGCATCAACGCGGCGAAAGCGTCGCGCTCCATCGGATCCCGACCAACGCAAAGCAGCGCAAAAGTGTCCGGAAGCAGGTGCTGGGCGGCGAGGTAGTACAGTGCCGGCATCAGCTTGCGATGCATGAGGTCACCGCCGGCACCCAGAATCACGGCCGTGCACGGATCGGCTTTCTCACGCTTCAGGTGCTTTGTCGCGATCGCGCGGGCGGGATGCGGGGTAACGCGGGGAATGGTCATGCCTTTCGTACCGCATGGCCGCCGAATTCGTTTCTCAGCGCGGCAATCACCTTTGCGCCGAACGAATCGCCTTGCCGTGACCGGAGGCGGACGAGGAGCGAGAGCGTAATCACCGGCGCGGGCACATCGAGGTCGATCGCTTCCTGAACGGTCCACCTCCCCTCACCCGAGTCTTCGATATAACCCTTGAGTGCGTCGAGGTTCGCGTCCCGCTCGAATGCAATTTCAGCGAGCTCGTTGATCCACGACCGGACTACGCTCCCGTGATTCCACACACCGGCAATCGCGTGCAGGTCGAGCTTGAAGTCCTTTGATGCGTGGAGGATCTCGTATCCCTCCGCGTATGCCTGCAGCATGCCGTATTCGATTCCGTTGTGAATCATCTTCACGTAGTGGCCGGAGCCCGGTGGTCCCATTCGGGCATAGCCATCCGGCGGCGCAAGTGACTTGAAGATCGGCTCGCACAGCGCAAACGCTTCCGGCGACGCGCCGATCATCAGGCAGTAGCCATTCTCGAGCCCCCAGATGCCGCCACTCGTTCCGGAATCCACGAAGTCGATTTCTTTTGCCTTTAGCTCGTCGGCTCGCCGCATCGAGTCGCGGAAATTGGAGTTGCCGCCGTCGATTATGACATCGCCTTTCGACAGTCCGGGAAGGAGTGCGGCTATCGTGTCGTCGACCGGCTTCCCGGCGGGCACCATGATCCAGACGACACGCGGCGAGCTCAGCTTCGTCACCACGTCGGCCGGCGCGGATGCTCCGGTAGCGCCGATGCCGACATACTTTTGAATCGCTTCCGCGCTGCGGTCGAACACCACCACGCGATGCCCGTCTCGCATCAACCTCTCGGTCATGTTGCCGCCCATCCGGCCGAGGCCGATCATCGCGAGTTGCATTGTCTATCCGGGTTGAATGTTGAGCTCCGCTCCGGCCGCGACGAGATCCCGCCGCAGCTGTTCCGCAGACTGAAAATGAATGGTCGCGAATCCGAGAGCTTGCGCCGCAACCAGATTTTCCTCATGGTCATCGACGAACACGGACGCCTCCGCGCGGGCCTCCGTGATCGCCAGTATCCGGTCGTAGAAAATCGCCGCCGGCTTTCTCACGCCGATCCAGCATGATGCAAGGAACGTGTCGAAAATCTCGGTGAGCCCGAAGAGGCGATCCCGATAGCGGCTCAGCTCGTCAGACTCGTTGCTGGCGATGCACATGTGCGTCTGGCCGCTCTGCTTGAGCTCCCGGACCACCGCAAGACTCTCGGGAAACGGCTCGCTGCGCGTGTACATGAACCGCTTGAAGTCATCCGGAGTGAAGTTGCGCGGCCGCACGAACACGGTGCGGTCGAGGTACTGATCGAGGGTCAACAGCCCTTCCTCGAAAGCAGGAACGTTTTCATCGTGCAGCCGGGTGTACTGCGCGTGATCCATTCCAAAGATTCTCGACGCCTCCTTGCGATGTTCGCGGTCCCAGCCGTTGGTGCCGAGCACGCCCCCAATGTCGAAGAAGGCCGTCCTGATCTTGCTGGCCACGGCTCAGCCGAGGAGAACGGCGCGCGCCGGCGCCGCGTCGAGCCCCGCGAGCCGGAGCGGAAGGCAGATCAGCTGGTACTCGCCGGCAGCCGGCTCGCTCAGGTCGAGGCCTTCGACAATCACGACGCCGCGCTCGAGGAGAGCCCGGTGGGTGCGGTGATGGCCGGAGTGGAACTGCTCGATGGAGAAGTAGTCGATCCCCACCAGCTCGACTCCGTGACCGACCAGGTACTCGGCACCGTCGGGAGCCAGGTAGGTGAAATCATTCACGAACCCGGGGCCTTCGATGAACGAGGAATTCCGGGTGCGCAACAGAACCCGCGTGTGGGCTCCGATGTCGTGCCGGGCGAGATCGGCCGCTCCCACGGCCATCAGGTCGTCCGGAAACGACAGGAGAATTACGGGCCCGATGAACCTGTCCAGCGCAATCTGGTCTACCGTCTGGCCGTCGTCGAAGAAATGCTTGACGGCGTCTACATGTGTTCCGGAATGCGAGCCGAAGGCGATGGAAGAGACGTTGGCACCCGCTCCTTGAGAGATCGCCTGCTGCGGCTGGATTCGGATTTCCGGGTTGCCGGGATAAACGACACCTCCGTTTCGCACCGGCGTCGAAATGTCATAGATGCGGCTCATATTGGGCCTGACAGAGGCAACTGTCGTTCCCCGGCGTGCGCTACGACGGCAGGCTCGTGGATTCGCTCGCGCTCAGAGTGAAACGTGGTATCTCTGCGCGAAAGGTGGTGCCATCGGGGCAGACAAAATTATAGTGGCCTTCCATGAAGCCCTCTCCCGACTTGAGGATGCAGAAGCTCTGGTATTCGTGCAGCTCGCCGGGGCCGATGATCGGCTGTTCGCCGACCACGCCCTCTCCCTTCACTTCGATGTCCTCGCCGGCTGAATCGTGTATCAGCCAGCGGCGCGACATCAGCTGAGCTACGCGCGGCCCCACATTCTCGATGCGGACGAAATAGGCGAACACGTAGTGCTGCTGCGACGGCTCCGACTGATCGCGTAGATACATCGGCCGCACTGTCACGCGAATGCCGTACGATTCCCTGTAGAAGAATGGTGATGCTGGCATGAGCTTGACGGAGCAGCATGGCGCCGGTCAACGCCGTCGCCATGCTGCCCGCCGGTCAGGGTGTCAGTCTACCAAAGTGTCGCCCGAACCGCGTCGGGACGAACCATCGGGTCGCCGGGCTTGCATCCGAAGGCGGCCGCGAATTCCGTCATGTTCGAGAGCGGTCCGTCGGTCCGCCACCTCCCCGGAGAATGCGGATCGGTGTTCACCAGCAGGCGCTGCGTCTCCGGCGTGGTGTTGGCACGCCAGATCTGCGCCCACGCCAGGAAGAACCGCTGTTCCGGCGTGAACCCGTCGATCAGCGGCGGCGCGGGCTTTCCCGCGAGTGCCTTCTGAAGCGCTGCGTAGGCGACGGAAAGTCCGCCGAGGTCGGCCGCGTTCTCGCCGAGGGTCAGGCGACCATTCACGTGAACGGTGTCGAGCACGGTGTAGCCGTTGAACTGATCCGTGATCAGCGTCGTACGCTGCTTGAACTTTGCCAGGTCGTCAGCGGTCCACCAGTTCTTGAGATTGCCCTGGGGATCGTACTGCGCGCCCTGATCGTCGAAGCCATGTCCCATCTCGTGCCCGATGACGCTCCCCATCCCGCCATAGTTCACAGCGTCATCCGCTGTCGGCGAGAAGAATGGCGGCTGAAGTATTCCGGCAGGAAACACAATCTCGTTCATCTGCGGGTTGTAGTACGCATTGACCGTCGGGGGAGTCATGCCCCACTGAGTCCGGTCGAGCGGCTTGCCGATCCTGTTCAGGTCGCGCTGTCTCTCGTACTCCCTCACCGCAACCACGTTGTCGAGGAACGAGCCCGGACGAATGTGAAGCGTGGAGTAATCCCGCCAGGTGTCGGGGTAGCCGATCTTTTCCGCGTACGCGTGCAGCTTCACCAGCGCCTGCTGTCGGGTGGTCCCGCTCATCCACGGAAGACTGGAAAGGCGCTCCTGGAAAACCGCCTCGAGGTTGTGCACCATCTCGAGCGCGCGAGCCTTGGCTTCAGGAGTGAAATTCTCGCCTACATACGCCTGGCCAAGTGCGTCACGGAGCCCGGAGTCGGTTGCCCTTGTGCAGCGCTTGTAGCGCGGAAGCTGCTCCTTTGCGCCCGACAGTGTCCGCGAGAAATTGAAGTCCTCGTTGACGAACGTCGAGCTGAGGTACGGAGCCGAGGAACGAATCACCTTCCAGCGCAGGTACGCCTTCCAGTCGGAGAGAGGAACGGTGGCGATGAGATTGTCCACGGAAGAGAAGAATTTGGGGCTCTGGACGTCCACTGCCGGGACATTCGGGTTCCCGACGTCGGTGAAGTACCGCTTCCAGTCGAAATGCGGTGTCATCGTCGCGAGCTGCGCCGGCGTGCGGTAGTTGTACGTCGTGACCGGATCACGTTGCTCGACCCGGGTCAGTGACGCATTGGCGAGCGACGTCTCGATCGACATCACGCGATCAGCGTCCGTCGTCGCCTGGGTCTGCGTCTCGCCGGAGAGCTCGAACATCTTCCGCATGTAGCCGACATAGTTGGTGCGGATGCCGGCCGAGGCCGGATCGGTCTTCGTATAGTAGTCGCGATCGGGAAGCCCGAGGCCACCCTGGGACGCTCCGCCGATGACCGAGGTGCTGTTCTTCGAATCCTGCGTCGAGCCGAAGCCGAACAGAACGGGAACACCTTCGCGATGCAGTCGGGCAATCTCCCGCTGGAGGTCTGCCCGCGTGTTGATCGCGGCGATTCGCGCCAGCCGGGGGCGGAGGGGCATGGCCCCCATGCGCTCGGCAGCAGTGCTGTCCATGCACGACTGATAGAACGTGCCGAGCATCTTCGAGGACGAGGCCTGCTTGGCGTCGGCGTCGGCCGCGGCGCGCTCGAGAATCTTGGTGAGGCTTCCCTGGTTCTTTTCGCTCAGCTCGTCGAAGCTGCCCCAGCGCGAGAAGGCGGCGGGAACGGGATTGTTCTTCATCCATCCGCCGTTGGCGAACTGATAGAAATCGACGCACGCGTTGGCGGTGCGATCGAGGTTCACTGGATCGAGCGGGACGGTCTGTCGGTATGTGCCCTGCGCGCCGGCTGGAATGGCCAGTGCCAATGCCAGCGCGGAGAGAGCGAATGGCCGTGCATTACCACGCATGCCTTGAACTCCGGAAGAAAGGGTTTGAGTGTAGAAGTTAGGGTCCGTACCGCTGAAACACAAAACGGGTTGTGCGGCGGGCCCAGCCGCTCAGGCTTTCGATCGCCGCTTGCGCCGTTTTCGGGGCGGTTTCATGATGCTTCCCCGGCATTTGGGAGCGCCGCACCGGCACGCATAAAGTTTCTCATCGGCGGGATCGTTCGTTCGCTCGTACTGGTAGTCGTACGCAAGCTCGACGCCCGGCTGGATGTTCTTCAGCGCATAGATCCAGATTTCGCCGTCTTCGATTACCGCCTCGCAGTTGGGATCGCAGGAGTGATTGATGTAGCGCGAATCGTTTCCCTGACTGTTGCCGTCCACCACTGTTTTCCTGTCGAGCGTGAAGAGAAAAGTGTGGTGTCGCTGCATTGTTTCGTCGTCGTAACGATTGTCGGCCTCGTCGTTGGAGATCCTCTCGCCGGCATACTCGATGATTCGCTGTCCGGGCCTGATGCGTCTCGCCGCGAAGACTCCCGTTCCCTGAATCGCCGACTCGCGAATTTCGTACAGTGCATTCCTTTTTTTTCGTTGCCTGCCCGCCATTCCTGAACCCTTCCTGTGTGGGTGCTTACCGGCATCGGTTGCCGATCCCGATTCCTGTGCCCGCGGTAGCAGCGGGGTGTGTCAGCCAGTCGCCGGAAGGATCACGCCCCGGCAATCACCGAAACCTATCCGCGGGCGTCCCTCCGCCTGCAGGTATCCGCGCATTATCACCTCATCACCATCCTCCAGAAACTTCCGCGTCTCTCCAGTTGGAAGCGTGACGGGCGACGCACCGCGCCGTGTCAGCTCGAGCAGGCACCCCATCTCGCCGGGAGCGGGCCCGGACACCGTGCCACTGGCAATGAGGTCGCCCGTTCGAAGATTGCAGCCGTTGCTGGCGTGATGGGTGAGCATCTGCGCCATCGTCCAGTACATGAGCGAAAATGGTGCCCGGCTCAAAAGGACGGGTGTGATTTGCCGGTCGCGCATTTCCCGCGTCGCAATGTAGACCTCGAGCATGGCACCAATGCCTCCCGAACGGTCGTTGTCCTCGTAGGACAGATACTCGAGCGGCGCCGGGTCGCCGGCGGGCCTGCTGAATGCCGCCACGCGGTAGGGCTCGACTGCGTCCGCCGTGACGACCCATGGGGAAATGGTCGTGGCGAAGTTCTTCGCCAGAAAAGGACCGAGTGGCTGATATTCCCAGCTTTGAAGGTCGCGCGCCGACCAGTCGTTGACCAGGCAATACCCGAAGATGTGCTCTTCGGCTTCGGAAATGTGCACTGGAGTGCCGAGGTCATTGCCGCGGCCCACGAAAAGGCCGAGCTCGGACTCGTAGTCCAGCATCCGCGTTGGGCCGAACGACGGCACCGCGGCGTCCGGCGCCCGCGTTTGTCCCGAGGGACGCCGGACAGCGGATCCACTCACCACCACCGACGACGCCCGGCCGTGGTATCCGATCGGAACGTACTTGTAGTTAGGCAACAGCGGGTTGTCCGGACGGAACATGCTCCCGACGTTGGTGGCGTGAAAAATCGACGCGTAGAAGTCGGTGTAGTCGCCAATTGCTGCGGGAACGTGGAGCTCCACGCCTTCCGCGGGAGTGAGTAATGAATCGCGCCCGGCCATCGCGCGCCTCCCAGCTTCTGAATCATGCCGCAGGAGCTCGCTCAACGTTGAGCGCAATGCCGTCTGATCCGCCCGGCTCAGCTGCATCAAGCCATTCAACGTCGGATTGCCGCACGCTGTCGCCGCACGCGACGGGAGAAGAAGGCCCGCCTCGACTGCAGCCGTGACGTCCAGAACAAAGTCGCCGATGGCCACTCCGACGCGAGGCACGACGAATTTCCCGCCCGGCACATTGAATACGCCGTAGGGCAGATTCTGAATCGGGAAGTCCGTCGCAGGGTCGTTCGCGGAATCAACCCAGCTACGAAGCGATCTGTCGTGAGTGTCGTTCATGTTTCAATCTCGCATTGGACGCGTGTCAAATGAGGTGTAGTGCCTTCGCCTCATTTACGGGCTCCAGAAAAGAGCATGATCCGAAGGACAGAGCGAGACGCGAACGCGTCGCAGCAAGATCGGAGGAAGTCAACATGCGGTCCCTCCAGGCAACGCCACCATTGGAAAAGGTGAACGCCTCCGCGAACTGTTCCTCGAGCACCTCCAGCGCTTCGCCGCCTGACATTCCCCTGAAGATGAACGCAGCTGCCAGAAACAGGTTGAGATAGCCGAACATCATTCCAACTGGACTGTCGTCCTCGTACGTGAGCGGATAGGAAGATCGCAACACGTGATGGAGCCCGGCGGTGGCCTTGAACGGCACGCCAAGATCGTTGCTAAGACTGATGAACCGGATGATAGCGGACGAGGTAGGAAACGCTGACGCGGTCACGCCGCCGGTTCTCATCTTGGCACAGGCGGAGTGCCTGGAGATTGCCCGCAGCAACGCGCTGGGATCTGAATCGAGAGCGATCTCGACAAACACCACAGATCCCTCGCCGAACGCCTCCACGGCCGCGTGCACGTCGGCTTCGGTCCGCGCATGAATCTCCACCGCATCGCATTCCGCATGACCAAGCTCCGAGCCGGGAGCGTGAGTGCGGGCGAAGTCCATGATTTTCGCGGACGCCACAGCCCGGTCATCCCCAACCAGAACGCTGAGTCGCCACGGTGCGCCGTCGCCAGGGAGGAATTCGCGAGCTGCGGCGCCGAATTCATCGAGGCGAGCCGCCGGCACCACAAAACGCCCAAGAATGTCGCGATCCTCGCCGGCGCGGCACGCGGCGTAGTTCCTCACCGCCATCTCCATGTTCAGCCCGGCGGGCGGAAACAGACCGGCGTAATCGACGATTCCCGCAAGAAAGGACCGAATGGAGTTCATCTTGTCCGCCAAACGACCCGGTTCATGTCGGGACTCGCGTCGAACAGATGCCGACAGCTGCTGGCTGGAGATGACTCTGACAGATCAAGATTAGGGAGTCGACCGAAGTGCTCCGCAGGCGATACGGGCGCCGGCGTTGCCCGCCGGCTGGGAAATCTGATCGTCGGCGGCTGCATGAATCACCAGCGCGCTGCCGTCGGCGTCGAATAGCGTTGTCGACCCGGGTGTCAGGCTGACTCTGTCAGTGGTGAAGCTCACCTGCGCTTTGCCATCGGGACCAACGGTGAAGTTGGGGGCGTCGCCGGCGTGCGGTCCGGCGGGATTCAGGAGCCCGTGCTGGCGGCCGATCGGATTGTAGTGGGCTCCGGCAGAGGCAAACGGACTCGCTCCGGCGCCTTCACATTTTCCTACGGCGTGAAAGTGAATGCCGTGCTCGCCGGGCGGGAGATCATGGAGCTGCAGCTTGACGTGCACGATGATGTCAGGGTCCTGCCAGAGCTCGGCCGTACCCCGGGGCTCGCCATTGGGCGCATCTATGGTCGCGTATGCGACAGCGACACGGTTCAGAGGGGCGGGCGCATGAGCGCATCCAGCGACGGTGGCTGTCACAAGAACAACGAGACACCTTGACACGATCGATGACGGGCTACGCATGTGAGTCCCCTCCATTTAATTGGTTTGTCGGCTGAATAAAATAGAGTGGTCGCGCGCGACGAGCACAATTCACGGATCATGGCCGAGAGGCAAGATGGAGACTCGCGTAAAGATCTGCTGCATGGCCAGCGTCGACGAAGCGCACACGGCGATTCGGCTGGGGGCGGCAGCTGTTGGCCTGGTGTCCAGGATGCCAAGCGGACCCGGGCCGATCGAGGAGGAGCTGATCGCCACAATTGCCGCGGCAGTGCCACGCGGCGTCGACACGTTCCTGCTCACCTGCGAGACCCGCCCCACGGAAATCATTGCGCAGCAGCGCCGCACGCGGGTAACGACGCTGCAGCTGGTCGATCGCGTGGAGGACGGCGCGCATCGCGCCCTGCGCGAAGCGTTGCCAGGCACCAACATCGTGCAGGTCATTCACGTCACCGGCGACGATTCCTTCGAGGAAGCCATGGCGCTTGCGCCCGACGTCGACGCCTTGCTGCTGGACTCGGGAAACCCGTCACTTCCGGTAAAAGAGCTCGGAGGAACAGGCCGGAGTCATGATTGGGCGATCAGCCGGCGCATCGTGGAATCGTCGCCGGTTCCGGTCTGGCTCGCCGGCGGCTTGAATGCGTCCAACGTCGCGGAGGCAATTGCCACCGTACAGCCATTTGGCGTGGATGTGTGCAGCGGCGTGCGCAGCGGCGGCAGACTCGATGTTGAAAAGCTTGCCGCTTTCATGGAGAAGACGCGTCAGACAAAGTGAACGGATCAGAGATTTCGTACGCCCTGTCTCTCTGACCCGTTCAGTCCGTCGTACCTGCTACGCCTTTGGCACGGCTGTGAGCTCGACGTCGACAGAGATCTTGATCTCGTCGCCGACGACGACACCGCCGGTCTCGAGCGCCTGGTTCCAGGTGAGCCCAAATGCCTTACGGTCGATTTTGCCGGTGGCGCTGAATGCAACACGCTGTCCGCCCCACGGATCGCCGCCCTGACCTTCCCGGGTGACGTTCAATACAATTTCGCGTGTGACCTTGCGAATGGAGAGGTCGCCGTAAAGGCGAAACTCGGACTCCGCATCACCCTCTATTCGCGTGCTGCGGAAACTGATCACCGGGTATTTCTCCGCGTCGAAGAAATCCGGCGAGCGAAGGTGTGCATCGCGCTGTTCCTGTCTGGTATCGATGCTCGCCGTTTTGACGGTCACCTCGATCGCGGCCGCCGTCGGGTCGCTCTCATCGAGGGTCAGGCTGCCGGCTACGTCGCCGAAGCGGCCTTTTACCGTGGAAATCATCAGATGCCGCACGGCGAACTCCACATTCGTATGGGCTGCGTCGATCTGCCAGGTGGTGGCGATTTCGTTGAGTGGCTGGGCAATAGTAGTGGTCATTGGAGAATTCCTCTGCTGGTTTGTGGTGTAACATTAAGTGTGTGAACAGACATCGTCTACTGCAACTTACATATATGAAGCATACCGGCAAAAAACCTATTTGAACGTCGAGAGGGCCGACTCCAGCGCTGACCTGTCCGCTTTCGACAAACCAGCGGCAATCTCTCCCTGCACTTTCGCCATCGCTCGTGCCCCGGCGTCCTGGCGCTGCCTCCCCAGAGCGGTTAGCTCGGCTCGAACGCTTCGTCTGTCAGCTGGATCGTCCATTCGCCGCACCAGACCGTCCGCCTCGAGACGATCGATGAGCTGAGTCATGTTGGATCTCACACAGCTCAGGCGCGTTGCCAGCTGGCTCAGCGTCAGGGGCTCGCCGGCGAGCGCGAGCTGCGTTAGCGCACCCTGCTTGGCCATCGACAGGGATACTTTGCCGAGCGCGAACTCCATTCGATCCTCGATCACCCGCGCTGCGTGCAGAACTGACACGGTCCAATGCGATGCCGAATCGGCGGCGGCAGGAACGGCGGTAGCGCTCTCGTTGTTCATATATGGATAATATGGTCGAACACTGATTCTGTCAAGTGCCGGAAGACAGGGCCGGAAGGGTTGTCGCGCCAAAATAATAAGCCTTTGACGTAGCCGCCGCTTCCAGCCCTCTCAGGCGCGTCCTCCTGGAACGCGCCAGGCAGCTACTTCTTCGCTGGCGCCTTCTTCTCCGTGGCTTCCTGGGCCGCTTCCTTCTTTTCGGCCTTGGCGCCTTCGTGCTCGTGCGCGACGACGGCGCCGCTTATGGCGTCGACGTTGATCTCCTCGATGCCCGGCTTGCCCTTCACCTTGAGGTCAAAGGAATAAATTAGCTTGCCCTTCTCACGCTCGATCTCGGATGAGCGGACCTTTGCTCCCGGAACTTGCGCCAGCGCAGTGCCCGTAGCGGCGGCCTTGGTGATTTTCGCTTCTCGCATCAGCGCAGCCTGTGACTCCGGCTTGGCCTTCTGTGCGACCACTGTACCTGCTGTCACGAACGAGGCGGCAAGCGTGAGAGCGGCGATCTTTGTTGCGTACTTCATTGTGTGCTCCTGCTGGTGTGAAGTGTGT
>DATBZT010000099.1:0-3974 GCA_036513055.1 Gemmatimonadaceae bacterium | reverse complement strand
GAGGCAGATCGAGAATCTCCTTATACAGCGGTACGGAGCATCCAACGTAAAGGTGATCCGTACCGAAGCTGTCGGCCCGAAGGTTGGCAGCGAGCTGACCCGCGACGCGATTATAGCGCTGCTGCTGTCATTTCTCGTGACGACGGTCTACCTAGCGATCCGGTTCGAGTGGCGCTTCGGCGTGGCCGCTCTGATTGCGACCGGTCACGATGTCTTCACCACGGTTGCATTCATCTCGCTGATGCACCTCGAGGTATCGCTTACGGTGGTCGCGGCGATCCTGACAGTCCTCGGGTACTCCCTCAACGACACGATCATCATCTTCGACCGGGTGCGCGAGAACATAAGAAAGGGAAGAAAGGAATCGCTGTACGACACCCTCAACCGGTCGATCAACGAAACGCTGCCTCGTTCCATCCTCACCCACGCCACGGTATTTGGTGCCACGATGGCGCTGCTTTTCTTCGCCGGCGAGGTGATCCGCCCGTTCGCCTGGGTGATGGCGTTCGGAATCTTCACTGGTACGTTCAGCTCGATCTACGTCGCGAGCCCGGTGCTCCTCTGGATCGAGCGCAAGTGGCCGCGCAGGACAACGGCATTCCAGACTTCATCGACAGCCACGCGCACCTCGCCGACCCGGCGTTCGCCGGCGACAGCGACGAGGTAATCGAAAGGGCCCGCCTCACCGGGGCCCTTGCGATAGTCTGCATCGGATCGGGCAGCGGAGAAGGAGATGTTCTCGCCGCCGCCCGCGCCGCCGCTGCGCTTTCGGCGCGCCATCCCGGGTTCATTCCACACTCGGCCGGCATCCACCCTCATGACGCTGCGGGCTTCGATGCCGCCCGTGATATCTCCGCACTGCGAGAGCTGCTCGCCGGCGGCGCAGTCGCCGTTGGAGAGTGCGGGCTCGATTATCACTACGACAACTCTCCACGGCTCGAGCAGCGCCGCGCTTTCGCCGAACAGCTCGCGCTTGCCAGGGAGCTCGGGTGCCCCGTCATAGTCCACACCCGGGACGCCGAGGACGACACCCGGGCCATGGTGAGCGAAGCAGGAGCCGCTGGAGTGACCGGCGTGCTGCATTGCTTCACCGGCTCCCACTCGCTCGCCGAAGCGGGAATTGCCGCGGGCTGGTACATCTCCTTCAGCGGCATCGTGACCTTCCGCAAGTGGGCGGATGACGCTCTGCTTCAGCTCGTTCCCGCAGACCGCCTTCTCGTGGAATCGGACTCTCCGTATCTCGCGCCGGTGCCGCATCGCGGAAAAAGAAACGAGCCGGCGTGGGTGAGCTTCACTCTCGCGCGGGTCGCCGCCGCTCGCGGCGTGACGGCAGAGCAGCTCGGTGGTGAGGTCTGCGCAAATGCCCGGAGATTGTTCAAGCTGGCGGGCGCGGCCGAGTCTTGAGTAACATTGCCGAAGACATCTCACCAACAATCCAGGGCAGAGAGGATCGAGAGTGAAGCACGTAAAGACTGAGCACGCACCGTCGGCAATCGGGCCGTACTCGCAGGGCATCATCGCCAACGGCTTTCTCTACAGCGCCGGGCAGATCGCTCTCGATCCGGCATCGGGTCAGATGGTGGAATCGGAGATCGTCGCGCAGACTGAGCGCGTGATGCAGAATCTCGAGAACATACTCGAGGCTGCGGGGGCGGGTTGGAAGGACGTCGTCAAGACCACGGTCTACCTCCACGACCTGGCCGATTTTCCGGTTGTGAACGAGATCTACGGGCGGCGCATCGGAGATGCGCGACCGGCACGATCGACGATACAGGTCGCCGGCCTCCCGCGAGGCGCCCTGATCGAGATCGATTTCATCGCCCTGATGCCGTCAGCCGGCTGAGGCAGCCCGAGATGCCCGGCACATCCAACACCCGCGAAGAGCTTTTCCGGCTCACTGCATTCGCGCGGTGCGCTGGTTGAGCGTCCAAAATGGGTCCGGGTGACCTGTCGGCGGTGCTTGCGCCACTTGCTTCCATGACCGACCCGCGGCTGCTCGTGGGCCGTGAGACGTTCGACGACGCCGGCGTGTACCTTATCGCGCCCGACCTCGCGCTCGTGCAGACGGTGGATTTCTTTGCGCCGATCGTCGACGATCCATACGACTTCGGACAAATTGCGGCGGCGAACGCGCTCTCCGACGTGTATGCGATGGGCGGCCAGCCGGTTACCGCGCTCAACATCGTCGCCTTTCCGACGCCGGATCTTCCGTTGTCGGTACTCACGGAAATTCTGCGTGGCGGTCAGGACAAGGTCCACGAAGCGGGCGCCCTGGTAGTCGGCGGGCACACCGTGATCGACGTTGAGCTCAAGTACGGGCTCGCCGTTACCGGCCGGGCACACCCGGATTTTCTTCTCACAAACGCCGGCGCCCGTCCGGGCGACCGCCTGGTTCTCACCAAGCCAGTGGGCAACGGGATACTCGCGACTGCGCTGAAACGCGGATTGCTTTCAGCGGCAGAAGGCGTTGAAATGATCGGCATCATGAAACGCCTCAATGGCAATGCGAGCCGGGTGGCGCTCGCTTGCGGGGCGCGATGTGCTACCGACATCACCGGGTTTGGATTGCTGGGGCACGCGTCGCATGTCGCGCGCGCCAGCAACGTCACTCTCGTTATCCACGCCGCGTCGGTCCCCATCCTGCCCAAGGCACGCGAGGCGCTTTCCAAAGGCGCAACCACCGACGGCCTCCGGCGGAACGTTGAATATCTGGCCGATCTTGTTTCGTGGCTCGGCATTTCCGATGACGATCGCGCCCTCCTGTGCGATCCCCAGACTTCCGGCGGGCTGCTCGTCGCTGTGCCGTCGGACCGCGCTGCCAACTATCTTTCGCGGGTAGAAGGAGCGGTAGAAATCGGCGAAGTGCTCGAGCGAGGGACTATTGCTATCGTGGTTGACTGAAAGAAACGGGGGTGGATGGGGCCTGGTGGCTTCCCCAGTCTTCAAAACTGGTGTGACCCGACCGAGTCGGGCCGGGTGGGTTCGATTCCCACACTCTCCCGCCACGATCTTCCCGCTGCCGATAGTGGTTGCCCTCGCGATCACCGCCTCGGCCACGTTAGCGCGCGCCCAGGGGGTGGACAGCACGCTCGCCGGCGTCGGTCCGGCGACCCTGTGCACCGCGCCCGGTCATGATTCGACGCTTGCCCCGAGCGTCCCGAGAGTTGTCATCGCGGGTCAGGTGCCGCGCGTTCTGCCGGTGTGCCGGGTACCGCTCTCACCCACCGCCGCGCTCATCAGATCGTTGCTCGTGCCCGGGTTGGGTGAGTTTCAGCTCGATCGCCGGAAGTCCGCCGCGATTTTCGCAGGAGCTGAAGTCGGCACGATCCTCATGTCGCTCAAATCGAGAAGTGATCTCAATGCGGCCACGGCCGCGCGTCGCGATACGGTCGGCGTGCCGCTGACCGACGCCAACGGGGCACCAGTCATCGATCCAAAGACAGGCCTGCAGGCAGTGACCTACAAGCCGCGAAACCAGAACCTCGCCGATCGAGTTCGCGCGCGACGCACGCACCTCGAGGACTGGATCGCCGGAACTCTGTTCAACCATCTCTTCTCCGGCGCTGACGCGTGGGTCGCGGCGAATCTCGCCGACTTCAACGCCAACGTTAACGTGACCGCGCTGGGCCGCGGCGTTCAGGTCGCAGCCCGAATAGCATGGTAGACGCCGGTCATGGCAGACCTCGCGGATCCGCCGATCCGTCTGCGCCAATAGGTGTTTTCGACTCCGGTATCGGCGGGCTCACGGTGGTCCGTGAGCTGATGCGCCAGCTTCCGAACGAAAGCATCATTTATTTTGGCGACACTGCGCGGCTGCCATACGGTCCAAAAAGTCCGGAGACCGTCATTCGCTATAGTCGCGAGATCACGTCCTTCCTCATTGGTGAGGGCGTCAAGATCGTCGTCGTTGCCTGCAACACTGCCACCGCGCACGCGCTGCCGACGTTGCGGGCGGAATACGACCTTCCGATAAT
>DATBZT010000098.1:0-6384 GCA_036513055.1 Gemmatimonadaceae bacterium | reverse complement strand
CGTCCATCGCGACCTGAAGAGCTCCAACATCGTCGTAGACAGGAGTGGGCGGCCGATCGTGCTGGACTTCGGTCTGGCGAAGCGGCTCCCCGGAATCGGCGGCGAACGGATGGACGATTCGACAGCCACGGGCAGTCCGCTAGCGGGAACGCTGAGCCACATGGCGCCGGAGGTGTTACAAGGCGGGCGCGCCGACGTACGCAGCGATGTCTGGTCACTCGGAGTTCTCCTCTACGAGCTCGTGACGGGAACGCTGCCATTTCAGGGCGCGACGCCATTCGAGACTGGGCGCAGGATCATGAGCAGTCCTCCAGCACCAATTGGCCACGGCGTGCCCCTTCCCCTGCGTCTCGTCATAGAGCGCTGTCTGGTGAAGGACCCGAACGGCCGCTACCAGACTGCGGCGCAAGTGCGGGAAGCGCTTGTCTCCATCAGGCGCCATCACGCCTGGCGCGTGGCGAGTGGGCTGCTGCTCTGGGCAAGGAGGAGGACGTTGTACTCAGTCGGCACCGCGGGCCTGCTCGCAGTCGGACTGTTTGTTGGAGCGATGCGGCTACGCGAGAGATTCTCGGGCCCGCTCGGCCGTCGCGTTTCCACCCTTGCCGTCATGCCGTTCGAGAATGCTACCAGCGATCCGGCCGCCGATTATTACGCGCAGGGATTCACCGATGCGCTTACCACACAGCTCGGCAGCATGAGCCGGATCAGAATCATCACGCAGCCAGCGGTGTTCCGTACCGGAAGCTTCAGTACAGGCGCGGGCACACGCGGCAGTGCCGACGCGGTTCTCGAAGGTCGGCTGATGAAGAAAGGCGACCGCGTTGGCGTGGACGTCCGCCTGATCGATGCCGCGACCGGCCGGGTGGAATGGTCGGACGCGTTCGAGCGCAGCGGCACACAGGTTCTCGCGCTTCAGGCGGATCTGATCCGCGCGCTCGCCGCCGAAATCACGTTGAGCCTGCGGGAGAAGGAGACACATGGCGCGGCGACGGCGCGCGCGGTGAATCCGGAGGCGTACGAGGAATATCTCAAGGGTCGCTACGAGTGGAACAAGCGCAGTCCCCGAGGTCTGCAGCTTGCCATCGCGCATTTTCAGCATGCGATAAAGCTGGACCCAACATATGCCCCTCCTCATGCCGCCATCGCTGATTGCTACAATCAGTTCGGGACGTTGATGGTAGGAATGAGCTCACCGCTCGAGTATCGCCCGCGCGCGATTGCAGAGGCAATCGCTGCACTTCAGATCGACCCGTACTCCGCGGAAGCACACGCGACGCTTGGCTACGCCTATCATTACGACTGGCGCTGGGATGACGCAGAGCGTGAGTTCCGGACCGCGATTTCGCTGAATCCGAGCTATCCACTCGCGCACATTTGGTACGCCAACCTGCTGATGTCCCGCAACCGCCTGAATGAAGGTCTCGCGCACGTGTATGCCGCGCGGGCGCTTGACCCTTATTCCCTCATCGTGAACACCAATGTTGGCTGGCTGCTGATCGCCGCAGGAAGAAATGGCGATGCGGTCAGGCAACTACGCTGGACGCTTCAGCTCGACTCTACGTACGCACAGGCTCGATGGCGCCTGATCGGTGCACTTGTGAATGAGGGACTAGTGAGCGAGGCGGAGAAGCAGGCCGAGCGACTCGTCGAGCTGAGCGATAGCTCGCCTCCGTCTCTCGCGCTGCTCGCCGGCGTGAAGTTCCGGGCGGGCAGGAAGGATGTTACGCGTGCCATTCTCGCGACGCTCCTCGAGCGCTCCCGGCGAGAGTACGTCGTTCCCGCCTCGATAGCAGGCATATACGGGCTATTCGGCGACAGCGACAGGCAGCTCGAATGGGCTACGCGCGCTTTTCGCGAGCGTTCGAATGCGGTGGCATATGATCGTTTTGATCATGGGACGTGGACGAGCGATCCGCGATTCGTGAGTCTCGTCGAGCGCTCGGGCGTCCTCAGAGGTCGTTACGGTTCGGCTCCGCAAACTCAGCCGGTGAATCGGACTCTCACACGCCCAGCCCAATGAGCGAACCTGCTTCTGCCGACGTGACGGGCCTACTGCTTCGCTGGTCGGAAGGCGACTCAGCCGCACTCGACGCGCTAATGCCGCTCGTGTACGACGAGTGCCACCGCATCGCGTCGCTACAGCTGCGGCGGGAGCGGACGGATCACACGCTGGAGCCGACGGCGCTTGTACACGAGCTGTATTTGCGACTGGTGGATCAGACACGCACAAACTGGAAGAATCGCGCGCAGTTCTTCGGAATTGCCGCGCAGCTGATGCGCCGCATACTGGTTGATTACGCTCGAAGCCGGGGTGCAGCGAAGCGCGACGGTTCAGGGGTGATGGTGTCGTTCGACCGGGCGGCCGACTCACCGGATGAGTCCCGGATCGAGGACGTGATCGCGATCGACGACGCGCTCAAGCGGCTGGCGAGGAAAGATCCAATGCAGGAGCGAATAGTCGAGCTGCGATTCTTTGCCGGACTGACAGTGGAGGAGATCGCACACGTGCTGGGTCGCTCTCCACGAACAGTGAAGCGCGAATGGCAGCTCGCCAAGGCGTGGCTTTTTCGCGAATTGCACACAGAGCCTGCGGTCGTCTAACTTTCGGCGGACGCGGAAGTGGCGGAACTGGTAGACGCGCTGGGAGTAGGGTTCGGGAGCTTCTTTGTGATCGACTACAAGCCCAGGCACTGGTCCGTCGAGGATCGCTCGACGCTTGGGGATCTCGCCGCTCGCGCGCTCAGCGAATGGAAAGCCGTGGGCACGCGTGAGTTCCGTCGTGTGGTGGATCGATAATAGATATCGGGGTGAGTTTGGGGGTGAGTTTCTTCCGGCATAGTGCGGCATTGATGTCGGGAAACTCCGGCACCGACGCCCGGTTTCCCTCTGAAGTCCGGCAGAATGTAGTAGTTGGTTAGTGTATTGCCCTGCTTCGGGAGCAGGAGGTCGCTGGTTCAAATCCAGTCGCCCCGACTTATTAACTCAATGTCCTGTCGCTTCTTACGCGGTGGGACATTTTGCTACCCCTAAATCCTTTACCCGTTTCTTTGCCCGTTAGGCGGGAAATCACCTCGTCGAGGGTCGGTGCACGCAGTTAGTCTGCACGGCTCGGGAACTGTGTTCAGTTGCTCGCGGGTGGCCAGTAGATAAGAAGCCTTACCGATTCGTGTTCTCGTGGCAACATCGCCTAGCGATTTATCCGCCGCTTGACGCTCTCCGAGGTCCAACTGCATCAATGATGTCTGTGGTCTGCAGGCGGCGATATACGTACCACGCCAGCGGGGCAAGGATGAGGAGTGCCACGACACCGCTCGGTCCATCGACGAGGTCGCGAAACGGCGCCTGAACAGCAAAGACGCTCAGAGTAAGGGTGGCGAGCTGATTTACCACGCCATGACATAGAGCGGCGGGAACAATTGACCGTGAGCGAGTGACAACTCCTTGGAGTAACGTACCACCCGCCACGCAGACGGGAATCCAAATGAGGTGCCCTACGACAGGGTGTACCGGATAGTTCAACCCCAGCAGAATGAACGGCGTGTGCCAAAGAGCCCAGATGACACCTGCCATGAGCATTCCTGGTTTGCCAAAGAGCTCTACGAGTCTCGGGGTCATGAACCCCCGCCACCCGATTTCTTCGCCGAAGAAGATCGGAATGTTTAGGATCGGCGCAACTATGAGCGTAATCCCGTAAGCTAGAAGAAGACGAATTACGACGGATTGTGCGCCGCCCGGTATGGCGCGCAGGTTGTCAACGTTCGCTGCAATTGTTCTCTGATCTGCGAGCAGGGCTGGGTGTAGAAGAAATGTCAGACCGAAGATCGTTGCGATAACCACAGCTGCAGCGAGCGGAAGTAGAAGCCAGTCGCGCCAATGTCCCGCCCTCAGGCCAAGCTGCCCGCGACGAAACACAGGCTCACGAGCGATCACGCGCTGAACAAAAAATGCTGCCAACATTGGACACAGCATCGCGAGCGGCAAGCCCGGGAAATGACCGAGCCCTCCTCTGGACCATGTCAACCAGGCGATCGCGAAAGACGAGCCGAATGTGATCGCGACGAACCAGCCGAGTTGGGCGAAGAGCGCGCGTTGGTTAGTCATCTCGCTTGGCCCCCGCGCGCTCGGAGCGCTTACTTCCGCGCTGTGTTCATGCGCCGAATCAGGCAGCGGTGCGTCGAGTGGAAGCCGTGGTGCGGAAGCCAATGATGGCGCTGCGGGAATCATATGACACCACACGACGACTTCGATGATGCAGCGCCGGCCGCCCGGTCCTCGAGCTTTATCGAGTGCTGCAACTCATCACCGCTTATCTCGACCGAGGCGAAGTGACCGTCGATCAATACATTGCTGTTGCCGAGCCGCAGGCAAATGCGCGCAGCTGCGGGGAGATAGATGTCGTGGCGGAGATGGTCGCGCACTGAGTTGAATCCGATCGCGACAGGCGTTCGCCGGGCGCGGGGCGCGATTACGATGCCACTGTCTGTGGGGGTTATCGAGACCGCATATGGACCCCGCTCGGCCTCGTTGCTGTACCCAATGACGCGGCCGGTGACGACATCCTCGACGCGGACCTCGACCTGATCGCGATTCCAGCTATGCACTGCGACATCGCCGTCGAGCGAGACACGCATGATCGGCAATAGTGAGCTGACGGGCAGATCGACGACGCTGTTTCGAGTGGAGGGCGTCTGCGCGCCGATGATTGTGAGCGGAACCCAACCGAGGAGGCAGGCTGCGGCCAAGAGTGTCATGTTCATTTGGACCTCACGAAAAGGAGTATGTACCTTGTATTCCTATGGTTGCGGATGCAGCGTCAGCCCCGAAACCGACGAATCGCGCGCAGGCCGAGAGTCAGCAGGACGTAGAGAACGGTTGCCGCTGCGAGAGCGAGCGGTACGACCCAGTACCCGAGCGCCTCTCGGGCGCCGGTCGTATCGGCAAGGATTCCGAGTGTGCGTGTCCCATTTGGGTACACGAAGTAGCCGACGTGGTTTGGGACGAATGCTTTCAGCAGCGCCATCGCCGCAAAGACGATGATGAGTACGTACCCCACGCCGAACGCGACGCTAATTACTCCAGCCTTGAGTCCGCCAAACACGTTGTGATACAGGCCTTCCGCCAACAGGCGGGGGTGGAAAGTGCTGGCGCCTTTCTCCAGTAGATGGTCAGCGAGGATCGGACGCAGAAAGTCCCGCGGGCGACCCAAGCGGGCGATTGCGGCCTTCACCCGCGTTACTTCATCTGCGTCACTCGGGCCGCCGGCGACGGCGAAGCTCTCTGCGAGGTGACTCCGGAGCTCGAGTACAAGCTCTCGACGCTCGGCTTCTGGAAGTTGGCGTGCGACTCTCGATGCGTCATTGAGGTAGTCGTTCCACACGCGTAATGCGTCCGCATTCTGCGGGAGACCGGATGGACTGCCCTGGTCAATGTTTGCTTCAGTCGAACCAGTCAGGGGTCGATGGATCACTTGGCGCTCCCGCTGGTTGTGGGTTCTTGGCGAGTGGCACACGGGTCGTCTATGAGGCGCTGGACGGCGTTTGTAAGCCGGATCCACGACGTCTTCATCGCGGCGAGCGCATTCCGTCCGTGCTCGCTCAGGCGGTAATATTTTCGCGGCACGCCGCCTGGCACTTCCACCCAGCGTGCGGTAAGTAGTCCGTCTTTGTGGAGCCGGCTGAGAAGGGGATAGATCGTTCCCTCGGTTAGCTCGAAGTCCATGGCCCGCGTGACGACGGTGATGAGCTCGTAGCCATAGCGCTCGTGCTTGCGCAACGAGAGCAGGATGATGAGCTCGAGCACGCCCTTTCGGACCTGCACTTCCCACCTTCCGGTCGTGGCTTCGGCGCGCGGCGGCACGTGGGCCGAGTCTACGTGTGAATCGTCATGATCCATACAATGTATAACATAGTACCTTGCATAGCAAGGTACTATGTTAGAAGCGTCCCCGCGAGACCCCGATCGAACCGATTTGGCGGCCGAGACGTTCAGCGCACGGGCCTCTGGAAAACACAGCTTCCGATCCGCGTGGAGCGATGATCGATGAGCACGCCACCTTGGGCGGAATGCGCCAAGTTGCACCGACGCAATCTGGCCGTTTCATGATCAACGGGGGTGTGTTTGGGGGTGAGTTTCTTCCTGCAGAGTACGGCATTGATGTCGGGAAACTCCGGCACCGACGCCCGGTTTCCGTCTGAAGTCCGGCAGAATGTAGTAGTTGGTTAGTCTATTGCCCTGCTTCGGGATCAGTTGCAAACGCATATCTCAACGGGCTTGCAGCGGCGGGGGTGAGTTTCTGGGTGAGTTTCTCCCGGCAGAGTACGGCATAAATGTCGGGAAAGTCCGGCACCGACGCTCGGTTTCCCTCGGAAGTACGGCAGATTGTCG
>DATBZT010000097.1:0-4211 GCA_036513055.1 Gemmatimonadaceae bacterium | reverse complement strand
GGTCGCCACCATCGTCAGTGTCCGCCGGCCTCGCCGAAACGGCATCCTGGTATCTGTCGGCGTCGCGGCAGTAGCCGCGATGAGCAGCTACGCGGTTGCCGAGCGGGCCATTCGGGCGATCGTGTTCGCGAGTGGCACCCGCCAGTGCGGTGGAGTCCTCCCCATCGCTCTCCACGTCGCACTCGCATCGAGAACACTGTACTGTGGCCGCCGCGCTGGCAAACTATACTCCGAGGTTTTGATCGGGACGAGTGCGCTTGTGACATCGAGCCATGACTCGCGGCCTGATTGTCAGGGCGTATGCTTCAGCTGAAAGGTCGAATCGCTCGCGGTGATCTGCGCCACGCGAATGCGAAGCGCCGCGGCGTTCGGAATCTGGGCGTCGATCAGGGCTGGCACGAGCGACGAGACGACGATTGAATTCGTCGGCGTCTCGATGTGCTCGCCCTCCTTCATGCCAGGAAGCTTGATCATGAGCGGGATCCGGCGATCGGTGCTCCTGCCTTGGTTCAGCTTTGCGCGCCACGGGTGATCAGCCGTCACGATGAGCGTCGTCGCATCCCAGATTCCGCGCCGAATCATCTCGTCACGCATCCGTCCGAGCACCCGATCCGCCAGGGCGAGATTGCCGAGGTAGCCATCGTCGCCCAAGATGGTCACCCGGAACTGATTCGTGCGGCGGTCCCAGACCCACGGCGAATGCGGGAGGGGAAGGTGCAGGAGAACGAGCGCGTAGGAGGAGTCCGCGGCAAGGTCAGCGGCGTTCTCGATTGCCTCGCGTAGTCCAGCAATGTGCGAGCGCCGCATATTGAAGGGTAGCAGGCTCTGCGTCTGCTGGGCAACTGCTCGCCAGAAGCCCTCCCGCTGCACGTCCACCATCCCGCCGCCCACCAGCGGAATCTGCTCGCAGTGATCCACCATCCCGGTAAGGCGCAGACGACAGTAAGGGAGCGCGAAGCCCACGAGCGCCGTACGTGCACCCCTCGCGGCCGGTCCCGAGAAAATCGAAGTGGCGGTATCGCTGAGCACGCGTCGCCCGTTCTTCAGCAGGGCGACAAAGGAGTTCGCGCTCAGCGGAATGAGCGAGTCGACCCGACGGCCGAGCAGGTACGATGACATAGACTCCATCGTGTTCGGGCCGGGTGAATACGTCGAGTCGAACGTCACGGACGTCGTGCGCAGCGCGTCGAAGTTCGGCAAACTCAGGTCCTTCGGTCGTCGCGTGAATGCCATCTCGTTGTCCATCTCATCGAAGACCACCATCACGACGCGATGCGCCGAGGGGAGTCCGGGATGCGGGTGCCGCGTCACCGTATGAAAGGCGTCGAAGTTCATCGTCGCCAAGATCCAGGTACCCCTGACCATCGCGAACACGGCGAACAACGAGACCGTCAGGAGAACGCGCCGGTACCACTTAGTGATCGGTATCGTGTGGCGAAGCGTCACGGCCAGCACCACAAGACCGAGAATCGCGAGTATCGGAATTCCGACTGCCTGCCGGAGTTCATTCCAGACGCCAAGCACGGCCGGCAGTCTGCCCTCGTTCGACTTTCGCAGCTCGTTCAGGACGACGATGCTCGTGGCGAGAAAGAACAAGCTGATGACGTACTGCACCGCTCTCGGCGCTCGGCGTAGCGGGGGAGAGAGCACAGCCATGAGAACGCCCCCCGTGAGCACAGTGGCGATTGCGGCGAGGTAGTCGCTCGGACCGTACGCGAGGAAAAAGCCGTTCGAGGGCGTCGCGGCGGAAAGCAGTAACCGCCAGACGTCGATATAGAGCAGACTGACAAGGGAACATCCGATCAGGAGATCCTTTGCCGCCTGCTTCCGCTCAGGTAGTAGCTTTCCGGAGGACATAGGCCACTCGTTCACCGCTCGGCAGTGGTTCGGCTCGAACAATCTCGAAGCGGCGCTTACACGCCTCTTCGAAGCTCGCTCGGGAAAGGTCTGCGTAGAGATAGTCGCGACCTCTCGCAAGCCGCCGAAATAAGGGGTCAGACGGCGGGACGAACTCCAGAGCGACGGAATTGCGGGTCAGCCGGGCGAACAGATCGATTACGCCCGAAAGGGGAATGCCGTTCGTTACGAGTAGATGATGAATGACCGCCATCGCCAGCACCTGGTCGAACGCGCCCGTCGCCCGATCAAGAAAAGACGGCAACTCCCGATTCATCCAGCCGCGGCCGGGCGTTGGTGATGCAATGTCCACGACGAGGGGGAGCACATTCAGCGCATCGCCTGACGCGCTCCGAAAGACACGCTCGATCACCTGCGGGTCATTGTCGATCGCTACGACCTGAGCGCCGCGTGTCGCGGCGATTACCGACAGCTCGCCGGTGTTGCATCCGATGTCCAGCACCGTCTTCGGCTGCATCTCCTCCACTGCAGCGGCGACGAAGGCGCGCTTCGCGTCGAAGTACGCGGGGCTGTGATGATCCTTCACGTATCCCGTCCAGGACGACTGCGGATCCCCAGACGGGGCCACGGCGTCGAGCGACTTTCGCAGCCCCTCGAAGAGACGCTTCAGGACGTATTGCGCCTGCTCCGGAGGAACCGAGCGCTTGGGTGGAGCTCCATTGGCCGCGGTTGACCCTGCGCGGCTGAGCATCGTCGCCACCGTGACGTGCCACAACCCGGGCCCGCTCAGTCGTTTGGAGAGAGGCACGAGGTCGCGCGCCACCTCAGGCTTGATCCCCTCCCGGCCAACGCTGAACACTGCGCGAAGGGGCAAGCCGGTGGCCTTGGTCACGAGCAGGGGAAGCACGAACGTGCGGATGAACTGCGCGTAAGGCAGCCAAAGTGGGTCCTTGAGATCCCTTCTCTCGACCGAAAGGAGGTCCACGAACACTGGCTGGGATCCGCGGAAAAGCACGTTCGCGGGCGTCGCGTCCTTTAGTCCGCGGCCATCCTTCAACAGATCGAGCGCCAGGTCGAGCGTGATCGCCCCGGCACGATGTAGCATGCCTTGGGACCACTCATCGGCCGACGAGGGGAAGAACACGCGCTCGTGCCGCCATATTCCGCCCCAGGGCTCGGCTCCGAGAGCCTGGGTGAAGCCCGGATCGTTTCGGTACGCGTCGAGCTCAGGCGCCTGCAGCTCTGTGCTCTCCACGAGCGCGCCACGAGCGCGCCACGAGCGGGCCGTTGCCGAATCTAGAAAGCCCCGTAGTTCCTCGGCATGCGAAGAACGAACAAATCGAACCGGCGTGCCGCCCACAAAGCGAAGCGCGCCACCCGGGTCCCGAAACGACGCACCTTGCAACGAATTCGGATGCTCCTGCGCCGGACTACTACGCGTCGTTCTCTCGACGGCGCAGTCTGCGGTACAGACGAGTGATATTGTGGCGCAGTGTGAACCCCACGCCGATGACTCCCGACACGATGAGCTGCCAAAGGAGCGAGGCCGCTCCCGGATCTATGTACCACGCGCCGCAGACGTTTAGCAGAAAAATGACAAGGGAAGCTCGGCGCAACGTCGAACGCATAGGGAACGGTCCGCTTGGGTAGAACGACTGCCACGCGTGGAGTCTTGTGGTCTCGAATTCCGTCATCGATTCGAATACACAGATTACGACATTGCGCGACAGCACGCCACCTCTTGAGCGCCCCGCCGGAGCGCATTGCGGATCAGGTCGCGGAGACGGCATTCTGGTATCCGTCGGCGTCGCGGCAGTAGCCACGATGAGCCCTACGCGGTTGCCGAGCGGCCCATTCCGGCGATCGTGTTCGCGAGTGTCACGCGCCAGTGCGGCGGAGTCCGCCCCATCGCTCTCCACGTCACGCTCGCGTCGAGAACACTGTACTGTGGCCGCCGCGCTGGCAAACTATACTCCGAGGTTTTGATCGGGACGATTGCGTCTGTGACATCGAGCAGGCCAGCCTCTAGCGCCAGTTCCTGGATCGCAACCGCGAACTCGTACCGGCTGGCTGAGCCAGCGCTGGCCCAGTGAAGCACTGAATTCTTCACCGACGCGGTGGCGCCAGCGCACCACCAGATGACTTGCGCGACTTCTGCGGCAGTGGTCGGAACACCAACCTGGTCGTCGACGACACGCAGCGCCCGATGGCTCTGCATGTGACCGAGCATTTTCGTCAGAAAATTTCCCGGCATTGCGGAGTACATCCAACCGCACCGGAGTATGACGTATGAAGCGCCAGATGACCGCACCGCCTCTTCGCCCGCGAGCTTGCTCGCACCATACACGTTGATC
>DATBZT010000096.1:0-16755 GCA_036513055.1 Gemmatimonadaceae bacterium | reverse complement strand
ACGGCGTAGCCGCCAGACTCGAGACTCCGCGCTGCTGCCGCTGCCTCCTGGACAGAGGGAACGAGAACGGTCCACTCGAGCAGTCGCGCATCGTTGTTCTCCGCTCGGGGCGCTTCTGCCGCCCATGTATTGGTGCCGAGGTGGTGGTGATAGCCGCCGGCGGAAAGAAAGAGCGCACCGGGATAGCTCCACACGACCTTGTCGAGGCCGAGCCCCTGATGATAGAACGCCTCTGCCTCGGCGATGTCGGCAACGTGAAGGTGAACGTGGCCAATCACCGTCCCCTTGGGCATCCCTGTCCAACGCTCACCACCGGCGGCCTTTATCAGGCTGTCCACGTCGAGCGGATTGGTGGCCATCGCGAGCTGCCGGCCCTCGTGACGCCATGCGCTGCGCGGGCGGTCGGCGTACACCTCGATGCCGAGCCCGTCGGGATCGGTGAGGTAGAGCGCCTCGCTTACGAAGTGATCGGACATCCCCGCATACGCGCCGATCTCGGCCAGATGCGCGACGAAGCGTCCGAGTGAAGCGCGATCGGGGAGAAGAATGGCGTAGTGGTAGAGTCCAAGCCGTCCGCGACGGGACACCGGCCGCGCGCCGGGAAGCTCGCGCAGCTCAACAATGACGTTCTCATCGTCATGAGGAGCAAGCGAAGCGCCGCCGGCAGCTCGACCGGCAACGCGGAGTCCCAGCACCCGCTCGTACCACGCCAGCGACCGCTCGAGGTCGGCAATCTGAAGCCGCACCGGACCCAGTCGCGTGGCATCCGGGAGCCGATAGCCTTTTGGCGCGACTCCATATGGAAGTTGGCTGCGACTCTTGCCGATTCCTTCAAGAGGCGCCCCACCGGTCTTGAGATCGTTTGCCGTCACTTGTCGTTCCTCCGTCGCGCTTTGGCGAGCAATGCGATCAGCGATCGCAGCTCCGCCTTGTTCAGGTGACCCAGTTGTTCTTGGTGCACTTTTTCGACCGGGCCATCGAGATCGTCGAGAAGGCGCAATCCCTTGGGGGTGACGCGCGTCGTCACCAGCCGGCGGTCGAGGGTGTCGCGCTCGCGGACAACCAGTCCGGCCTGCTCCATCCTGTCGAGGAGTCGTGTCACGTCGGGGACTTCTGCGATCAGCCGCGACCGGATGTCCTCCCGGCAGAGCCCGGCGGGCCTCACTCCCCGAAGAATTCGCAGGACGTTGTACTGCGTTGGCGTCACGCCGAACGGCTTGAGCGCCTCGATTGCGGAGTAGCCGAGAACGGCGTTGGTTCGCTGGATGCTGAGCATTGCTTCCTGCTCCAGGCTGCCGAACGGTTTGGACTGCTTGAGCTCGTCTTTCAGGCGCAGTGTCATGACCCGAAATGTATGTGTTATAACACCAATGTCAACGTTATTCCAAGTGCTCCCCGGCCGGTCCGAAAGTCTTTATTGATTCCGCAGGGTTCCCGATTTAATGTCGCTGCGCGCCCGCACGCGGGCCGGAACCTGAGCGTCGCTGGCGCAGTACTCCATTCGGCGTCAGCGTTACCCGCGGGCCGGCCGCTCGTCTGTCATAGACAGAAGAGCAATTCGCCGGCCTTTTTCTGTTGTCCTCTTCATTCGTTACCGCATGAGACACTTTGGCTTTTCATCCATCGCCGCGGCGCTTGTGCTCGCAGGCTGCGCGAAGGAAACCACTGCTCCGGTCCAGCCCGCATCCGTAACGCTCCGCGCGACTATCACTCCAGACAACCGGTGTACGGTCGAGACCCTGGGCCAGACCTATACGTCCATCGGCCAGGTGCGGGGGGTAGTGCTGCCGGCATTCTCCGGAAACCTCGAGAATGATGGATACCATGCGGTCGGCTGCTGGGTTGCTGCCCCCGATGGCACGGACGGCGATCTCGTGGTGCTGTTTGCCGGCAACTCGTTTCAGAAACAGTTCGAGACGGGCACTTTCCAGCCTCGTTTCGAGCCGCCCTTTGGCGCCACCGACAAGATCGTGAGCGTCTCGTTCAGGGCCGCGGTTCTCACGAATCAACGGCTGGCGACGGTTGATCAATCGACGGGATCGGTAGTTGTCGACAGCGATGCGAAGGGTAACCGCACCGTTCGCGTGGACGTTACCGCCGTCAAGTACGATCTGTAGATCGGACCAGAACCTCTTAAGAAGCGCCTCGCTCACGACGGGGCGTTTTTCTTGTTTGCCTGAAAGCCAATAGCAGGGCAGGGCAGGACGTTGCTTCCATAGCGGGAAGTCAGTCCTGATGATGTGAGAACCGCCTTCCGTAGCACCATTTTGACAATGAGCGGAGTCGTCGCTGCGCTGGCGGTGCTCGAGGTTGGCCTGCGTCCGCTCGCAACCGCGGACCTGCCGCCGCAGGCTCGCCCTGCTGCCGATTCATTCGGCGCTCCGGTCGTCACGAGCCGGCAGCTCGAAGAGGGAATCGCTGAATCTCATTTTTCCAGTGCCGGTGCGCGCCTCACGGGTAATCCAGTAGTTGCCGGTGCGCCGCTCGTCGTGATCCTTGGCGACTCGCATGTGGTGGCGCGCGAAGTTGGCGACACGCAGACAATGGGCGCGTGGGTGGAGCGGCTTGCACGGCGGGACCGGTCTCCCGTGAACGTGCGGCAGTATGGATGGCGGGGAGCATCGCCGCCGCAGTACTTGATGGTCGCCCACGACGTCATGGAGCATTGGCATCCATCGCAGGTGGTGATCGTGCTCGATGGCGATGACCTCGGTCCCGATCCCCTTAACCGCCAATTTCCCCGCATGCGCATCGGGCGAAACGATGTCGCTCAGCTCGTGCGAGGCCCGCGACGAGATGATCCACTCGCCGCCTCGGTTCATCACCGGTTCACTCTGGCGACGCTTGCTCGTATCCGCTGGCAGCGCGTCGTCGAGCGCGCGCCGAAAAGCCTGCGTCCATGGCTCAGTCCGCCCACTGAAACAAACGGCACCACGCCAGCGGCATCGCTGGTGGCGGCCGTACCTCGAGTCGAAGTAAAGGCGCTGGCCCGCGCATTCGGGCAAAATCTTCTCATTGTTTATACAGCCGACGTCAGAGCAGCCGGCGGGTATAAGCCGGACGCCGGAGAAGAGCGCCTTCTCACCGCCTGCTCAGCGCAGCATGTCCGGTGCGTGTCGATGCGCCCGCTGATGCTTGCCGCGCGTCGGGCAGGGTACGTCGTTCGCGGATTTTCCACGACCACGCTCGGCGTCGGCCACATGAACGCAATGGGTCACGAGCTCGTCGGCCGGGAGATCTGGCGGGAGCTCGGACCGACCATGCCGCGGAACACATCCCAACTGGCCGAGCGGTAAAAAACTCGCAGGATGCTTTTCATCTCGTGGGAGTTCGTTGTTTTCCTGGCGCTCGTTCTCGCCGGGCTCCGGCTCATGCCCAGTCGCACGTCGCGGCAGGCCCTTCTCCTCGTGGCGAGTGGCGTGTTCTATGGTTCGCACACGCCCTGGCACCTGCTGATTCTCGCGACGCCGAGCCTCATCGATTTCGCATGCGCTGCTCGAATCGAGGACAGCGAGGATCCAGCAGCCAGGAAACGCTGGCTGATGCTGAGCCTCGTCTCGAATCTTGGACTGCTCGGGTACTTCAAGTACGCGGATTTCTTCGCTGACTCGATCGGTGCGCTCATCGGCGTTACGACAGTGCCGCTCGGGCTGGCGCTCCCGCTCGGCATTTCGTTCTTCACATTCAAGACGCTCAGCTATACGATCGATGTATACCGGCGCGAGATACCGGCGTGCCGGAGCATGTGGCGATACGCGATGTTCGTCTCGTATTTCCCCGAGCTGGTAGCTGGCCCTATTGTGAGGGCGTCGGTGTTCCTGCCGCAGATGGACCGAAAGCTCGAGCCGTCGCGCGAACGCGCCATGATCGGCCTCCAGCTCATTCTCCTCGGCGTGACCAAGAAGCTCTTCGTGGCGGACCGGCTGGCAACGCTTGTGAACCCTGTGTTCGCCGCACCCGAGGCGTACTCGCAGCTCACCGTCGCTTCAGCGGTCGTCGCGTATTCGCTGCAGATCTACTGCGACTTCTCGGGATACTCCGACATGGCGATAGGCGTTTCGCGAATCATCGGGTTCGATTTGCCCGAGAACTTCAACATGCCATACATCGCGACGTCGATCACGGAGTTCTGGCGACGCTGGCACATAACGCTTTCCCAATGGCTGCGCGACTATCTGTACATCCCCCTCGGCGGGAATCGCAAGGGTGCGCGTCGGACCTACATAAACCTGATGATCACCATGCTCCTCGGCGGCCTGTGGCATGGTGCGGCGTGGACGTTCGTGGTGTGGGGCCTGCTTCATGGGGTCGGGCTCGCTGTTCACAAGCTCTGGTCGCAGCACGTGTCACATGAGCGACGGCCGTTTCATGGAGTCGTCGGCTGGCTGCTGACCTACTCGTTCGTGTGCCTGGCGTGGGTGTTTTTCCGCGCGCCGGATTTCTCGACGGCAATGCTGATGCTGAAGAAGATCGCCGGCCTCGAGCCGGGCGGAGCAACCTGGGTTTACCTGCCGCTGTTCCTGGTCCTTCCGCTCGTCGTCGCCGCACATGCGGCAGGGATGTGGATTGCGTCACAGGAGAAGAAGACCGGAACGGCGCCTGAGCAGTGGGTTCCCGCTCCTGGTTTTGCGTCTCGGATCTATGACGCGGCCGGGCGTGGAATTGGGCTGAGGCCCCATCGTGCCGCGGGGTTGTACATGCTCCTTCCAAGGCCGGGATTTGTGAGTGCGTTCGTTCTCACCATCTGGCTCTTCGGGCTGTTCCTTTTTTCTCCGGTCCACACGCGCCCGTTCATCTACTTCCAGTTCTGATTTGCCACCGAGACACCGAGGCAGCGAGAACTGCAGTCTGATTAATGGGAACTGCACGCGATTCCCTTGGGCCGCCCCAGTACGCCCTGGGCGACTGACGCGAGACGGTCAGCGGTCAGCGGTCAGCGGTTAGCGGTCAGCGGGCACGGGTAGCAGGTACCGGGTTGCGGGTGCAGTTCTCCAGCCAGTGACATTGCCGCATATTTGACTTGGTACCGCCCCCCAAAGGAAGGCCCAAGAAGATGTCCATCCTCTCGCTCCATCACATCACCGTAGTCTGCGCATCAGCGCAGCGAACCGCCGACTTCTACACCCGCGTCCTTGGTCTGCGGCTGGTCAAGAAGACCGTCAACTTCGACGCCCCGAGCACATACCATCTTTACTTCGGCAATGAAAACGCCGAGCCGTCGTCGCTGGTGACATTCTTCGAATGGCCGAATGCGACGCGCGGCGCTCCGGGAATTGGTGGGACGCATCATTTCGCTTTCCACGTGGCGGACTACGACGGCCTGCTCATGTGGAAGCGGCGGCTCACCGACCTGGGAATTGCGGTGAACGGCCCGCTCGACCGCCATTACTTCACCAGCATCTACATCAGCGATCCCGACGGCACGATCGTCGAGATCGCGACACGTGGGCCGGGATGGACTCGTGATGAGCCGGCGGAATCACTTGGCACGACTCACCGGACGCCGCCGGCCGAGATGCTCACCGGCAACCGTGACAAGGCGAAGATTCAGGCGATCAACTGGCCCGAGCCCGTTCCCGAAATCATGCCCAATATGCGGCTCGAGTTTGGCCTTCATCACATTACGGCCATCGGAAATGACATCGAGCGGACCCAGGATTTTTTTGGCGGGCTGCTTGGAATGCGACTGGTCAAGCGCACGAACAATTTCGACGACCCGAAGTCATTCCACTGGTACTGGGGGGTTGGGGATGGGCGCCCGGGGACGCTGGTCACATACTTCGAGCGCGACCCCTCGCGCGAAAAGCCTGTTCGAATGGGCGCTGGTCAGACTCATCATTTCGCGGTGGCCGTGGCGGACGACGATGCTCAGCTCGAGTGGCGGGACCGGCTTATGTCGGCGGGAGTGCAGGTGACGTCGGTGATGGATCGGGTCTACTTCAAGAGCATCTACATGCACGACCCAGACGGTCAGATTGTCGAGATCGCGACGCTGGGCCCCGGCTTCACAGTGGATGAGCCACTCGAGTCGCTTGGGGAGAATCTTCAATTGCCGCCATGGCTGGCGCGAAGCCGCGACCGGCTCGAGGGAGCGCTCCAGCCAGTGTCGGTTGCGCCGTGGAATGTGAACGGTAACTCCGGCACTCGCGCCACCACCGGTGCGGGTGAGACGGCCGCGGAAGCGGAGACGACTGTCGCCGGATGACTCCAACCAGCTTCCGGGACGGAGCCGCTTCACCGCACCAGGGGCAGCCGGTTCGAACAGCCGGCACCAAACTGGAATCCGCGATCGCGGCGATGGTGATGATTCACGGAAGAAGCGCCACGGCCGAGACCATTCTGTCGCTCGTTCCGGCAA
The DNA here is from genome assembly GCA_036513055.1 of Gemmatimonadaceae bacterium. GTDB lineage: Bacteria > Gemmatimonadota > Gemmatimonadetes > Gemmatimonadales > Gemmatimonadaceae > UBA4720. The sequence continues at coordinate 10,397 of DATBZT010000096.1, read as the reverse complement.
TCGACACTCCGGGCTTCGCCTACCTGGCGCCGCAGGCCGACGGGAACACCTGGTATCCGAACTCGTTTCTGGCTCCCATCCCCAGCAACGAGCCCGGCATCTCGTCCGGCATCGCCGCAATTACCGATGTCCTGCTTCGAATCGCCGAGGCCGGAATTCCACCGGAGCGCACGATACTGCTCGGCTTTTCGCAGGGCGCTTGTCTGTCTCTAGAATATTCTGCGAGAAACGCGCGCAGGTATGGCGGCGTTGCCGGGCTGAGCGGCGGACTCATCGGGCCGGATGAAACGCCACGCGATTATCCCGGATCGTTCGCCGGCACCCCGATCTTCATCGGCTGCAGCGATGTAGACTCCCACATTCCCGCAGAGCGAGTGAAGGACTCGGCGCGCATCCTGGGCGAAATGGGAGCGAGCGTCACGATGCGGCTTTATCCCGGAATGGGTCACCTCGTCAATGACGACGAAGTAAGCACAGTGAGGACGATGATGGCGGCGGTCGTCGGCGCCGCGTAAATGGAATTCGTTTTCGAGCCGGCTCGGTCGCGAGTCGTGTTCGGGGCTGGATGCATCGCGAGGCTCGGGGCGGAGGTTGACCTGCTCGGTGTCAGCCGGATTCTCATCGTTGGGACACCGGGAAGGTCGGAGCTGCTCGGCCGCGCGCGGGATCTGCTTGCCGGCAGGGTCGCCGGCACTTTCGGCGGAGCGGCAGTCCACGTTCCCGGAAAGGTCGCCGAGGACGCGCGGGAATCTGCGAGCGCCCACCGCGCCGATGCGATACTCGCCGTCGGCGGCGGCTCGGCGATTGGGGCCGCCAAGGCAATCGCGCTGACGACTGACCTTCCGATAATCGCGCTTCCCACGACCTACAGCGGCTCCGAGATGACTCCTCTCTGGGGCCTCACGCAGGACGGAGCCAAGCGAACGGGGCGGGATTTGCGGGTGCAGCCTCGCACGGTGCTCTATGATCCTGAGCTGAGCCTGGATCTCCCCGTGTCAGTTTCGGCCACCAGCGGCATGAACGCCATTGCCCACTGTGTCGAGGCGTTGTACGCGCCGGACGCGAACCCCGTGACTTCGTGGATGGCGGAAGAAGGCATTCGTTCGCTCGCCGCGTCGCTGCCGGCGATCGCTGTCTCGCCCCGCGATCTCGCCGCGCGAACGCAGGCGATGTACGGCGCCTGGCTTGCCGGCTCCGCGCTGGGTGCCGTGCAGATGGGGCTTCACCACAAGCTCTGCCACACCCTCGGCGGCAGCTTCAACCTTCCCCATGCCGAGACTCATTCGGTGCTTCTCCCGTACACCGCCGCATACAATATGAGTGCGGCCGGTGAAGCGATGCGGACGGTCGAGCGAGCCCTTGGCGAGAGTCCTGCTCCGCGCGCGCTCTACGACCTCGAGCGCCGTCTGGGAACGCCGGAATCGCTGGCCGCTATCGGATTGAGTTCAGACGACCTCGAGCGCGCCGCGGATCTCGCCGTGGAGCGCCCATACCCGAATCCGCGTCCGGTGACCCGCGAAGGAGTGCTCACTCTTCTGCAGCGCGCCTTTAAAGGTTCGCCGGCAGGGTGACGCTCGACGCCCAACCATCAACACCAACCCTCAAGGCTCAGCGCTTAATCGGCAACGCGTTACGCTCTCCATACTAGATTCAAGAACTCAAACGGATTTCACGGGTCAAATGGCAGCAAAGCCTTCGAAGAAGATCAATTACAACCGGGCGTGGGCCGAAGCACGGGAGCTCGTCCGGCGCCATCGCCGATCGCTGTCAATCGGACTGGCACTGATGCTCGTGAATCGCGGCGCGGGGTTCGTCATTCCAGGGAGCTCCAAGTTTTTTCTCGATAATGTCATCGGAAAGCACCGCGCCGACCTTCTCGTGCCCCTGGCCATTGGGGCGGCCGTGGCTGTCATAATTCAGGCGATAACAACCTACGCTCTGTCGCAGATCGTGAGCATCGCCGCCCAACGCGCGATTTCCGACATGCGAGAGGATGTCCAGTCGCACGTCCTTCACCTGCCCGTTTCTTATTTCGATTCCACCAAAACAGGCGTGCTGATTTCACGCATCATGACCGATGCGGAAGGTGTCCGGAATCTTGTCGGAACCGGACTGATTCAGCTGGTCGGGGGAATCCTCACTGCAGTCGTCGGCCTCGGCGTTCTCTTCTATCTGAACTGGAGACTGACGGCGATCACGATCTTCGTGCTCCTCGCCTTCGGAGCGATGATGGCCGTCGCGTTCGCGCGCTTGCGTCCGCTCTTCCGCGATCGCGGACGCATCAACGCCGAAGTCACCGGTCGTCTCGCCGAGACTCTCGGCGGTGTGAGGATAGTGAAGGTCTACGTCACGGAAGCGCGCGAAGAGCGGGTCTTTGCCGAAGGAATCGAACGGTTGTTCGACAACGTCGCGCGAACCATCACCGGCAGCTCGATCGTCGGCGCGGGCGCGACACTCGTCGTGGGCGCCATCGGCGTGATCATGATCATCGTCGGCGGACATTCGATTCTTGCCGGCGCGATGACGCCCGGTGGATTTCTGATGTACATGCTCTTCATCGGCATGGTGGCTGCTCCGCTGGTTCAGATCGCTTCCATCGGCACGCAGATAACCGAGGCATTCGCCGGTCTCGACCGCATTCGTGAGATTCGTGAGATGCGCACCGAGGATCAGGACGACGCTGAGCGCGCGCCGCTGGCGGAAGTGGAAGGGGCGGTGGAGTTCGATCACGTGACATTTTCGTACACGCCCGGCGTGCCGGTCCTGCGCGATGTCTCATTCCGTGCAGCGGAGGGTTCGACAACGGCTCTCGTTGGCTCGAGCGGATCGGGCAAGAGCACGCTTCTCGGGCTGGTGATGGCATTCAATCGCCCCGACAGCGGCACGATTCTGGTGGATGGCCGGGATCTGGCGTCGGTGCGCCTGCGCGATTTCCGATCGCAGCTCGGCGTTGTGATGCAGGACAACTTTCTGTTCGACGGAACGATTCGCGAGAACATCGCGTTCGCGCGTCCGGATGCGACCGACGAAGAGGTGAGGGAAGTGAGCCGGATCGCCCACTGCGACGAGTTCATCGACCGCTTCGACGACAAGTACGAGACAATAGTCGGTGAGCGCGGAGTGAAGCTTTCGGGGGGACAGCGGCAACGAGTCGCGATCGCCAGGGCAATACTTGCCGATCCGCGGATTCTGTTGCTCGACGAGGCGACATCCAGCCTCGACAGCGAGAGCGAGGCAATGATTCGCGACGGACTTCGTTCGCTGCGGAGCGGGCGAACGACATTCGTCATCGCCCACCGCCTCTCGACCATCGAAAGCGCCGACCAGATTCTCGTCCTCGAGGGTGGAGAAATCGTCGAGCGTGGCACGCACGCCGAGCTGATTGCCCTCCGCGGCCGCTACCGCCAGCTGTACGACCGTCAATACGGACTCGAGCACGATCGATTCATCAATCCGGGCGAGGACCTGACGCCGGAGGAGGTCTCGCCGCGCGAAGAGCTCGCGCAAGCCGTTCGAGCGCCGAGCACGCGATTGTAATGGCGCGCGGCGCGCTGGCCGCGGTTTGCGTCGCGGGGGTGATTGCTTCTGCTGCCCGCGCACAGGAGCCAATGCAGCGGCCGATGGGAGGTGCGAAGCCGGATTCGAGTCTGCAGTGGACGCTCGGCGCACAGGCGATCGGCGTCGTGACGCGTGCGTCGCCCGCTCACGCCAATCGCGCCCTCACGGAAGGCTATCTGACGCAGCCGATGGTGATGGGATCGCTGACCGCGCCGGGCGGAAGGATTGTCGTCGAGGGGATGCTGGACTTCGAGGGAATCACGCTCAAGCGGGGCGAGCTGGACGCCGGGATGTCGGGCGAAGGATATATCGACCGCCGGCACCCGCACACGTACCTGCACGAGCTTGTGGCAAGCGTGTCCGGCACCGAAAGCGAAACCGCTTATTCCCTCGCATTCGGGAAGGGGTTCGTGCCTTACGGCAGCGACGACCCGATGGTGCGTCCCTTCGAGAAGTATCCGATCAATCATCATATCTCCCAGATCGTCGAGCGGCTTCTTGCCACGGCGGCAGTGAGACGCGGACCCGTTCTGGTCGAGGCAGCACGATTCAATGGCGACGAGCCGGAGTCTCCGTCGGACCTCCCGAACCGAAACCGCCTGTGGGATTCGTGGGCCGGCCGCGCGACTCTGCTGCCGACGCCGGAACTCGAGATGCAGGCGAGCACCGCTCGGGTCAAATCGCCGGAGGTGCCGCGTGGTGGCGGGCTCGATCAGCGAAAACTCAGTGTCTCGCTTCGATACGAAAGCGTCCCGGCTGGCGTGATGCCGCCAATGCCCGGAATGCCGGGAATGTCGATGAGCGCTGGCAGCGACATGGATTCGAACGATAGCGCGCCAAGCGGAAAGCTCGTGGAGTGGCAGCAGTATCTGCTCGTGGAGTGGGGACGAAGCTCCGATTATGACGCGGGATCGCGCGTGTTCTCCTATTCCTCGATGCTTGCCGAAGGGGAAGTGCGGCACATGGGAGTCGCCTTTGCCGCGCGACTCGAGCGAACGGAACGGCCGGAGGAGGAGCGTCTCGCAAATCCGTTCCGCACTCCGCGGCCCCCTCCGGATTTCAGTATCCTCGGCCGCACGCGATGGGACATTGCTACGGCGCGGCTGAGCGCCATCGCCCACGAGTCGAGATTCGGCACGCTGACGCCTTTCATCGAAGTTGCGAGGCAGCACGCGACGGCACTTGCCACGCCGTCAGGATTCGACCCGCGCGCATTTTATGGATCGGATAGAATGTGGAGCTTCTCTGTCGGCGTCGCGTACACCATCGGAATGATTCACAAGCGCACCGGAGGATATGGCGCCGCAGCGAGAAACATGACGGGCATGGCAATGCCGGGAACCGTTCCCATGAGCGCGGTGTCCGAAGGGAGTCATTGACCGAGTTGGATTCCCGATGAGTCTGGGCTATCGCCGGCATGCTCCCGTTGTCCTGCTCGCCCTGCTTTCGGCAGCGGGCGGTTGCAACGCCAGCGATCCCGTTGTCGCCCCGCCGTCACCGCCGCCCCCGTCTGCACCTGCCCTTCATGTGGACGGACAGGGGGCGGTGCCGGATCGCTACACCGCCGAGCTGTGGATTCGCGGCGACGTAGGTTACACGACCACCTGGGGAACGCGATCCACGGCGAATGGAGTCACTCGCGGTAATGCGGTCAATATCTGGAACGTAGCCGGACCCGCGCCTGTGCTCGTCGATTCGATCCTCGTTGCTGACGCGACGACGCTTGGCGACATCCAGGTATCCGACGACGGCAAGCTGCTCGTCGTCGCAACCGAGTTCACGCCGGGGTCGATTGTAATTTACGATCTCGCGAATCCCCTGAAACCTCAGCTCATCTCGCGGTTCAGCAACGGCGACACAACCCCGGGCGTTCACACCGCGGAAGTCCAGCGCGTGAATGGGAAGCTGTACGCATTCCTTTCAATCGATCCCGGCGGTGGCCAGGCGGCAAAGCTCGTGATCGTGGACCTGTCCAACCCGGCCTCGCCAACACAAGTCTTCGTGCGGACAATGGGCAATCCATACGTCCACGACGTTTACGTTCGCGAGGGCATTCTGATGACCGCTCTCTGGAACGACGGCATCTCGATATTCGACATCGGAGGCGGAGGAAAGGGCGGCAGCGTTGCCAACCCGGTGTTGCTGGGAAGCGCGAGAACGGTCGGTGGCAAGGTTCACAACATCTGGTGGTATCACGACGCGTCCGGCAACAAGCGGTATGCGTTCGTTGGAGAGGAAGGCTCCGGCTCGATTGGCTCTTCTGCAATCGGCGACATTCATGTCGTGGATGTTTCCGATCTGACCGCTCCGCGCGAAGTCGCATTCTTCGACATTCCGGGCGCGGGAACGCACAACTTCTCGATGGACGAAGCGCGCGGAATTCTTTTCGCGGCGTTCTACAACGCCGGCGTCACCGCGCTCGACGTCCGCGGCGATCTCGGGGGCTGCGATGCGACGATGAAGAGCTCCGACGGTCGCTGTGATCTCGGCAAGATGTCACGCGAGCTCGGGCGCGGGCTCGCTGACGTTGGATTTCCAGTGTACGTCTGGGGCGTACAGTCGGTTGGGGCGAAGATATACGCTTCCGACATGCTGAACGGCCTTTGGAAAATCGAGACGGTACCCTGAAACCCGATCAGGACTGCGCCGGCGTCAGCACCGGGGCGGTTGCAGGCACTCCGATCTGCGAGCCGGCATCTGCCTGATAGGCCATCGCCCTGAGCCGGGCCACGCGCTCCCGTAATGGCGGGTGCGTCGCCATCAGATCGGCGAAACGTCCTTCGCGATCGCCCCAGACGGAGTGGAAGGGATCCACGATGCAAAGCTGCGCCGAGCTTCGCGCGATGGCGACGGGCTTGTCCGTCGAGCTGCCGATCTTCTCGAGCGCGTCTGCCAGCGCGCCTGGATTGCGTGTGAACTGCGCGCTCATCGCGTCGGCGAGAAACTCCCGCGACCGTCCGACCTTCGTCGCCATGTAACGCGTCACCAGCGGCGCGATGACCCAGCTGACGAGCCACACGACGAGCAGCACGACGACCAGAATACCCGCGCCCTTGTTGTCGCGGGAGCGGAATCGCCCGCCGATGCGCGGGCCTCCGCCGAATCGCATCCATCGAAAAGCCGCATTGTGAACCAGGGCCACAACCCCGATGAGCGCAGTGAGAAGCGTCATCAGGCGAACGTCGAGATTGGCAACGTGGCCCATCTCGTGGGCGACCACCGCTTGCAGCTCCTCACGCGTACAGCTATCGAGCAGCCCCTGTGTCACGGCAATGTGCGCGTCGCCCAGGTGGACTCCAGTGGCGAACGCGTTGGGCGCGCGGTCGGGGATGAGCCAGATTCGCGGACGAGCGACGCCCGCGGCAATCGTCATCTCATCGATGACATTCACGAGTCTCCGCTCAGCGTCGGTAGACGGCTCGATGATCTCGGTGGCCCCGGTGGCGTGCACGAGAGACGTGGCGCCAAAACGATATCCCCACCAGGCCATGACCCCTGCGATGAGCAGAAGCGTCATGCCAAGGCCGGGGATGATGTGAATGCCGGCGTAGGGAAGACCCTCGCTCGCTCTCGCCGACGCATTGCTCGACGACCAGAGATACCAGATGATGTCGCCGCCGAATCCGAGCCACGCAATGAAGATTATGAACCCGGCGACCAGGCGGCGGCTGGCCTTTCTGTTCGCCTCCTGCTGGGCGAAAAGATTGCTGTTTCCCGCGTCACTGGCCATCGGGCACTTCGCTGATGGCGTGGGTGTCTATCGGCTCCTCATTTCGCAGGCGGTCCGAGCGACAGATCGACCTGGGGAACCGCCCGCTCTGTCTCCTCGGTGATCTCCCACAGCGGCACCTGCGCCGCGCCGGCTATTCCCGCGAAGAGCATCGTCGGAAATGTCTGCTGCGCGGTGTTGTACTGCGTCGCCGTGTCGTTGTAGAGCTGGCGGGCGAAACCGATCTTGTTCTCGGTGGCTGTAAGCTCTTCCTGGAGCTGGGCCACGTTGCCCGTCGCCTTGAGGTCAGGGTACGCTTCAACCACGGCGAGAAGTCTACTGAGTGCGCCAGTGAGCTGAGTTTCCGCAGCAGCGGTGGCCGGCACGCTGCCGGTGCTCGCCGCGGCGATGGCGCTGTTGCGGGCGGTGACTACGGCCTCGAGTGTTCCCTTCTCGAAGTTCATCGCACCGCGGACGGTGTTGATGAGGTTCGGTATCAGATCGTGGCGGCGCTTGAGCTGCACGTCGATCTGCTTCCAGGCGTTTTGTACCTGATTCTTGAGCGAAACCAGGCGGTTGTATGAACCAATCGCAAAGAACACCAGCACTACGACGATCGCGATGAGCAGGAGGCCGAACATTGAACGCTCCAGTGAATTGGTCGTGCAGCAAAGATAGCGAGTCACTCGCTGTGCGGTATTGATTATCCCCGCGTGCCGCGGCAGGTTCAGGCGCCTTCAACAACGCACTGATCTGCCAACACAAACGCACCCCCGGCTGCAAGCAACGGCCGTATGGAAAACAAGTACGGCCCGCCGCCTCATTGCGTTTCAGCAGAGAGTCGCTGGGGGCTGCGCGTTGTCGATCGTCGCGGCGATCGCATCCGGTTGTGCCGCAAAACTGGACATCAACGCCCCACCGCCAGCGGTCACGGCCGACACCGACACCCTTCCGGCGCTGCCATCGTCGACGCTCGACATTCCGCTGACTTACGACCTCTCACCTGTCGTTCAAGCCTTGGAGAAGGCGGTGCCGAAGAAATTTGGAAACATCTCCGAGCGACACGACGTTCCCGGACAGCCGAGGATGCACGTGGCGTTCGAGGCCACGCGGGACCCGTTCCGCGTGTCGCTCGACGGACAAGTCGCACACATCACGGCAGTTCTCAACTACGCGGGCAAGGGATGGTACAAGGCGCCGGTCGTTCCCGAAGTCAGCGGCTCGTGCGGCATCGGCGGCGAGCGCCCGCGGCTCCGCATCGAGATCACGGACGCGCTCCGCATCACGCCGGAATGGCGCCTTCAGGGAAACACGCGCATCGGACGGATTGAAGCGTACTCCTCGGACAACAAGGACCAGTGCCGGGTGACGGTCTTCAACATCAATGTCACCGACCGGGTCGTCGACGCCACACGCAACATTCTGAACGGCAAGCGGTCGATGATTGACCAGAAAATTGCGTCGCTCGATATCCGCACGCGGTTCGAGGACTGGTGGCATCTGCTCCAGCGGCCCATTCCGCTCACCGACAGCGTGTGGCTCGAGATCAATCCGAGCGCGGTGAGAATGGGAGAGGCAGTTGGCGTCAGGAAAACGCTCGTCACGGCTCTCGGGTTCTCCGCGTCACCTCGCGTCGTCACGGGACGGGAGCCGCCGGTTACGCAGACGCCCCTCCCGCCACTCTATCCCGCGGCGGTCGGGAATGGGCTTCACATCCTTCTCGAAGGAATACTCGACTACGCACTGGCGACGCGACTGCTCGAGCAGCAGCTCGTCGGCAAGATCGTCGAGGGCAAGGGCCAGACGCTCGTCGTCAGGCACGTTCGACTCTTTGGCGTGGGCGGTGGAAAGCTGGCGCTCGAGCTCGAGTTCCGCGGTACGTCGTCCGGCCGCATCTACTTTGTCGGAACCCCGAAGTACAATCCGGCGACCAACGAGTTGTTCGTCCCCGATCTCGACTACGACACCGGCACCGCCAACCTGCTGGTGAGCGGCTTCGAGTGGATCAAGCACGACGACGTCCGCGATTATTTCCGCCAGCACGCGAGCTGGTCGGTGGGCGACATCGTGGAGAAAGGCCGCGACCAGCTGTCCAAGGGTCTCAACCGGGATCTCGCTCCCGGAGTAAAGCTCACGTCGGAAGTGAAGACAGTGCGCGGCTTAGCCGTGCGTGCGCAACGCCAGGCGATCCGACTTCGCGTTCAGGCCGATGCCAACGCCAGGCTGACCGTCAAGCAAGAGACGAAGTGAAAGAAGAAGGCTTGGTTCGGGCGCTCGGGGTGCGCGGTCTCACCGCGGGAATAATCAACTACACTGTTGGCGCGGGAATCTTCGTTCTGCCGGCGCTGGTCGCGGCGAAGGTCGGTGCTGCCGCACCCGTGGTGTACCTGGTCTGCGTTGTTGCGATGGGTCTGATCGTCCTTTGCTTTGCCGCCGCCGGCAGCAGAGTGTCGATGTCCGGGGGCGCCTACGCCTACGCGGAAGAGGCGTTCTGGCCGTACGTCGGCTTTCTCGTCGCCGTCAGCCTCTGGCTGTCGACGATTCTCGCCAGCGCGTCGGTGGCGAATGTGTTTGTCGACTCACTCGCTCAGCTTTCGCCGGCGCTGGGGAGCCCGGTCGGGCGCGACGCGATCATGGTTCTCCTCTACGGAACACTTGCGGCAATCAACATCCGCGGCGTGAAAATCGGCAGCGGTGTCGTTCAGACAGTCACGGTGGGGAAGCTCGCACCCGTTCTCATTCTCGTGGTCGCCGGCCTGTTCGCAATCAAAACGTCCAACCTTGTCTGGCCGGGCATGCCGAGCGCAACGGACACCGCGCGCACGACCGTCATTCTCATCTTCGCGTTCATGGGCGTGGAGTCGGCGCTGATTCCGAGCGGCGAATGAACCCCGCGCGCACAGTCCCGAAGGCCATCTTCCTCGCGCTCCTTGTCGTTGCGCTCCTCTACATCGCGATTCAGGTGGTGACGCAGGGAATACTCGGCGCCGCGCTGGCGACAAACACGAAGGCACCGCTCGCCGCCGCCGCCAAGGTGGTTCTCGGCCGAGGAGGTGAGCTGCTCGTGCTCACCGGAGCCGCCATCTCCACGCTGGGCTACGTTGCGGGCGACATGCTGGCCGCGCCCCGA
>DATBZT010000095.1:0-3238 GCA_036513055.1 Gemmatimonadaceae bacterium | reverse complement strand
GCCCGACGCGCCCCGCCGGCCGCGCAATGTGTCGGCCGAAATCTGTTCGACGGTCCTGCCGTTGATCGAAGCGATTCGCATCGTCACAACCGGCGCCGTCTCGATCACCCGCTGCCCTCGCGCACGGATGACTGAATCGATGGGCTGGCGCTGATCCTCCTGCACGTCGAAAAAAACGAGATTGGCGTTCGACGCGTCGACGCTCACCTGGAACTGCCTGAGGAGATTGGTCTGCACGAGGTACAGCGTCGTGATGAGGAATGCGCCAAATCCAAGTGACAGCACCACCGACCGTGTCTGGTTGGCCGGGCGGTAGAGATTTGCCACGCCCTGCCTCACGACGTACGGCCATCTCGTGCGAAGCGTCTTTCGCGCAATCCACGAGAGAAGCGCCGCCGCGGCGACGAGTATCGCTATGGCGCCGCCCGTGGCAACGCTGATCCACATCCCCTGCTTCATGTTGCCCGCCCGCAGGAGTGCAATCGCGACGACGCTCGCAACGAGCGCGACGTTCACTGCCACGCGCGGCCAGTCGTTCCAGCGCATCCGGAGAATCTGCGAATCTGCATCGCGTCTGAGCGTCTGCAGCGGCGAAACATTGCGGAGAGCGAGCAGCGGCCGCAGCGCGAAGATGAGTGCTATCCATCCACCGATGGCAATGCCCGTGATGATCGCCTGCGGCTCGAGACTGACGGTGACGTCCACCGGGAGAAAATCCTTGAAGACAAGCGGCAGGCCGAACTGTATCGCCACCCCGAGCGCTGCGCCGACGATCGCCCCAAGCAGTCCCATTACCGCTGCCTGCGCCACGTACATCGCCAGAACCTGTTCGCTCGAGGCGCCGAGGCAGCGGAGAATGGCGACTGTATCGATCTTCCGTGATACGTAAGCGCGGACGCCGCTCGCCACACCAACGCCCCCGAGCAGCAGCGCTATCAGGCCCACGATGCCGATGAAGCGGCTGAGCTGATTGATGGAGCGCGTGGCCGAATCCTCCGCTTCCGCGACAGTCGTCACGCGCACCCGCGATTTCTCGAGCTGCTTCCTGAACGGCTTGACCATCTTGTCAGCGTCTCGTCCGGGTGGCAGTCCGGTGACCGTGGTGTACTCGGCAGTGCTGCCGAACACGAGCAGCTGCGTCTGCTTGAGGTATCGATCCGGGATGATCACCCGCGGTCCGATGATTTCGGCCACCCCCGGCGTACCAGGAACCGATTTGAGCGTGCCGATGATCCGGAATCGCGCGTACCCAAGCGTGAGCGTGTCGCCGATGCGCGCGTTCAAGGCGGCGAGCAGCGACGGATCGACAAGCGCGTTCGCCCCCTGCTGAAGCGCTTTCCACTGGCCGTCCGGGGTCGTCGTGATCTCCCCATAGAACGGATAGTTGGCGCTCACTGCGCGAACCTGGGAAAGGCGCGTCGCGCCGGTGCGCGGGACGAGCGCCATCGATGGAAACGTCACGACATTGGCGAATTGCGCTCCCGACCCGCGGGTGGCCGAGTCGATGATGGCCTGTTGATCCGGTGTGAACGGCTTTCGCGACCGAAACGAGACATCACCCCCGAGAAGCGCGCGTGACTGGTCCTTTACCGAGGTCTTGACGTTGTCGGCAAATGAATCGATGGCCACGAGTGCCGCCGAGCCGAGCGAGATGGCGGACATGTACAACAACAGGCGCCGCCTTGCGCTTCGGCTTTCCCGCCAGGTGAGACTGAGGAGCTGCGCCAGCGATGCGCGGCCGGGCGCCGCGGCAACGGGCGCGGTCATGCCGCCACCCCGCTATCGGCCACCACGCGGCCGTCGCTCAAGCGAATCACGCGGCCAGCCCGGCCGGCAAGAGCGGCGTCGTGAGTCACCAGAATGATGGTCGAGCCCGAATCTCTGTTGAGTGTTGCGAGCAGGTCGAACACGCGGGCGCCGGTTGCCGCGTCGAGATTTCCCGTTGGCTCGTCGGCAAAGAGGATGCGCGGTGAATTCGCGAAGGCGCGGGCGAGTGCCACCCGCTGCTGCTCTCCACCGGAGAGCTGCATGGGGAAATGATGTCCGCGCTCGCTCAGCCCGACGCGGTCGAGAAGATCGCGGGCACGCTCCTGGGCACGGTCATTTCCCTGGAGCTCGAGCGGCACCTGGATGTTCTCCTGGGCAGTCAGCGTCGGAATCAGCTGAAACGTCTGAAAAACAAACCCCACTTTCTCGCCGCGGAGGCGGGCCCGCTCGTTCTCCGACATCAGCGTGAGATCGTTGTCGTCGAGGATCACCTTGCCCCGCGTTGGAGTATCAAGTCCTGCAAGGAGGCCGAGCAGCGTTGTCTTTCCGCTCCCGGACGGTCCGACGATTGCCACAAAGGCGCCCTGCGGGATGCTGAACGACACATCCTTGAGGACCGCGAGGTTCTGGTCTCCGCTGCGATATTCTCGTGTAACTTCCTGTGCAATGAGCATGAAGAAATTCTGGATTGTTGTAATAGGCGCTTCGGCAGCGTGTCAGCCGGAGAGAAATATGAACGGTGGTGCAGGCGCAAAGACGGTTGCGGCCGAATCGGCGGCAACCGCTGTCAAGCCGAACGCGCCACCGGGCAGGAATGATTCCGAGGACTCGACGGCTGGGAAAGTTACTGTGCTGTTCTTCGGAACGAGCCTGACCGCCGGCTATGGCCTCGATCCGTCGCAGGCTTTTTCGGTGCTCATTGCCGCGAAATCGGCGGCCGAGGGCGTGCCGATCACCGCGGTCAACGCGGGGTTGTCCGGCGAGACGTCGGCGGGCGCTGTCCGGCGCATCGAGTGGGTGCTCCGCCGGCCGGTGGACGTAGTTGTTCTCGAGACAGGGGGCAATGATGCGCTGCGTGCGCTCGATGCTGGAGATTTGAAGGCGAATCTACTGGAGATAGTCGACAAGATCCGCAAAGCGCAGCCCCACGCTCGAATTCTGCTTGCGGCCATGGAGGCTCCCCCGAATCTCGGCGTTCGCTACACGGCGAGCTTTCACGAGGCGTACACGTCGGTGGCGAAAAGCGAGCGACTGACGCTGCTGCCATTTCTTCTCGACAAGGTCGCCGGCAAACCGGAGCTGAATCAGGATGACGGCGTGCATCCCAACGTTGAGGGGGAGAGAATCGTGGCCGACAACGTCTGGCGGGGACTCAAGCCGACGGTCGATTCCGTTTATTCGGAGAGGGGAGCCAAGTAGGGGCGTCAGCAACTTCCAAAGGATTGCAGACTGAGGACCTTTGCGGACTCAG
>DATBZT010000094.1:0-3189 GCA_036513055.1 Gemmatimonadaceae bacterium | reverse complement strand
TTCCAACGGTCCAGCGAGCGTTCACTTACGATCTGCTGGTCGATGACGAAATCCCATATGCCGCCGACGTTGCGTTCTACCTTAACGAGCCCCCCGGCGTCGGCGTCGTGTTTGCCATCGCCTCGTACACGCCATTCGACTATCGCGGCGTGAGCAGCGGCGGCCGGTGGAGCACTCTGCGCCTTACCACGAGTCAGTACGATGATCCGTTCACCATCGTAAGCCGTTTCGTCAGCAGAACGGTTGCATCTCGGGCGGAGTACTCGGTTGACTACATCCAGTACGAAGTTACTGGTGGAGGCCGATACCGGACGCGTCCATATTCGTCCATGAGCTACGACGATCTCTATTTCGAGTGCCTCAGGGTTTACGGGGCGAGAGCCGTGAGTTATTGCCGGTCCTCGGCTCGATTCGGTGGCTCGCCGTATCTGGTCGGCCGGTTTCCGACCACGGCTCCGGTGCCGACGGGGCGTACACCGGGGATGATTGTTCCCAAAATGCGTCCGCCCAGGGAGTACATTCCCGACCCGTCTGTTGGCGACGAAGGGCTGAAGCCGAAGGCGCCCGAGCCCAACCCGAGCGGCAGCGAATCTGCAAATGCAGCGCCCCACGTTTTCCGGGGACGGCCTGCAGACGGAGAGCGAACAGCCGGCGATCGGGAACGCGCGCGTCGCGCAGAGCCGGCAGACGTTTCGCCTTCGAGCCTCCGGATTGAGCGCGCGGCGCCTGCCGAGGCTCGCCGCGAGCCGCGGTACGAACCAGCACCGCAGAGAATCGAGCCCCGCCCGCAACCGCGAGCTGAGCCCGCCCCGGTTGGGACTTTTCCGCGCTACCAGGCTCCGGTGGTGCGGTCCGAGCCCCGGGAAAACTCCGCGCCTGTTGCCCGTCCAGCTCCACCCCCACCTCCGCCTCCTCCAGCCTCACCGGCTCCGGCCGCAGCGCCACCACCGAGACAGATTCCGTTCATCCCACCGGCATCGGCGCCAGTCGTCGATCATTAACGAAAAAGGCCACCTAGAAAGACTATTTCTAGGTGAACGCCCAAAGGCATTAGTTCACAGGGAGTCACCCCCCTTCCGTTATATTTGAAGGTTGTCCCTCCCGCGCCCGGATCCTTCCTTTGAAGCTCGATCATATCAGGAATTTCTGCATTGTCGCGCATATCGATCACGGCAAGTCCACTCTCGCGGACCGCCTGATCGAAGCGACCGGCATGCTGCAGAAGAGGGAGATGAAGGCGCAGGTGCTCGACACGCTCGATCTGGAGCGCGAGCGGGGCATAACGATCAAGCTCAACGCCGTCCGCATGAGCTACGACGCCCGCGACGGCAGCACCTACGAGCTGAATCTCATCGACACGCCCGGCCACGTCGATTTCACGTACGAGGTTTCCCGCTCGCTCGCGGCCTGCGAGGGCGCGATTCTCGTCGTCGATGCTTCGCAGGGCATCCAGGCGCAGACGCTCTCGAATCTCTTTCTCGCGCTCGACGCCGGGCTCCAGATCATCCCCGTGCTCAACAAGATCGACTTGCCGGGCGCGGAGCCCGAACGTCGCAAGCAGGAAGTACATGAGCTGCTCGGAGTGGACCCCGACGACATTCTTATGGTGAGCGCCAAGGAAGGTATTGGCATCGCCGAGCTGCTGGAGGAAGTCGTGAAGCGCGTGCCGGCGCCCACCGGCAATCCCGACGGACCACTGCGCGCGCTCATCTACGATTCCTTTTACGACAGGTACCGCGGCGCAATTCCCAGCGTCCGCGTCGTGGACGGAATCCTCCGCCCTGGAACGAAGATCACCTTCGGTGCCAGCGATTCCGTTTACGAAGTGGCGGAGGTTGGATATAACCAGCTTCGGCAGGTGAAGACCGGCGAGCTCGGGCCGGGTGAAGTCGGCTATGTGGTTGCCAACGTCCGCTCCGTAAAGGAAACGCGGGCGGGCGACACAATTTTCGACGCGACGAACAAGGCGAGCGAGCCCCTGCCGGGTTACAAGGAGGTCAAGTCGTTCGTATTCGCCGGGCTTTATCCCACCGACACGACTCAGTACGAGATGCTGCGCGACGCCCTGGAAAAGCTTCAGCTGAACGACGCTTCACTCCAGTACGAGCCGGAAACGTCAACAGCGCTCGGCTTCGGGTTCCGCTGTGGTTTTCTTGGGCTCCTCCACATGGAGATTGTTCAGGAGCGACTCGGCCGCGAGTACGAGCTCGAGCTCGTCACCACTGTGCCGAGCGTCGAATACCGGGTGTACCTCACCGATGGGACGAAGCGCCTCATCGAGAATCCATCCCTGATGCCGTCCGCCACGATCATCAACCATATCGAGGAGCCGTATGTCAAGGCGCGCATCATGGCGCCCGCGGAGTACATCGGCGGCATCATGACACTCGGCACCGAGCGGCGCGGTGTCTACAGGAACATGACGTACCTGGATACGGCGCGAGTTGAATTCGACTGGGAATTTCCGCTCGGTGAAATCATTCTCGATTTCTTCGACCGGCTGAAGACCATCAGCCGCGGCTACGCGTCGCTGGACTACGAGATTCTCGAGTACCGGCGCAGCGACCTTGTGAAGCTCGACATGCTGATCAACGGCGATCCGGTGGACGCTTTCTCGGTGATCATCCACCGCGACAAGGCGTACGAATGGGGACGCAAGATTGCCGACAAGCT
This sequence comes from Gemmatimonadaceae bacterium, assembly GCA_036513055.1. Classification (GTDB taxonomy): domain Bacteria; phylum Gemmatimonadota; class Gemmatimonadetes; order Gemmatimonadales; family Gemmatimonadaceae; genus UBA4720. The sequence continues at coordinate 516 of DATBZT010000094.1, read as the reverse complement.
GCGCGAGCTCATACCGCGCCAGCTGTTCGAGGTGGCCATCCAGGCGGCCATTGGCCAGAAGGTCATCGCCCGCACCTCGGTCAAGCCGCTGCGCAAGGACGTTCTGGCGAAATGCTACGGCGGCGACATCTCGCGCAAGCGCAAGCTCCTCGAGAAGCAGAAAGAGGGCAAGAAGCGCATGAAGCAGGTAGGATCGGTGGAGATTCCGCAGGAGGCGTTCCTGGCCGTTCTCCAGGTGGACTGAGCCGTGGCCTCGCTCGTTGTTCAAACGAGCTTTCTGGGCGACGTCGTACTCACCACTCCACTCATTGCCGAGCTCGCAAAACGCGGCGCGGTGGACGTCCTGACGACGGGGCATGGGGCGGAATTGCTCGCCAACAATCCCGCCATTCGAAACATTCTGGTCTACGAAAAGCGCGGCAACGACCGGGGACTCGCCAGATTTCTGCGGGTTGTGGGCCGCGTTCGCCATGCGGGATTGTATGGCACTCCCCTGCCGTCCAGTGACGGTCCTCG
>DATBZT010000093.1:0-3805 GCA_036513055.1 Gemmatimonadaceae bacterium | reverse complement strand
TTCCTGTGCAGCCGCCACAATCGAGAGTGCGATGAAAGCGATAACTTTGATTAATTTCACGAGGGTTCCGATGATTGTCATCCTGAGCGCAGCGAAGGATCTATGCATTCGTTTCCTCTGCGCCCCTCTGCGTCCTCCGCGATGAAATTACTTGAACGTCACCTTCACCGTCTTGATCTCGTACGGCTTGGTCGGCACCACGACCTGCGTTCCGTTGCCGTCCACCATCAGTGAATCCTCGGGCTGCTCCAGCAGGTTCGTCGCGGCCACCGCCGCGGCCGCGCGGGGCAAGCTCAGCCGGACGTTCGTCTGCTTCCCCGCCCACTCATACCAGCGCACGATTACGCCGTCATCGTCCTCTGCCTTCTTCACCGCCGTGATCACCACGTTCGGTGCATCGACCGAGAAGAACGACTGCGTCTCCTCCAGCGGCATGGGTAACGATGCCTTGTGCGAATTGGTCTGGAATGCGACCAGCGGATAGTTAAGCTGATACGCCTGCTGCACCACGCCCGCATCCTTCCATCCGCCGGCGTGCGGCAGGATCGAGTACGTGAACTCGTGATGCCCCTCGTCGGCATGCGGGTCGGGCCACGCGGGCGAGCGCAGCAGCGACAGGCGCAGCACGTTGCCCTTCGCGTCGTAGCCATACTTGGAATCGTTCAGCAGCGCAAACCCATGCATGGCATCGGACAAATCCGCCCACTGCCGCGCTGGGACTTCGAACATCGCCAGCTCGCGCGGGTTGTTGCGCGTCGTCGGCCGCTCGATCGAGCCGAACGGAATCTCGTACGTCGCATGGTCGCTGTGCGCCGACAATGGGAACGCGACTTTAAGCAGGATGTGCTTCTCGTTCCAGTCGGCGGACATGTGGACGTCCACGCGCGCCTGCCCGGGATACATGGTGATGTCCTGCGTGAACTTCGAACTCTGGAAGTGCTGGCGCACGCGCAGCACGTAGCGCAGCGGGCCATTTTCGACCAGCTTCACCTCGTCTGCCTGCATCAGGTCCCAGCGCTGCTTCTCGAATTCGGCGTCGACGTTCCACGCATCCCAGTCCTTGGGCTTGTCCACAAAGGCCTGCAGAAGGTTTCCGCACATGCCGGGATACGGCGGCCCATCGTACGGTGTCTTCGGCTGCACCGCCTCGCCCAATGCTTCGGTGTTGGCGCGCTTGTCGAAGATCGAGGTCATGCACCCGGTCTTGGGATCGACCTTGATGCGGATGAACTGGTTTTCGAGCGTTGTGTCGCTGGCGATCACCGACGAGGTCTGTTTCGCGACAGATCCTATGTGGACGACGTACGTCGCGTACCCGAGGGAGGGCACCGACACTTGCACCAGCAGCTTGGCCCGATTTGTGTTCGCATCCTGCGCTAGCACTTGCGTCGGCACCGGATTGCCCTTCGCGTCAAATACTCCGAAGTCGCCTATGGCCATAGGTCTTTGCACTTCGATCTCTGCAATATCGAGGCGGTTCCAAGAGAGCGGATTGAAAATGACGACTGGGACCGGCGTAAATGGGGATCGAGTTAACCTCGGTCCAATTCCGTCCGTCTTCACATGCGCCGCGATCTCGCGCAGCGCCGTGTCCTGCACCTCTCGCGCGCTGCGCCGTGCCTCGGTGAGATCAATTTGGGCATCGCGATAATTCACCGCAATGCCGCTCCCCGGCATGATGTCGTGGAACTCGTCGAACAGCACTTTCTTCCACGCGTCCGTCAGTTGCGCCTGCGGATAGCCCGTCCACTGCTCGCAACACACCTTGTGCCCGGGCCCCGTGACCGCCGCCACTTCCTTGCCGCCGTCGCCGAACAGGCTGGCGATCGACGCAAACTTCTCCGCGTTCTCCAGCAGTTCCTCGCTCTCGCGGATGCGCCGCTTGGTCTGCGCCTGCGTGGTCTGCACGCCGCGGTGGTACTCGAAATAGAGCTCGTCCTTCCACGTCGGCACGTTCAGGTTCGCCAGGTTTTTGTTCAGGTCGTCGAAGAATCCCATTGCCGTGCCGAACTTGACCGTCGGAAACACGACGTTCGGGTCCATGAACTTCGTCGCCAGGTCGAGCATGGTGCGCGTCGGCCCGCCGCCATGGTCGCCGACGCCGAACAGGTACATCATTTCGTTCGACTTCATCGCCGGCGCGTACATCGCGAGATCGTTCGCCATCTTCGGCGGATCAATCGAGTTCGCGTAGTCGTGCGGAAAATAGGTCAGCAGGCGCGAGCCGTCGGGTGCCTCCCACCAGAACAGCTTGTGCGGAAACTTCGTCGTGTCGTTCCAGTAAATCTTCTGCGTGACGAAGTAATCCATTCCCGAACGCTTGTAGATCTGCGGCAATTGCCAGTTGTAGCCGAAAGAATCGGGGTTCCACCCGATCTTGACGTCCACGCCGAACTTTTCCTTGAAATATCGTTTTCCGATAAGAACCTGGCGGTTGAGCGCCTCGCCATCGGGCAAATTCAGGTCCGGCTCCACCCACATCCCGCCGACGATCTCCCAGCGCCCTTCCCTCACCCGCTCCTGCACCTGCTTGAAAAGCGCGGGATACTTGTCCTCTATCCACGCGTAGGCGCGCGCCGACGACATGGTGAAAGTGAAGTCCGGGTACTCGCGCATCAGGTCGAGCGCGCTCTGGAAAGTGTCGCGCACCACTTCGACCGTCTCCGTCCAAGGCCACAGCCACGCCATGTCGATGTGCGAGTTGCCGGTGGCGCGGATGTAGAAACCTTTGAGCCACGGGTTGAGCGTCTGCAGCTTTGCATTCGCGGCGCGCATCGAGGCATCGAACGCTTGCTGGTCGCCCTTGTCGAGCGCAGCCAGATCGATGGCCTTCACCGCCGCGTCCACCACCGGCTCGTGCTCCGCCTTGCTGTCCGGATAAGCCGCGATCACCGGACGCGCCGCGAGAATCTCGGCGCGAACCAATCCTGGGTCCGGACGCGCGGCCGCCGGCGTAATGCGCAACTCGGAGCGGTAAACGCGCGTGCCGATGCCGGGCGCCGACCCAACCCGCATCGCGATCACGAACTTCTGCCCCGGCTGAGCGTTTTCCGTGAGCGGGATCGGCTCCTGCTGGTCTTCGTTGCCGCGGAAGACCAGCGCGCCGTTCGAGAACACTGACATCATCATCTGCTCGTCGCTGGTGACACGGAAATCCAGCACCACCTTCGCGCCGCGCAAGCTGTAGCCATGCAGCGTTTCGGGGATCTCGATCGTCTGCCGCAGTACCTGCGGGCCGTCGTTATAGATCTTGTTGAACGGCAGCACGGGCCAGTCGGCGTCGCCGAGGTTCACATCTTCCGGGTGCGCGACGTCGGCATGGTGCTTCCAGTCGTGTACCGGAACGTTGGTAAGCGCCTGCAACCGGTCGAGCACCGGCTTGTACGGATCGGGCGGCTGGTTCTGCGGGTTCTGTGCAGCGGTAAACGAAACAAGGACGAGCAGGAGGACAGCACAAACGGCATTACGCATTTCGGTCTCCGCGATGACGGCGCGAACGGCGATCAGTGGAGCGCAAAAGTATAGCTGAGCCGCCGACGTGCCGCGTGAAAACCGCGAGAACCGCGATGTCGATATCGCCACCCGCACCGCCGCTGTAGCCGACATCGGGGACGCCGTCAAAATTTATTTGAGAATCATGTCCGGATTCGCAAATTGTTCCACCTGGAACAATTTGCGGGCCCGCCGTTTCTTCAACTTATGATTTCAAATTTTTCCTTCGGGTTATTGCAGACGGGGCAGCGTTCCGCCTCGAGTTTCTCCGCCGTGTAGCCGCAAATCGCGCAGACGAAATACTTCGTCTTCG
>DATBZT010000092.1:0-12324 GCA_036513055.1 Gemmatimonadaceae bacterium | reverse complement strand
CGTCGCCAGCAAGGCGTCGTTCCCGACGTTTGGCGCCCAGCATTTCGATTTTCGCGGCCACGCCGTTTTCACGCCGGGCAATAACGTGGCGCCTCCGCAGCGGTTTGCGTACCTCGGTGGTGCGGGTACTCTCGCCACGGTCGACCTGCTGGCCCTTGGCGGCGATCGTCTGATGTACGTCGAGGGGGAATACTCGATTCCCATCGAGCAGATCGCGCTGCCCCTGCTGGGCAATCCGATCGTGAGTGCGCAGTATGCCGCCGGCGCAGCCGGCATCGGCGCCTTGCCGGATTTCATTCAGAATATCGGTGCGGGCTTCGGCGTACGGTTTATCAAGGCGGAGTTTCACATCGACCCGAACTACAAGAAGACGGCGTTCTCACGAAAACACGCATTTTCAATCGGAATCTCGCTCTAGCTCCCGATTTTTCGATTGCTGTCACCCTCGGAAACATCTATATTTACTGGCGTGACTTTTGCATCAAGGCGCGCGATTCCGGGTGATGGATGAGGACGCTCGTGGTGATTCCGGCGCGCCTCGCAGCGGTTCGACTCCACCGCAAACCGCTCCGCCTGGTGGCCGGCATCCCCCTCATTGTGCGCGTCTGGCAGCGTGTTGCTGAAATGGAAATCGGCGACGCGTGCGTGGTCGCTACGGACGATGAATTCGTCGCCAAGGTGGCTCGTGAGGCAGGCGCCGACTGCGTGCTGACGAGTGACAGCCACAGTTCGGGCACCGAGCGAGTTGCGGAAGTGGCCAGGAGTCCCCGCTTCGCCGGCTACTCGACGATAGTGAACGTGCAGGGAGACGAGCCGTTCATCGGCCATGGCGCGGTGCGGGGGGCCGCTGAGCTCGTCTCTTCAGGGCAATTTCCGCTCGGTACCGCAGCATCACCGGCATCGTGGGACATCGCGGACGACCCGGCAATCGTCAAAGTCGTTCGCGGCGACGATTCGCGGGCATTGTACTTTTCGCGTGCCCCGATCCCGTTTCCACGGGATGGGGTGGATCAGGCGGAAATCCAGCCGTTGCAGCACATTGGAGTCTACGCCTACTCGCGCGAGGCGATCGAGCAGTGGGTGGCCCTCCCGCCGAACGTTCTCGAGCTCACCGAGCGGCTCGAGCAGCTCAGACCGCTCGCTGCAGGAATCCCGATGGGGGTGGCAATTGCCCAGGAGCCAGCCGCCGCCGGAATTGATACCGAAGAAGATTTGAGCCGCGCCAACGCGCGGTGGGACGCTTTCATCGCGGGACGGTAGGCATGCAGCTGACTCCGAGCCAGCAGACGCGCTACATCTTCATAACCGGGGGAGTCGTATCATCCCTCGGGAAGGGAATCGCCGCCGCTTCGATCGGGCGACTGCTCGTCGAGCGCGGCATGCGCGTGACGATCATGAAGTTCGATCCGTATCTCAATGTCGATCCGGGCACAATGTCGCCGTTCCAGCACGGCGAGGTTTATGTCACCGACGACGGCGCGGAAACAGACCTCGACCTTGGCCACTACGAGAGGTTCATCGACCGGTCCCTCTCCCAGGCCAACAACGTCACCACTGGCCGCATCTATCTGAACGTCATCACCAAGGAGCGACGCGGCGAGTACCTTGGCTCGACCGTGCAGGTGATTCCCCACGTCACGGACGAGATCAAGGCCGCGATGAAGCGGCTGGCGCCCGAGAGCGACGTCGTCATTGTGGAGATCGGCGGCACTGTCGGCGACATCGAGTCACTGCCGTTTCTCGAGGCGATTCGTCAGTTCAGGCATGAAATCGGACGCGAGAACGCAATCTTCATCCACCTGACGCTGGTTCCATTCATTGCCGCCGCCGGAGAGGTGAAGACCAAGCCGACGCAGCACTCGGTGCGCGAATTGATGGAGATCGGAATCCAGCCCGACATCCTCATCTGCCGCAGCGAGCGCGCCCTGTCCGAGGAAGTGAAGCGCAAGATCGCGTTGTTCTGCAACGTCGAATTCGGCGCTGTGGTCGAAAGCCGTGACGTGCCGACTATCTACCAGATTCCGCTCGACTTCCACGAGCAGGGGCTGGACGAGCGCGTGATGCATCGACTCGGCCTGCTGGGCCGGCGCGCACCCGACCTCTCGGCATGGCGGCAGATGGTGAACCGCATCATCAATCCCGCGAGCCGCGTGAGAGTCGCGGTGATCGGCAAATACACGGAGCTGGTCGACTCGTACAAGAGCGTCCACGAAGCGCTGATTCATGGCGGCATTGCCAACAATGTCGGTGTGGACATTTCCTGGCTCGCGAGCGACATGTTCACCGACCGCGCGCGAACGAGGGAGCTTCTCGCCGACTATCACGCCGTGCTTGTTCCGGGAGGTTTTGGTGTGCGCGGAGTGGAAGGCATGCTCGAGGCAATCAGGTACGCCCGCGAGTCCGGACTTCCATTCTTTGGCATCTGCCTCGGGATGCAGACGGCAATCATCGAATTCGCCCGCAACGTCATTGGTCTCGACGACAGCCATTCCAGCGAGTTCGTTCCGGAGTGCGCCGACCCCGTCATTTCCCTCATGGAATCCCAGCAACACCTGACCGACATGGGCGGTACGATGCGTCTTGGCGCTTATCCTTGCCGCCTTGGTCCGGGAACCAGAGCCGCGGCGATCTACGGCGTGCCTCAGGTGAGCGAGCGCCATCGCCATCGCTACGAGGTGTCGAACGCCTACCGCGATCGCTTTGTCGAGCATGGTCTCACCCTGAGCGGCCTCTCTCCTGACGGGTCGCTCGTCGAGATCGTGGAGCTTCAGACTCACCCCTGGTTCATCGGCTGCCAGTTCCACCCGGAGCTGCAGTCGCGACCCACGCGCCCGCACCCGCTGTTCGCGAGCTTCATCGCCGCGGCCGCCGAAGCCCGGAAGTCGCGCTCGGAACGCCGCCGGGCCGTGCTCGAGACAACCGAATAGCGTGAGCCAGCTCTTTCCGGCCGACAAGCTCTTTCTCATCGCCGGCCCCTGCGTTGTGGAGGACGACGCGCTCAACATGCGCATTGCCGCCGAGCTTGCGCGACTCCAGTCGCGCGTGCCTGGCGGCGTGATCTACAAGGCGAGCTTCGACAAGGCCAACCGCTCGAACGCGGGCGCCGCACGGGGACCGGGATTCGTCGAAGGACTGGCCGCACTCGACCGGGTGCGGCAGGCAACGAGCCTTCGCGTCATTACCGACGTGCATCTTCCCGATCAATGCGCAGCCGCGGCCGAATTCGTCGATGCCCTTCAGATTCCGGCCTTTCTTTGCCGTCAGACCGACCTGCTCCAGGCGGCAGGCGCTACCGGCAAACCGGTGAACGTGAAAAAGGGACAGTGGCTGCATCCGGAAGGCATGCGGGGCGCCGTGGAAAAGGTTCGCGGCGCCCATCCCGCTTCGGCTCGGGCCGAGGTAGCAGTCACCGAGCGCGGAACGTTTTTCGGATATGGCGACCTGGTTGTGGACATGCGGTCATTCGGCAGAATGCGGCAGAGCTGCGATGCGCCCGTGATATTCGACGCCACACACAGCGTGCAGCGTCCCGGCATGGGTGAGGGCGGCGCGAGTGGCGGCGCGCGCGAGTTCATTCCTCATCTGGCAATGGCCGCAGTGGCCGCGGGAGCGCAGGGAATCTTCATCGAAACGCATCCCGATCCCGACAACGCTCCGAGCGATGGCCCCAACATGCTGCCGCTGGCGGACCTCGAGGGACTGATCGATCGCCTCGTTGGGGTGTGGGAGAGAGTCTCGCAGTGAACTCGCAGGATATCCTCGACCGCGGCCGCCAGGTTATCCGGATGGAGAGCGAGGCGCTTGCCGAGACCGAAAAACGGCTCGATGCGAATTTCTCGCGTGCGGTTGAGGTGCTCGCCCGGTCAACAGGAAGGGCGATTGTCGCCGGGGTTGGCAAGTCCGGACTCATTGGAAGAAAAATCGCCGCAACACTCACTTCCACGGGAACGCCGGCCACCTTTCTCCATCCCGCGGAGAGCATTCACGGCGACCTGGGAATCGTCGGTGCCTCGGACGTTGCCATCCTCATATCCAAAAGCGGTGAATCGGATGAGATGGTCTCGCTGCTCGATCACCTCAAGCGGCTCGGCGTCTGCACCATCGCCATCACCGGTAATGCCCACTCGACCCTGGCGCTGCATACCGACGTCCACCTGGACGGCTGGGTGCGTGAAGAAGCCTGTGTTCATGATCTCGCTCCCACCACGAGCACCACTGTCGCGCTGGCACTCGGCGATGCCCTCGCCGTTGCCCTGCTCGAGGAAAAGGGATTCAAAGTCGAGGATTTCGCCCGGCTCCATCCCGGCGGCTCCCTTGGCAGGCGGCTGCTCACCAAGGTGAGAGACGTGATGGTCACTGGCGCACTCGTGCCCGCACTCCCCACCTCAGCGACAATGCGCGAGGCAGTGGTGCAGCTGGCGGAGCGGCGCGGCATCGCGGTGATTACCGGGGACCAAGGAGAGGTGGCAGGGGTTATCACTTCAGGGGATCTCACGCGACTGTTGGAACGTGAGGAGAATGTCCTCCCCATACTCGTCACGGCCGTAATGACATCCAATCCCAGATTAGCCGAGGCGGACGAGCTCGGAAGCGCTGTTGTCTATCGAATGGAAAAACACGGAATAATCTCGATGCCTGTCGTCGAGGACGGCGGCCGGCTGGTTGGCGTCATTCATCTCCACGACCTGATGCGGGCCGGAGTGGCATGAGGCCAATGAGTCTGATTGTGGCAGCGGGTCTCGTTGCGGCGGGCATGCTCGCGGGTTGCGACGACAAGGCGCAACCGCCGGTGGTGGGCCGCTCGGCACTTGCCGACTCCGCCGACCAGGTGATGTTCGGCGCGCGGTTCAACCTCACGGACAAGGGACTTTCGCGGGCCGAGCTGGATGCCGACTCCGCCTACTTCTTCGATGACAACACGCGAGTCGAGCTGCGGCGGGTAGCAACAACTTTCTTCACGACCACTGGTGCCCGCGACGCGTATCTCACTTCAAGGCGCGGTACGTACAACAGCCGCTACGGCAACATGGTCGCGCGGGACAGCGTAGTCGTCGTGACCGAGGAAGGGAGGCGTCTCGTCACACCGGAGCTCAAATACGACCAGGCGGCCAATCAGATTTCGAGCGACAGCGCGTTCGTTCTCACCGAGCCGGGACGGCATGTTGAAGGGGTTGGCTTTCGATCCGACCCCAACATGCAGAATGTGCGCATACTGAAGACGAAAAGCGGATCCACCGGCACGGTGACGTTGCCCGGACAATGAAAACGCGCCTTGCAATTGTCGCGGCTTTTTCCCTCGCGCTGGCCGCCGCGCAAGCATCGGCGCAAGTGTCGGCGCAGGCGCCGCGTGAGTGCCTGCTCCAGTACCAGTCCCCGACGGGCAACACGCGCACCACGGCGACCGAGCTGCCGAGCAAGAGATACAACGTTTTTCAGGGCGGCGGCATCCTCTATCGCTGCGAGGGCCAGGACAACACCATCATTGCCGACAGCTCCGAGTACTACGGCGACCAGAGTGTTCTCTACCTCATCGGCCACGTTCACTATCGCGAGACAAGAGCGAAGGTGGATTCCGACAGGATGACATACTTTCAGCTCGAGGATCGTCTCCACGCCGAAGGTAACGTCAGCGCAACGCTTCAGAGCGGCACTACAATGAATGGGCCGATCGTGGATTATTATCGCGTGACCCCGGCGAGACCACTGGCAAGCGTCATCGCGACCGGCCATCCCACAATGCGACTCATCCAGCGGAACGCGTCGGGCCAGGCTGGCGAGCCAGTCAACGTTGTAGCCAATCAGATAGTATCTCAGGGGGAAAATCTCGTGTTCGCGTCGGGAGGAGTGGAGATAACGCGCCCCGACGTGGTGGCCAGGGGAGACTCCGCATTTCTCGACAGCCAGCGCGAGTTTGCGCGGTTGATGCGATCTCCGACCGTTGAGGGCAAGCGCGACCGCAAGTTCACGCTGAGTGGCGGCGTAATCGATCTGTACTCGCGCAACCGCGTGCTCCAGCGGGTACTCGCGACGCCGAATGGTCATGTGCTGAGTGACGACCTCGAGCTCGTGTCCGATTCGGTGGACCTGCGGATGAGCAACGACAAGCTCGAGCGGGTGATGGCGTGGGGAAAGGGCAGGGCTCGCGCCGTATCGCCAGACAGAGAGATAACCGCCGATTCGATAGATGCTGTAATGCCCGGCCAGCGCCTCCGCGAAGTGAGAGCGGTACGGAAAGCCTATGCAAACAGCGTGGCAGACACGGCCCATTTTGCCACCACCGACCGGGACTGGATGAAGGGTGAGATCATCGTGGCGGAGTTCGACACCATTCCTGCAGGCGACACCACGAGCAAGCCCAGGCCGCGGCGAATCGTCGCCTCCGGCGACGCGAGCTCATTCTATCAGATCGCCGGCAACGCCAGGCCGCAGCAGCCCGCCGGCAGCAAGCAGATCGCGAGTCTGCCGAACATCAACTACGCGCGAGGGCGCGTGATCACCGTGCTGTTTGCCGATCGGGAAGTGAGCACGGTGGAAGTGGTAGACCAGGCGACGGGAGTTTATGTCGAGCCCGCTCCGCCTGGGGCGGCGAAGCCCGCCACGGGAGCTACCCAGACATCTCCCAAGCGGACCGCGCCGGCGGCTTCGCCCAAGCTTCCCATCGGCCGAGTCCGGAAGGACGCTCCGTGAGCCCGCAGGAGTTTCCGCCGCATATCCGCGAAGTCATCCGCCGATTTTCCGGGGGCGAGCGCTCCGTCGCGTTCGCCCTCGCCGCGGTGATTCGCGAAGCCGATGCAAGCGGATCGGCGAGCTTCAAGGACGTCGCGATCAGGTACCGCGACGAATACCTTCACGCGCTCCGCGCCGAAGGCAAGGACGCCGAACGCGAGGCCGGCCGATTGGGCCTGGATGAAGTTCGCAGCTATCTGGCCGGGTCGGTCATTCCCCGCCTGGTTGGCGACGGCGCGCTGGTTGGCCCGGTGCCCGACCCCGACGAGGTCGATGCCCGGGTTCAACTTTCCGAATCCCTGTGGCATACTGTCGCGCCGATCAAAGGAGAGATTTCGGAGGTATTCCGGCAAAACGGCGATGCGGCCGCGACCGCATCGATCGGGCTGGCAAGGCCGGCGCCGTCGGGGAGCATTCTCGAGGCAAAGGGGCTGGTGAAGACCTATCGGAAGCGTGCGGTCGTGAATGACGTTGCGCTTCGGCTGCAGCAGGGAGAAATCGTCGGCCTGCTTGGACCCAACGGCGCGGGCAAGACGACAACCTTCTATATGATTGTCGGCCTCATCGAGGCCGATCAGGGCCACATCTACCTGGACGGAAAGGACATCAGCGGAATGCCGATGTACCGCAGGGCACGGCTGGGGATCGGTTACCTGTCGCAGGAGCCTTCCGTCTTCCGCAAGCTCTCGGTCGAGGACAACATTCTGGCGATCCTGGAAACGCTGCCGCTCTCCAAGGCGGAACGTCACGCGCGGCTCGAGAAGCTCCTCGACGAGCTGGGCATCAAGAGACTCCGGAAAAACAAGGCGTATTCGCTCTCGGGGGGGGAACGGAGGCGGCTCGAGATTACGCGGGCACTTGTAACTGACCCTAAATTTATGATGTTGGATGAGCCGTTTGCCGGCGTCGATCCGATTGCGGTGCATGATATCCAGACAATCGTCGCCGGGCTTCGCCACCGAGGCATTGGAGTGCTAATCAGCGATCACAACGTGGAACAGACCCTGGACATAGTGGATCGTGCCTACATCTTGTCCGATGGACAGGTCCTGGTCTCGGGAACGGTGCGCGACCTCGTTTTCGACGACACGGTCGCTGACGCCTATCTTGGACCGACGCTGACGGCCCGCCTGCGAGACCGTTTTTCGCATCCGGCGGTTGACGGAGCCGCCACGTGAAGCCCGGCATCAGCCAGTCCACCCAGCTTCGCCAGGAACTCAAGATAAACCCACGCCTCTACCAGGCGATGGACCTGCTGTACATGCCGCTGCTCGACCTTCAGCAGCACCTCAAGCAGGAGCTGCTGAACAACCCGTTCCTCGATCTCGTCGAGGAAGAGGAAGAGGAAGAAGAGCAGGCCGAGGCGGAATCGGTCGAGCAGACCGAGGCGAAGGATCGCGGAGACGAGATCGACTGGGAGGAAATTCTGCTCGACGGCTTCGACACCGCCGGCGGCCGGCGCGAGGAGCATGAGGAGAAAGAGTACTACGAGCCGGTGACTGTTGCCACGCGCGACTTAAGCGACCACCTGCGCGACCAGGTCAGCCTTCTCGAGCTCACACCGCGCGAGCTGCTTCTGGCCGACGAATTCGTCGGAAACATCGGTGACGACGGATATCTCGCTTCCAACGTGGAACAGGTCGTCACGTCGATCAATGACATGATCAGAACGGTAGCTGAAGCAGCCGGGAGAGACACCGAACATTTGCCGTTCTACACGGTCCAGGAAGCGGAAACGATGCTGGAGAGCATCCAGGGCCTCGACCCGCCGGGAATCGCAGCGCGTACGCTGCAGGAGTGCCTTCTCCTCCAGCTGAGAGAGGCGGGCCTCCAGCAGTCACTGCCTTATCGGCTGGTGCACGACTGCTTCGACGAGCTCATCGCGCATCGTTGGAGCGAGATCTCCAAGCGATTCGGGATAAGCGCGAGCGACGTGCAGGGAGCAGCCGACGAGATAGCCAAGCTCGACCCGAAGCCCGGGCTTCGCTTCAGCTCGGCTCACGAGAACTACATCATTCCCGACCTGATCGTCGACAAGATAGACGGCGTCTACCATGTCTTTCTCAACGACGCCAACCTGCCGCGGCTCAAGCTGAGCAAGGCCTATCAGGAGATCGCCCGCGACAAGAAGAAGTTCGAGGGCGAGAACAAGGAGTTCATTTCCAACAAGCTGAACTCGGCCAACTGGATGATTCAGGCAATCGAGCAGCGCCGCCAGACTATGCTCAAGGTGATGAACTACATCGTCGACCGGCAGCGGGAGTTCTTCGACAAGGGCGTTCAGTTTCTCAGGCCGCTGACACTCCGCGAAGTGGCGGAAGTCATCAACATGCACGAGTCGACGGTGAGCAGGGTGACGAACGAGAAGTTCGTTCAGACTCCGCGCGGCGTGCTGCCTCTCAAGTTCTTCTTCTCGTCGGGGCTCGCAACCACCGATGGCGACGACGTTTCGGCGCGAGGCATCAAGGCCCAGCTGGAGAAGCTCGTCCAGGACGAGGATTCGAAACATCCCCTGACCGACCAGGCGATCGTGAACATCCTGCGGGAGGGCGGAGTCCAGATTGCCCGGCGAACCGTGGCCAAGTATCGCGATCAGCTCGGTGTGTTGTCGGCCAGGATGCGTAAGCGCGTATGACATCAGTGCGCTCGGAGAGGCCGATGATTTACGACGCGCCTGTGGCGGAGATGGGCCGGCCCATGGTGAGCGTGCTCGTTCCCGCCAAGGACGAAGCTGCCAACCTGCCGCTTTTCATGGAACAGGCAGCGGCTGTGTTCGCCCAGAGTCCGGGGATGTACGAAGTGATCGTCATCGACGATGGCTCGGTGGACGAGAGCTGGGCCGTTCTCGAGTCGCTTGCCCGCAGGTATCCATTCCTGGTTCTTGCCCGGCATCGGTCGAGGCGCGGCATCGCTGAGGCTTTGCGCACCGGATATCTGCATTCCCGCGGCGCGGTACTCGTTTTTTATCCGGCCGACCTTCAGTACAAACCAGAAGACATTCCATGTCTGGTGGCGCCGGTTCTCGACGGCACGTCGGACATGGTCACCGGATTCAAGGAAGGGTATTACGACAAAGCGTTCGTGTCGGGAGTGTACAATCGCCTCAGCCGACGCCTCTTCAATGTTCCGGTACGCGATCTCAACGGCGTCAAGGCATACCGGCGCGAGGTAATGGAAGCGGTACCGGCGCGCCCCGATTGGCATCGGTACATGGTAGTCATGGCAGCCGCCCAGGGATTTACAGTATCGGAAGTCCCGATTCCTCTGTACCCGAGAAATGCAGGTGTATCGAAGTTCGGGATCGGACGCATCCCGATCGGCGTGCTGGACATGCTCGCCGTGTGGTTCGAGCTGCGGTTCGCAAAAAAACCTCTGCTGCTGTTCGGCATGGTCGGCGCAGGTCTGTTCGTCTTTGGACTCGTCGTCGGAATCGGCGCGATACTCTGGCGCGTTTTCGCCGGAGAGGGATTCCGCCCACTTCTCAATCTGGTCGAAACGTGCATGATCCTCGGCAGTGTGTTCTTCGCGACAGGACTGATAGGAGAGCTGATAGCGGCTCAGCGTGCCGAGATGCGAGAGCTGAGAGCGCGGCTCGAGGAGATGGCACAGGAACGCGACACGCGGCAGAATCCCTGACCGCGTGAACGTACTTTTCCTCACCCACTCGTTCCCGAGATCCCTGGGGGACGCGCCGGGCTCGTTCATTCTCCGGCTCGCAAAGGCGCTTCAGCAGCGGTCCGTGAACATCCATGTCGTGGCGCCCGGAGCCGCCGGACTCTCGTCTGTGGAAGAGATCGACGGCGTGACTGTAGAGCGGTTTCGGTACGCTCCACGCCGCTTCGAAAAACTGGCCTACACTGGAAACATGGCGCAGGACGTCGCGTCTTCGTGGAGCGCGCGCCTCGCCCTCGTGGGATTCATGGGCTCGGATTTCGTCGCCGGCGTGCGCGCGCGGAGAAACTTCGAGCCGGACGTGATTCATGCCCATTGGTGGTTTCCAAGCGGCGTGATCGGCAGTTGGCTTGCGCGTCTGTCGCACCTTCCGCTTGTCACGACGCTGCACGGTACCGACGTCCGGATGGCTCGTTCGGTTGCCGTGAGCCGTCCTCTCTTTCGTCACGTACTTCAGCATTCCGCGGCGGTGACGACTGTCTCGACATGGCTGGCCGACGAGGTTCGCGGCATGCTGCCTTCTTCCGCGCCTGTCGTCGCGCCGATGCCCGCCGATACGACGATGTATGCGCCCGGCAGGCGGCGCGAAGAGGCGCGGCTTCTTTTTGTCGGGCGGTTCACGCCGCAGAAGGGGCTCGACCATCTTCTTCGCGCGCTCTCACTGATGAAGGGAAGGGCAGTGCTCGACGTCGTCGGCAACGGCGGAGACAGCGAGAGGTACAGGGCGCTGGCACAGGAGCTGTCTGTCTCCAACCGCGTCGCATGGCACGGACAGCTGAAGGGACGGCAGCTGGCCGGCCTCTATCAGGCAGCTACGGCGCTCGTCGTTCCGTCGATCGATGAAGGGCTCGGACTGGTGGCGGTCGAGGCCCTCCTTTGCGAGACCCCGGTTGTCGCGTTCCGGTCCGGAGGGCTCACCGACATCATTCAGGATGGGAACACGGGTGTTCTCGTTTCACCAGGAGATGCCGCCGCGCTCGCTGCCGCGCTCGACAGCGTGATCGCCGAGCCGGAGCGGGCGCGCGCGCTCGGAGAAGCGGGCCGTCTATATGCACTCGCCAAGTTTGCGCCAGAGTCGGCTGCGGCGCGTTACTCCGATATCTACGACCACGTAGTTGACAGCCACGCGACGTAAGCTTTTTCTCGCCGCACAGTGGATTTTCGCGGCGGCGATTGTGTGGGCCGCCGTTCGCGCTCTGCGCGGGCAGTGGAGCGCCGCCGCCGACAGACTGGCGAGCCTGAGTATCGGATGGGGCTGGATCGCTGCCGCAACCGCAGTGGTCTTTCTCACCTACCTGCTGCTCATTGAAACCTGGCGAAAAATACTGACCGGCTGGCAGGCACACCTCTCGTTCCCGGTCGCCTCGCGCATCTGGTTTGTTTCCAATCTCGGGAAATACCTCCCGGGCAAGATCTGGTCGATTGCCGCAATGAGCGTGATGGCGCGCGAGCACGCAGTGTCGCCCATGGCGGCGGCGGGCTCGTCAATTCTCATCCAGCTGGTGACTGTCGCCACCGGCATTGCCCTCGTGCTGGTCACCGGAATCCGGGCAGTCAGCCAGCCGGTCGTGGCCGTCATCATCGGTGTAGTGCTCGCCGCGGGCATCGCGTCGATTCCAGTCGTCCTTCCCAGACTCGCGCGGGCAGTGGGGAATCTCGCTGGCCGGTCGATCGAAGTGCCACCACTTCCAGCGGCTACGCTCTGGCTCTCCGTCGCACGATCCATGGTCTCGTGGATTGCGTACGGGATTGCGTTTCAGCTGTTCGTGAAAGGAGTGTTAGGGTCCGCCGCTGGCGCCACCTCGTCGTACATCGCAGTTTATGCGGCGTCGTACATCATCGGCTTTCTCGCGTTGTTCGCGCCCGGTGGCGTTGTCGTCCGGGAAAGCGCGCTGGTGGCAGGCATGGTTCGGCTCGGGCTCGCCA
>DATBZT010000091.1:0-10022 GCA_036513055.1 Gemmatimonadaceae bacterium | reverse complement strand
GGTTTCGCCGCCGTCGCGGCGGTGGAGTGGCATACGCACCGTCACTAAGCGTCGTGGTGCCTGCGTACAACGAGGCGGTGGTCATCAATCAGACGATCGCCAGTCTGTTGTCGCAGGATTACGAAGGAGAGATGGAGATTGTGGTGGTGGACGATGGCTCGTCTGACGCCACGTACGCCGTTGCTCGCGGACGATACGGCGACGAGGCGAAAGTCGCGATCTACACCAAGATGAATGGCGGGAAGGCGAGCGCCCTGAATTATGGAATCGCTCGCGCTCGCGGAGAGATAGTCGTGGGTCTCGACGCGGACACGCTTTTCCGGCCGGACACGCTGCGAAAGCTCGTTGCTCCACTTGCCGACCCTGACGTCGGCGCTGTGGCCGGCAACGCAAAAGTCGGGAATCGCGTCAACATCATCACACGATGGCAGGCGATCGAGTATGTCGTGAGCCAGAACATCGACCGCCGTGCTTTCTCACTGCTCAACTGCATCACGGTCGTGCCCGGAGCCGTGGGTGCCTGGAGAAAATCGCTGGTGCTGGAAGTCGGCGGTTTCAGCGAGGACACTCTCGCCGAAGACCAGGACTTGACTCTCGCCATCCGGCGAAACGGAAAATCGATTGCCTACGCCGATGACGCCATCGCGTACACCGAGGCGCCCGACAATTTCAGCGGGCTTGCGAAGCAGCGATTCCGGTGGTCGTTCGGAACACTGCAGTGCATGTGGAAGCACCGGGACGCTCTTTTCCATCCGCGGTACGGCACGCTCGGCATGATTGCGATGCCGAACGTGTGGCTATTTCAGCTTTTGTTCACGGCGTTGTCGCCGCTGGCCGACCTGCTCTTCCTGTGGAGTCTGGTGTCGGTGTGGCTGGTGAAGCAGCAGCACGGTGCGACTTACGCCGTCACGGATCTCGAGCAGGTTCTGACTTTCTACGCCGTTTTCCTGGCCATCGACTGGGTCACGGCGGTAATTGCGTTCCTCGCCGAACCGGGTGAAGACAAGAGTCTTACCTGGCTCGTTCTGCTGCAGCGTTTCGCATACCGGCAGATCATGTACTGGGTGGTTCTGCGGTCGTTTATGGCAGCCATTCGCGGGCACATCGTCGGGTGGGGCAAGCTCGAGCGCAAGGCGAGCGTGGAGGTGCCGGCGTAGTGACCGACCCGGCCACGCCGCCTGAGGAATTCGGCCCCGCATCGAAAAGACGGCTGCCTCCCTGGGCCGGGCCGCTGGCGATTCTCGTCCTGCTCGGCCTGGCGCTCTATCTGCTTCACGGGGAGTTGCGCCAATACCATTACAGAGACATCACCCGCGCGATCTTCGGGCTGCCGCGCGAGAATGTGCTGCTCGCGTTTCTCTTCACGGCCATCGCGTACGGCCTGTTACCGGCATACGACGCAATCGCCCTGTCTTACGTCGGTCGCCCGCTGCCGCTCCATCGTGTCGCATTCAGCTCGTTCATCTCGTACGGCATCAGCCAGACCCTCGGCTTTCCCCTCGTAACCGGAAGCTCGGTGCGGTATCGCTTCTGGAGCTCGTGGGGACTTTCAACTTCAGAAGTCACGCAGGCCGTGAGTTTCGTGGGAGCCACATTCACTCTGGGCATCATTTTTCTGAGTGGAGTCGTGTTTCTCCTCGAGCCGGTGACGACGATGGAGCTCATTGGCCTGCCGTACGTCGTTCTGCGCCCAATCGGGGTGCTGCTGCTGGCAGTGGTTGCGGCGTACCTGGTGTGGAGTGCAGCGCAGCGCAGGCCGCTGCGGGTTGGCGGGTGGGAGTTTCCAATACCAACGCTTCGCCTCACCGCTTTACAGCTCGGAATTGCGGCGGCCGACTGGGCCGCCGCCGGCGCGGTTCTCTACGCTCTGCTGCCGACGGGACATACGCTGGCCTTTCTCCCGTTCCTCGGTGCGTTTCTGCTGGCGCAGTTCGCGGGCCAGATAAGCCACGTTCCCGGGGGACTCGGCGTTTTCGAGACGCTGATGGTGCTGTTGCTGCGGCCGTACCTGCCCGCGGCTGGAACGGTTGGCGCATTGGTCGCCTTTCGCGCCATCTACTATCTGATTCCCTTCGCGTTGTCACTGCTGGCGCTCGCTGCGTACGAAGTAGCGAGGCAGCGCCAGCGCGTTGCCCAGGTCGCGACAACCGCTGGTGCGTTTGCGCTTCAATGGGGCCCGTCCATCCTGCCGCAGGCCCTCAGCGCGACGACCTTCATCGCCGGCGTGGTTCTTCTTTTCTCCGGCGCGACTCCCTCGGCACGCGAGCGCGTGGAGGCGCTGGACAGAGTGCTGCCGCTCGGGGTGATAGAGTTGTCGCATCTCGCGGGAAGTCTCGCCGGAGCGGGCCTCGTTGTGCTGGCGTGGGCAATCGCGCGCCGGCTCGATGCGGCGTGGCGACTGACAGTCTCACTGCTCGGCGTAGGCATCGTGGCGTCGCTTCTGAAGGGGCTCGATTGGGAGCAGGCGATGGTGCTGTCGGGGGTGATGCTGGTGGTGCTGCCATCACACCGGCTGTTCTATCGGAAAACGGCGCTCACCACCGAGCCGCTGGGTCCTGCATGGGTCGTCACCGTGATCCTCGTTGCGGTGGTGACCATCTGGCTCGGGTTCTTCTCGTACAAGCACGTCGCGTTTTCCAACGAAATGTGGTTCCGGTTCACGACGCATGGCGACGCCCCGCGTTTCCTTCGGGCCACAGTCGTCTCTGTTGGTGCGCTGGTGATCTTCGGTCTCATGCGGGCGCTGCGGCATGCCGAAGCCGAGCCGGCACTTCCCACTGGCGAAGAACTCGAGCGCGTCGACGTTCTTCTTCGCCAATCGCCCGAGGCAACGGCGAATCTCGTTTTTCTTGGCGACAAGGCGCTCATGTTCAGCGCCAGCGGAAAATCCTTCCTGATGTATGGTGTCGAAGGCCGGAGCTGGGTGGCGCTCGGCGATCCGAAAGGACTGCCGGAGGAGGCGGTCGAGCTGGCCTGGCATTTTCGCGAGGAGGCGGACAGGCATGGCGCGTGGCCTGTGTTCTATGAAGTCGGGACAGAAAATCTTCCGCTTTACATCGACCTTGGGCTCACGCTGCTAAAGCTTGGCGAGGCGGCAATCGTTCCGCTTACGACATTCAGTCTCGATGGTGGAACCCGCAAGGGCCTGCGTCGCACGATCAAGGAAGTGACACGCCATAACGTCTCGTTCTGTGTTGTGGCCCCGTCCGACCTCGCCCCACTCCTACCCGAGCTCAAGCGGGTATCCGATGCGTGGCTGGCGGAGAAGCACACACGCGAGAAAGGCTTTTCTCTCGGGAGATTTGACGAGGGCTATCTGTGCCGGTTCCCTGTGGGGGTGGTGCGCCGTGAAGGAACCATCGTTGCGTTCGCCAATCTCATGTGCAGTGGAGATGGATCGGAAGTCTCGGTCGATCTGATGCGCTACACGCCGGCAGCTCCGGCGAGTGTGATGGAGTATCTGTTCATCGAGCTGCTGCAGTGGGGCCGCGATCAGGGATTCCGCCGGTTCAACCTTGGCATGGCGCCGTTGTCGGGACTTCAGAATCGGGCACTCGCTCCAGTCTGGAACCGTGCCGGAGCTCTGTTGTACCGACATGGAGAGCATTTCTACAATTTTCGTGGTCTTCGACAATACAAGGACAAGTTCGATCCGGAATGGGAGCCGAGATATCTCGCGTCACCCGGCGGTCTCGCTTTGCCGCGTATCCTGGCCAGCACCGCCGCGTTGATTTCGGGAGGTCTCAAAGGTGTTGTATCTCGCTGACCGCGTGCTGAAGCGCCTGCTTCCGGCGCTCGCTGTCGCCGTTGTGGCATTGCCGCAGAGCGGGGCGCAGCAGCCGCAGCCACCGGTGGCGCCCGACGTGAGCGACCTCCCGCTGATCGAGTTGAAGGCACGCACTGCTCCGGGCAACACGTTTGCCGTGATGCTCACGGGGGACGGAGGCTTTGCCGCCCTGGACCGGGGAGTGTCGAACGAGCTGGCAGCGCATGGCATGCCCGTTGTCGTCCTCAACACCCGGCCATATCTCTCGCGCAGGCGCACGCCGGACGGGACAGGAACGGACATGGTGCGCGTGATCCGGCATTATCTGGCGCAGTGGTCAATGGACAAGGTGGCCATCGTCGGCTACTCGCGCGGTGCGGACATGGTACCGTTCATCATTTCGCGGCTGCCTCCTGATCTCAAGCGGCGAGTTGCGATCGTCGCGATGCTCGGCTTGTCGAACCGGGTGAATTTCCAGTTCCACTTCAAGGACATCTTCGTCGAGTCGAAGCGGCCCAGCGACGTGAAAACGCTTCCCGAGCTGCAGCTAAGCAAGGGAATGAATCTGCTCTGTATCTACGGTGTCGACGAGAAGGATTCCGGGTGCCGGGACGCGCCCCCCGGTCTGATGAAAGAGGTGGTGCGCAACGGCGGCCACCACTTCGACGACGATTACAAGGCGCTTGGCGAAATCATCATTCAGTCGCTCGCGCCGGCTACCGCCGGTGTTGGAGAAAAAAGTCTGCGATGAGCGACGACGCCGACACCTCGTTCGGCTCTTCATCCACGCCATTACCTGGGCGTGCCGCAACCGGCCATCCGTGGCCCGCGCCCTCGATCGAGTAGAAAGCGACATCGGCTGTGCAGCCGACTCCTGACGTCCGCATCACATGAGCTGAAACGCGCTGGGCTTCGATTCGGCGGCATTCGTCGGCAGCCAGCCAGAAGCGAACTGTCGGAGGCAGCGTTGCGGCATCAGGCGGCGGTGGACGCAATGGTGCGGAATAGGCGCTGTCGTTGTATGGCACCTCATCGTCTTCGCTTCCGTGGAACGCGATGACGGGAATCGGCCGTGACGGCCGGCAATGCTCGGTGACGAGATTTCCCGCAACTGCCGCGACTGCCGTGATTTCCCCAGCCATTTCACATGCGGCGCGATAAGCCATGCGCGCCCCATCCGAGAAGCCGGCGATGTAAATGCGCCGGGCATCGACCGGAAGACGGGACGAGACGTCGGCGATGAGAGCACGCAGAAAGGCGATGTCGTTCACCCGGTCGAAGTGCGCGGTGCCGCAGCATTGGCCGGCGTTCCAGTCTGTGCTGAGCCCGAACATCTCACCGCTTCCGTCCGGATACGCGACGAGAAAGCGGCGCGATTCGGACACCGAATCCATGCCCGACTGCTGCCTGATGGTCTCCCCTCTCGCTCCACTGCCGTGGAGGACTATGAGCAGCGGATAGCGCCGGCGGAAGCCCATAAGGTTGTATCGAGGCTGCCGCGGAACGTGAAGCAGATAGTCGCGTGTCCAGTCCCCCATCTGCACGTGACGCGCAGTGGTGAACCCGGGCACCAGCGAACCGTCGCTGACGACGTCGCCGCCCAGCGGTGCGCAGGTCGAGGTCGATGCCGCGAGGAGCGGGAGGGCGAGAAGCGCCAGTCGACGGTGAACGAGCCAGGTCATGCCACCGTCTTTGCCAGAATAGTGCCGCTTCCTCCTGGCCTTACGCGCGGCCTTTCCGGAAAAGTGCTCCGGTCGTACCTTTCCCCGCCCCTGTACGGAGAGTGTTTGACGGAGATGCTGGAGAGCGTCAAGGCTGCGCTCGAGTCCCGATATACAATCGAGCGTGAGCTTGGCCGCGGCGGGATGGCAACGGTCTATCTCGCCGAGGATTTTCGGCACGGACGCCAGGTAGCGGTGAAGGTCCTTCACCCGGAGCTGGCTTCAGCGCTCGGCTCCGACCGTTTCCTTCGCGAGATCAGACTCGCGGCGCGGCTGAATCATCCCCACATACTACCTCTTTTCGACTCGGGTGAGGCGGGCGGCTTTCTCTTTTACGTGATGCCGTACATCGAGGGTGAGTCCCTGCGCGACCGGATGAACCGCGAGGGCCAGCTCACCCTCGAGGACTCGCTGCACATCGGGCGCGCCGTTGCCGGCGCGCTGGACTATGCCCACCGGAATCACATCGTTCACCGGGATATCAAGCCCGAGAACATCATGCTCAACGAAGGTGAGCCGATGGTCATGGACTTTGGCATCGCCAAAGCGGTGACTGCGGCGGGCAGCGATACGCTGACGCAGACCGGCATGGTGATTGGGACGCCGGCATACGTAAGTCCGGAGCAGGCGGCCGGCGAAATAGAGATCGACGGCCGAAGCGACCAGTACAGTCTTGGCTGCGTGATGTTCGAGATGCTCACCGGCAAGCGGCCGTTCACTGGCCCCACCGTCCAGGCGGTTCTGACAAAGCGATTCACGGAGCCGGTGCCGGCGTTGAGCGAGATGCTCGAGGGAGTGCCTGACGAGATCGACCGGGCGCTGTCCAAAGCGCTGTCGAAAGATGCGGCGGCAAGGTTCAGCACCTCCGGCGAGTTCGCGCGGGCGCTGGTGGTAACGACGGTCACGACGCCGACGTCGTCACCTGTGCCCGAAGGGGTGCAGGCGGTGAAATCGATGGCAGTTCTGCCGTTCACCAACATGAGCGCCGACATCGAGAACGAGTATTTCACCGACGGGATGGCGGAAGAGATCATCAACGCGCTGTCGAAGATCAAATCGTTGAGCGTCGCGTCGCGCACGTCATCCTTCGCGTACAAGGGGAAGACCGAGGACATCAGGGAAATCGGAAAGAAGCTGGAGGTTTCCGCGGTCCTCGAGGGAAGTGTGCGCAAGATGGGCAACAAGATCCGCATCAGCGTCCAGCTGATCAATGTTGCCAACGGTTATCAGCTCTGGTCGGAGCGGTACGACCGGGAAATCGAGGACGTCTTCGCCATTCAGGACGAGATCGCACAGAACATCGTGAAAGCGCTGAGGGTGGTGCTGAGCGAGGACGAGAAGCGCGCAATCGAGAAAATGCCGACGGAGAACGTCGAGGCGTACGACTACTATCTACGCGGCCGCAAATTCTTTCATCAGCACCGCCGCACGAGCATCGAGTTCGCCCGGCAGATGTTCACCCGCGCAATCGAGATCGATCCGGAGTACGCGCTCGCGCACGCCGGCATCGCCGACTGCTGCTCGATTCTCTACATGTACTTCGACGCCCGGGAATCCAACCTCAAGCAGGCCGACAGCGCGAGCCGGAAAGCGCTTCAGCTCGACCCCGATCTTGCCGAGGCGCACTCCGCGCGTGGGCTCGCGTATTCGCTCAGCAAGCAGTACGAGCCGGCGATGAAGGAATTCGAGACGGCCATGAAGCTCGATCCAAAATTATACGAGGCCCCATATTTCTACGGGCGCGCCTGTCTGGCGCAGGGAAGGTGGTTCGAGGCGGCGCCGCTGTTTGAGAAAGCTGCAGCGCTGCGACCGGAGGATTATCAGGCGCCGACTTTTCTGGCTGCTGCCTTTGCCGGGCAGGGACGAATTCACGAGGCGAGCAAGGCATCGCACAGGGCGGTGAACGTCATCGAGCAGTGGCTCGATCTGAATCCGGACGATGCGCGAGCGCTCAATCTGGGAGCTACGATCTGGTCCAATCTCGGCCAGCCGGAGAAAGCGCTGGAATGGGCGCGCCGCTCGCTGGTGATCGACAAGGAAGACCCGCAGCTTCTTTACAACGTCGCCTGCGTGTATGCCATCGAGGGAATGAGGGACGACGCGATTCAGTGTCTCGAGCGCGCAGTGGACAAGGGATATGGCCACAAGGAGTGGATCGAGCACGACTCCGATTTGAATTCGTTGCGGAACGACAAGCGCTTCCAGGCGTTGCTGGAGCGCATGTAGGAGCGCTGCCGTCACCGCAGCCGGCAGCCCGTAATTCCGCTGCTCCTTCAGTAATCACCAGCCCAGAACCAGCGCAAACATGAGCGGCGCGACGATGCTCGCGTCGCTCTCGATCACGAACTTCGGTGTATCGACCGCCAGCTTGCCCCACGTGATCTTCTCGTTCGGCACCGCACCCGAGTACGAGCCGTAGCTGGTAGTCGAATCCGAGATCTGACAGAAGTAGCCCCACACCGGAACGTTGTCCCGCTGCAGATCCTGGTGAAGCATCGGCACCACACAGATTGGAAAGTCGCCGGCAATGCCGCCACCAATCTGAAAGAAGCCGATTGATCCGGCGGTCGAGTTTCCCGTGTACCACTCGGCGAGCTCCATCATGTACTCGATGCCCGTCCGGACGGTGTGGACCTTCTTCACGTCGCCCGAGATGCAGTGGCCGGCGTACATGTTTCCAAGCGTCGAGTCCTCCCACCCGGGAACGAACATCGGGAGATTCTTCTCCGCCGCCGCGACCATCCAGGAGTTGCGCGGATCGATCTGGTAGCTGCCTTCGAGCGATCCGTTGCGCAGAATCCGGTACATGAATTCGTGAGGAAAGAAACGCTCTCCCTTCTTGTCGGCGGCAACCCATTCGGCGAGTACGACTTTCTCGATTCGCCGCATCGCTTCCATCTCGGGGATGCACGTATCGGTTACACGGTTCATGTGGCGGGCAAGAAGCGCCGCTTCGTCGCCCGGCGTGAGATCGCGATAGTGCGGGACGCGCTCGTAGTGATCGTGGGCGACGAGGTTGAAGATGTCCTCTTCCAGGTTCGCGCCGGTGCAGGTGATCGCCTGGACCTTGTCCTGGCGGATCATCTCAGCGAGCGAAAGCCCCAGCTCCGCCGTGCTCATCGCTCCCGCGATTGTCATGAACATCTTGCCGCCGTCGCCGAGATGCGCGGTGTAGGCATCTGCGGCGTCAACGAGTGTGGCGGCGTTGAAATGCCGGAAATGGCGGCGGATGAAAGCCGAAACCGGCCCGGCGTTGTCAGTCATGATATTCGGGGTAGAGAGTCGCGCTGCGTCGGTGGGTCGGCGATCATCGTAACGCGGCCTCCAGCGGACTGTCAACCGCTCGGCCAAGCAGTGAACGGAGCCGAGCGCTCGCCACATTGGCGCGGGGCGCGTATAGTTGTCGCCGACCGGGAGGCCGATGTGACAGGGGTTTCAACTCAATTGATCACGCTGCAGGACATCATCGCCGCTGCGGAAAGGCTCGAGCCGGTCGCGGTGAGGACACCCGTATTGCCGGACGACGTTCTCGGTGCGCGCCTCGGGATTCAACTCTGGCACAAGGCCGAAGTTCTCCAGCGCGGCGGCTCTTTCAAGTTTCGTGGGGCCTATGCGTATCTAAGCAGCATCGATCCGGAGATTCGCTCGCGTGGCGTTGTGGCGCCGTCATCGGGGAATCACGGACAGGGTGTAGCGATGGCAGCGCGCCTCTTCGGGATTCCGGCGACAGTCGTGATGCCCACCAACGTGACTCCGGCGAAGCGGGCCGGCGCAGAGCGGCTTGGCGCCCGGATCGTGCTCGCCGGGACGACGACTCAGGAGCGTGCCGAGAAAGCGCGGGAGATTTGCGACGCCGAAGGGATGACGCTGGTGCACCCGTACGACGATCCGAAAATCATTGCCGGACAGGGAACTGTCGGGCTGGAAATCCTCGCCGACGTCCCAGATGTGGATACGGTGCTCGTTCCCGTCGGTGGGGGCGGACTGAGCGCCGGCGTCTCGACGGCATTGAAGCTTCTGTCGCCGCGCACGCGAATCATCGGCGTCGAGCCGACGAGCGCGCCGAAGCTGACGCGCGCGCGAGAGGCGGGGAAACCAGTGAGACTCGATGTGACGGGCGGTCTGGCCGACGGACTCCAGGCGTTGGAGATCGGCAGCCTGCCCTTCATGCACCACCAACTCTACATCGACGAGGTAGTTCTCGTTGACGATGCTCCGCTCGCGGATGCGATGCGGCACCTGCTCGACCGAATGAAAATCGTTGTCGAGCCAAGCGGCGCGATAACAGTTGCCGCTCTCATGACGGGAGCTGTCGAGGCGAAAGGCAAGACCGTGACGGTCCTTAGTGGGGGGAACATGGAATGGGCCGGGCTCCTCGAGATACTCGGACGGTCGTGAGGTCAAGAAGAAAAACGAACATTCTATGTTCCGCCGTTTACGCCGTAACCGTCAGCTCGCTGGTGCAGTGCGGGCACCTCGTCGCGGCGGGGTCAACGGCCATCCGGCAGTAGGGGCACGGTTTCGTAACCGGTCCG
>DATBZT010000090.1:0-2849 GCA_036513055.1 Gemmatimonadaceae bacterium | reverse complement strand
CCCGCACTACTACGACACGATCACCGCCGTGGGCACCGTCAGCGGCGCGGCGGGCAACGCGATCTACGACAAGGGGTACATCGCCGGGTACAAGTACATTCCGTATCCGTCGATCCCCAAGCTCGCGCAGTTGCCGGCCTACGCGGCTGCCGCCGGCCTCGATATCGCTCCAGTTTCAGGCACCAGCGGCGGAGCGAAGCAGGGAACCCGCGTTGAGTTCATCCCGATCGACATGAATGCGAACGGACTGTACGACGACGGCGAGGGCTTCTTCCGGCTCTTCGACCTCTCGCTTGGCAAGGACACCACGCGGCTGCGAGCGGATTTCAATGCCTTCAACACGACATCGCTGTCGCTCACGGACCTGGTGGTGAACAACCAGTGCGGCTCGACGTACGTGATCGGTGGCAAGAAGGAGTTCTTTCCGGTTTCGACGCACAGACTCGTCTGGGTCGACAGTCTCATCAGGCAGTCGAGCACGAATCCCGTGATCACGGCTGCGAAAATCGGGACGATGGCCGCCACGTCCACCAACTATCCGACCCAGGCTGCCGTCGAGGCGATCCTCGCACAGCCAGCCGCGCGTTGCTACCCGGCGGGCGACCCACACCTGCTGGTCACGGAGCGGTTCACCGATCCCACGGGCACATGGCACAAGGATTCGTCCGCCACGTCACCGGACTCGCTCCCGTGGGGTGCCATCGCGTCCGAGCAATACGGCGGGCAAGACACGACGTTCTCCGAAGTCGTTCGCGACTGCGTGATCACAGCGGTCACGACGACCATCGGGCATTGCGTCGCCGTTCCCACGAATCTCGGCCACTGGCGGCCGTGGACCGGCACCACGCTCTCGATCTGGCCGGCCACCAACAGTGCCGGTCTTACGCCCAAGCAGGCCAACGAGAAGGGCTATGAGTGGCCGATGTCCTCGCCGTACAACGCAAACTCGAAAGGCGTGATTCACAGTTCGGGCAGCAAGATCTACATGAGCGGTGTATTCCGCGGAAACCTGACCTTTTATTCGGATTCGGACATCACCTTCGTCGACGACCTCACCTACGATCAGGATCCCGCATCGCCCAGCGCGCTCTGCCGTAATCTGCTCGGCATCATCGCGGGCGATAGCATCATGCTTGCGGACAACGCGATCAACAGGCCGCGCGTGGTCGACTGGGGCGGCGCCAAGATCGTGAAGTTCTTCGGACCCAATGAGGATTTCTATCTCCATGCCATCCTGCTCTCGATCCGTGGAACGGTGACAACGGAGCAGCCGGGCGACAACACCTCGCTGTACCCGACGCCGGT
This sequence comes from Gemmatimonadaceae bacterium, assembly GCA_036513055.1. GTDB lineage: Bacteria > Gemmatimonadota > Gemmatimonadetes > Gemmatimonadales > Gemmatimonadaceae > UBA4720. Next base: position 1,544 of record DATBZT010000090.1, on the reverse strand, counting down.
CAGCTGTCCCACCGGCGACTCCACCGGTACCACGGGCACGTCCGGGGGCTGCTGGTTCCAGACGGGCGGCACGATCCAGGTGACGATCTCGAGCCATTATACGAGCTCCGCCAACAGCGGACTGCGCGAGGGACGAACGCTCGATCCGTGCCAGCTCACCAACAAGCGGCCGGCGTTCTTCCCCGGCACAATGACATTCCAGGACAACAAATACTACGAGATCGATCCGGTGAACGTCTCGACGTGGGCGCAAGTGAAGAGCTACTACTCGTACCTGCGCGGACGACCGGCGCCGTAACGGCGCCCGGCGGCCGGCTCCGGCGGCCGGCTCCGGCGGCGGGGTTTCAAGAGCTTTTCCACGGATTTTCACGGAAGACGAAGGGCGACAATTACCGGATACCACCTCTTGGGGGAACTGCCACGACGGCTCGGGTGGATTCAACCGGTGAATGCAACAGGGTTTGATTACCCGCATTCATCGGAGGTGGTGCAGTGGCACGTCGATGGGGCATCCCCGCGCTGCTCGACATCGCGAAGAACAGCAAGGATCCGAAGATCAGGAAGCAGTCGATCTTCTGGCTCGGGCAGTCGGGCGATCCGAGGGCGATTTCCTACTTTGAGTCGGTGCTGGTCAAGAATATAGAGGGGAGGGGCGAGACCACGACCCAATGCAGAATGCAGAGAAGGAATGCGAGATTCGGGAGGAGATCTGAGAGATGAGAAGGATGCGGGATTTGGCAACGACGAAGGGCGCGGCTCATGCGAGGCCGCGCCCTTTCTGCCTTCCGATTCCAGCTCGGTTCTCGCGTCTTCTCCGCATCCCGCATTCCTTCTCTGCATTCTGCATTGGGTGAAATCTCGTCTCTCTCACCTCTCCTCAAACCGACCTAGAACAGTTTCAGGTCGCCCGACTCCTCCGCCGGCAGGATCTTGTGACAGCTCCGGCACCGCGCCTCGTACGCTTCCGCGCCGCCGACCATCAGCTGCGGCGAATCGTAGCGCGCCGGTTTCCCGTCGATCAATCGCTGATTGCGGGTCGCCGGCGCGCCGCACAGCACGCAGATCGCGTGCAGCTTGTCGACCACTTCCGCCACGCACATCAGCTGCGGCATCGGGCCGAACGGCTCGCCGCGGAAGTCCGTGTCGGTGCCGGCGAGGATCACGCGGCGGCCGCGGTTCGCGAGTGAATTCGCGAGCGCGACGATGCCGCCATCCAGGAACTGCACTTCGTCGATCGCCACCACCTGCGCGAGCGGATCGAGCCGCAGCGCGATCTGCTCGGTGGAATCCACCGGAATCGCCTCGATCGCGCGCCCGTCATGCGAGCCGACGGCGTACACGCCGCTGTAGCGGTCGTCGAGATGCGACTTGAACACCTGCACGCGCTTCTTCGCGATCAGCGATCGGCGCACGCGGCGAATGAGTTCCTCGGACTTCCCGCTGAACATCACGCCGGCGATCACCTCGATCCAGCCGCCATTCAGCTGAAACGAGCCGGAGGTCATTTTTCTCTCCGCGGCGGACGGCCCTTGTCATCGCGCTTC
>DATBZT010000089.1:0-4927 GCA_036513055.1 Gemmatimonadaceae bacterium | reverse complement strand
TTCGAGTATGGCTTCAGCACGGCCATGCCAGACGCACTGGTGCTATGGGAAGCGCAGTTTGGCGATTTCGTGAACGTGGCGCAGCCCATAATCGATCAGTTCATTGCGTCCGACAGGGCAAAGTGGGGACAGGATTCTGGGGTGGTGCTGCTGCTGCCGCACGGCTACGAAGGCCAGGGGCCGGAGCATTCAAGCGCACGCCTGGAGAGATTCCTTCAGCTGTGCGCCGACGACAACATGCGCGTTGTGTACCCATCCACACCGGCTCAGTACTTCCATGTGCTGCGCCGACAGGCGCGGACGCAGCCAAGGCGACCTCTGATTCTGATGCAGCCGAAGAGCTTGCTGCGGCTGTCCGACGCGGCGTCGAAGCTGAGCGATCTCACCGAGGGCAGGTTCAGTGCGGTGATTGACGATCCGATTGCGTCGCAGATGCGCGACGCCATCACGCGCCTCGTGTTCTGCACGGGCAAGCTGTACTACGACCTGATCGCCCAGCGCAATCCGCACGTGGCGCTGGTGAGGGTGGAAGAGCTGTATCCATGGCCGCATGAAGAAGTCGCGCGGATCGTCGATCTCTATCCGGGAGCGGCAGAGGTGGTCTGGGCCCAGGAAGAGCCGAAGAACATGGGCGCCTGGAGCTATGTTTCGCCCCGGTTGCGCATGTCGACGGGCAACGCCATGATCGTGCGTTATGTTGGACGTCCGGAGCGGGCAAGTCCCGCCGAGGGCTACGCGTCGGCGCACAAAGCGGAGCAGGAGCGAATCGTCGCCGAAGTGAACGCCGAGCGGCCCGCACCTGCAGGCACAAAGAGGCGAAGCGCAACGGTAGGTTCGTAAGCATCTCCCGGTATCCTCGACCAAGAGAATTGATGAAGCGAGCATTGTTCGCCCTTGCGGCTGCCATGACCATTGCCGCGCCGCGCTCCCTGTTTTCGCAGGAGCGCGGCGCGGTGGCAATTGGAGCGGCGTCGGCTCCGCAGACACCGGACCGGATTCGTGTTCTGTGGATTGCGGCACATCCGGACGACGAAGACACGCAGCTTATCACCTGGCTCTCGCGCGGCGGACGCGCGGAGACGGCGTATCTGGCTCTCAACCGGGGCGACGGCGGCCAGAACCTCATTGGAAACGAGCTTGGTGAGCAGCTCGGGATAATCCGCACGGAGGAGCTGCTCGCTGCGCGGCGCGTTGACGGAGCGCATCAATACTTCACGCGGGCCTATGATTTCGGGTTTTCGAAAACGGCCGACGAGACCTACAAACATTGGCCAAAGGATAGTGTTCTGGCCGACATCGTCACGGTGATACGGGCATTCCGGCCCCACATCATCATGACGACTTTTTCGGGGACGCCGCGCGACGGACACGGACACCATCAGGTGTCAGCGCTTCTCGCCAAGGAGGCATACGAGACGGCGGCTGCGGATACGATGCGGTTTCCATCCCGCATTTACGGCGCGCCGTGGACGCCGCTCAAGTTCTACCGCTCGGCGTTTTTCTCACCTGGAGAGGGCACTCTTCGGATAAATGTGGGAGAGTACAATCCGGCACTCGGAAAATCGTATCAGGAGATAGCGGCCGAGAGCCGCTCTCAGCACAAATCGCAGGGCTTCGGCACGCTCCAGCGAAAGGGAGTGGTGTGGGACATGGTGCGCCGCGACGCCAGTCGAGTGAACGCATCGACTCCGGCGAAGGACGAGAAGTCGATATTCGATGGCCTGGAGAATCTCACGAAGCCAGCGGACGCGAAAGTCGACACGAGAATCGCCGAGCCGAACGTTGCGCTGGAGGCAATTGCCGACCGTCGGATGCTGGCCCTCGGCGACAGCGCACGCGTGATGGTAACCGTGTACAATCGCAGTCCCGTGCAGATAACGGCACGGCCTACCTGGGCGGGCGCCCCGGCGGGAGAAATGGTGACTGTTTCGCCGGATAGCAGCTTTCGCTGGACCACCTACGTGCGAGGCACGGAAATCACGCAGCCGTGGTGGCTGGCGACGCCGCGAAACGGCGACATGTTCACGCCGCAGATCGGGACGTTGTCGGAGGATGAGAAAGAAAAGCGGAGCTGGCCGGGCGTGATGGTGTGCGACAGCGAAACGAGCTGTGTGGAGCATAATGCGCCAGTGGTTTTCCATTTTGCTGACCCCGTCCGTGGCGACGTGCAGCGGCCACTGGCCGTGGCGCCGGCGACAAGTGTCACCTTCGAGAACTCGATCGAGCTGGCGCGGGCAGGAGTTTCGCTAGACCGTTTCTTCAGCGTCACGCTCAGGTCGGCCTTGATGTCACTCAAGCCCGTGACGGTGTCCCTCTCATTGCCCAGCGGGCTCACGGCCGACTCCGCGCAGCGGACGGTGATGGTCGATTCCGCGGGCACGCGAACAATCGTGTTTCACGTTCGAGGCAGGCTTCCCGCAGGGACCCATACAATCGCGGCAGCCGCAACTGTCGATGGCGTGACAAGCAAGACCGGCTACGTGCCCATCGACTATGAGCACATCACGCCGGAGCGGCAGTATCGCGATGCGTCGGTTGCGATCAGGACGGTGGATGTCGCCGTGCCCTCCAGCCTTCGTGTTGCCTACGTTCCCGGAGTGGGCGACAACGTTGCGCCGTCGCTCAGGGAGCTGGGTATTCCCGTAACCGTCATCCAGCCATCGGAGATTCCTTCGACTGACCTGTCCCGGTTCACCACCGTCGTCGTGGGACCGCGCGCGTATCAGGCGAGCCGGGAGCTGATCGACAACAATCAGTACCTGCTCAACTTCGCGAAGAACGGCGGAACACTGGTGGTGCAGTACGGTCAGTATGAGATGACGCGTCCCGGGTTGATGCCGTACCCGATCACGATTGCGCGCCCGCACGACAGGGTGACCGAAGAGAACGCGCCGGTCACGGTTCTCGATCCATCGTCACGCGCCTTTGCCGCTCCGAACAGAATCACGCAGCCGGACTACGACGGATGGGTGCAGGAGCGCTCGTTGTACATGCCGCGAACGTTCGACCCGAGCTATCATCCGTTGCTGTCGATGAATGACCCCGGCGAGCCGCCAAACAAGGGCGCGATTCTTCTCGCTCCTTATGGAAAGGGACTGTATGTCTACACGACGCTCGCATTTTTCCGCCAGCTCCCGGCCGGCGTGAGCGGCGGGACGCGATTGTTCGTGAATCTCCTCTCGCTCAAGGGCGGAAGCGCAAAATGAGGAAGCTGCCGGCAGTCGCTCTTCTCCTGTCGGCCCTCGCCTGCTCGACCGACAATCGCACCGTACTGACGGTCTATTCGCCGCACGGAAAGGAGCTGCTCGAGTACCTCGAGAAGGGGTTCGAGAAGGCTCATCCCGATATCGACGTTCAGTGGGCGGACATGGGGTCGCAGGAAGTCCTGGACCGTGTGCGGGCCGAGAAGGACAATCCAGCCGCGGATGTGTGGTTCGGGGCGCCGGCGGAAGCATTCGATCGCGCAACGCGCGAGAATCTGCTGGAGCCGTACATCCCGACGTGGGCAAATAACATCAGCGTCGAGGGCCGGGAAAAAGGCGATCACTGGTATGGGACATACCTGACGCCGGAGGTCATCGCCTACAATACGCAGGCGGTGAAAGCGGCAGACGCGCCCAAGGACTGGGACGACGTACTCGACCCGAAATGGAAGGGCAAGCTGCTCGTCCGCGATCCAATCGCGTCGGGAACGATGCGTGCGATATTCGGCGCGATTGTGGCTCGCTCTGTGGCGCGAACGGGCAGTCCCGCCGCCGGTTACGAATGGCTGCGCAGGCTCGACGCCAATACGCGCGAGTACGTTCTCAATCCGACGATTCTGTACCAGAAGCTCGGAAGACAGGAAGGCATCATCACACTGTGGGACATGCCCGATATAGCCACGCTGCAGCAGCGGACGGGCATCCCCGTGGGCTACGTGATTCCGTCGAGCGGAACCCCGGTGCTGGTTGACGGGATAGCGATCATCAAGGGAGCGAAGCATCCAAAGGAAGCGCGCCTCTACTACGAATTCGTCACCACACCGGAAGCGCTCAAGGCGGCGGCTCAGCAATTCCTTCGGATCCCTGCCCGCACTGACATTCCGCTGTCTTCGCTGCCACAGTGGATTCAGGACGCAAAGTCGAAGATCAAACCGATGGCTGTCGATCGTAGCGTGATGTCCGAGCATCTCGATGAGTGGATGAAGTACTGGGATGCGAACATCAGGAATCGCGGAAACAGTCAGTGAGCGCAGGCGCGCTGGCGCTGAACGGAGTCACACGCCGGTTTGGCGAGCACACAGCCGTAGACAACATTTCGCTCGAGATCGCTGCTGGTGAGCTGCTCGCGCTGGTTGGCGCGTCCGGGTCCGGCAAGACGACGACTCTCCGCATCGTCGCGGGGTACGAGAATCCAGACAGCGGCCAGGTGATGCTCGATGGCCGGGACATCACCGATCTCCCGCCACAGAAGCGCGGGTTCGGAATGGTATTCCAGCATTACGCGCTTTTCCCCCACATGTCGGTGGAGGACAATGTGGCGTTTGGACTCGAGGCGCGCGGTGTGGCCAAGGGCACCCGGCTCGAGCGAGCTCGTACCGCGCTCGACTCAGTCGGGCTTGGGAGCGCGGGCAAGCGAGGGATCCAGTCGTTGTCGGGAGGCGAGCAGCAGCGAGTGGCGCTCGCGCGGGCGCTGGTGATCGAGCCGCAGATTCTACTGCTCGACGAGCCGCTCTCGAATCTCGATCCGACTCTGCGCCAGACGACACGCGACGAGCTTCGGGCGATGCTGCATCGCGTCGGAGTGTCGGCGCTGTTCGTGACGCACGACCAGGAGGACGCATTTGCGATTGCCGATCGCATCGCCGTGATTCGAAATGGAAAACTCTTGCAGGTTGGCGCTCCGGAGGAGCTTTACGAGAGACCTGCGTCACTGGGCGTGGCGA
>DATBZT010000088.1:0-7794 GCA_036513055.1 Gemmatimonadaceae bacterium | reverse complement strand
AATCACCGACTGCGGCCGACCCAGATGCACATCATGATTGGTGTGCAGGCAAAACTCATCTCGGCGTGAGCTCCATTTCAGTTTCATCACAAGACCGACAATGGGAGCATTTCATGAAGCGTACACTTTCTCTTCTCGCGCTGGCGGCGTGTGTGGTCTCGCCCGCGTTCCAGATGGCCGGAGCACAGGCCCATGCATATGTCGGCGTCAAAGGATGCGGCATTTGCCACAAGTCCGAAAAGTCCGGTAACCAGCTCGGCATCTGGCAAAAGTCGACGCACGCGCAAGCGTACACGACGCTGACCACAGAGGATGCGAACAAAATCGCCAAGGCGAAAGGAATCACAACGCCCGCCGCTGCATCACCAGCGTGCCTCAAGTGTCACGCCATCGTCGGCGACGCCAAGGCGGACGTCAAGGACGGCGTGCAGTGCGAATCCTGTCACGGTCCCGGTGCGGATTACAAGAGCCTGACAGTGATGAAAGACAAGGGCAAGGCCGTCGCAGCCGGATTGAAGGTGTTCAACGATAAAGCGGCGATCGAAAAACAGTGCCGGACATGTCACAATGCTGAGAGCCCGACGGCGAAGGAATTCAAGTTCGAAGAGCGGTGGGCGAAGATCCAGCATCCCGTACCGAAGAAATAGTAAAGATCCGCCAGTCAGTTGAGAGAACCGCCTGCATATGAGACAACGCGTAGTTGTTGTTGCGTTGTTCCTTGGAGGTCTCTCTCAACTGAGTGCGCAGTCGGCTCTGGCACAGACGAAAGCCGATTGCCTCACCTGTCATAGCGACTCCACCCTTTCCAAAGAAGGCCCCGGCAAGAAGACGATCTCGCTTCATACTGACGAAGCGGTTTTGAACAAATCGACGCACGCGCAACTCGCGTGCGTCGCTTGTCATGTGGGGTTCAACACGGACAGCCTGCCGCACAAAGCCAGGATTGAGCCGGTCGCGTGCCAGCGTTGCCACGCCGGCGCCGTGTCCAAGCATCCATTTCACCCGGAACTCGCGAAGGCCATCAGCAGGCACGAGGAACCGAGCGTGACGTGCAAGGATTGCCACGGCACGCACGACGTCGCGTCACCCAGGAAGGCCGGCTCGAAATTCTCCGCGGGGCAGCTCACATCATCGTGCGGATCGTGTCACGAGGGTGAAGCGGAACACTTTCCGGCATCCGCGCACGGCAAGGCGCTCGCGGCAAATGTCAAAGGCGCGCCAAACTGCCTGACGTGCCATCGCGACGTGATCGACTTCGTCGCTGGCACGGCCGATTCGCTCTCGGTCAAACGTGCCCAGGAGCAGCTCTGCCTGTCGTGTCATCTCGACAATCCCGATGTGCGGGCGCGGACAGCGCCGACGGCGGGATTCATTCGCGCCTACGACCAAAGCGTGCATGGCGCCGCGTTGCGGAAAGGCGATGCCAGGGCCGCGAACTGCGTGAGCTGCCACGGCAGCCACGACATGAAGAAGGGCACCGATCCGGGCTCGTTCGTCAGCCGGGCCAACATTCCGGCAACGTGCGGGCAGTGCCACGCCGGCATCGCGAAAACGTTTGGGCAGAGCGTCCACGGCGTGGCGGTGCAGAAGGGCAATTCCGACGCCCCTGTCTGTACGACGTGCCACGGCGAGCACACGATTCTTGGCCCGTCCGATCCCCGCTCCCGCGTCGCGCCGAAAAATGTCTCGGCGCAGGTCTGCTCGCCCTGTCACACGTCGGTCCTGCTGTCGGGCAAGTATGGGCTCAACAGCGACCGCTTTCGCACGTTCACCGACAGCTATCACGGGCTCGCGAGCCGCGGTGGGTCCCTCGCGGTCGCCAACTGCGCCAGCTGCCACAGCGCCCACGACATCAAGCCGTCGAGCGATCCGACGTCGAGCGTCAACAAGGCAAATCTCGCCGTCACGTGCGGCAGGTGCCACCCGGGTGCCAACGAGCGATTCGCGATTGGCTCCGTACACATCTCGCTGACCGCGCAAAAGGAGCCGCTTCTCTACTGGGTCGCGACGGCGTACATCATACTCATCGTCGTGATCGTCGGCGGCATGCTCGTGCACAACGTGCTCGACTTCGTCCAGAAGTCAAAGCGACTGCTGATGGTGCGCCGCGGCCTGGCCGAAGAGGAGCACCTGGGGCGCGGGCTCTATCTCCGCATGTCACTCGGCGAACGAGTGCAGCACGGGATGCTGCTGGTGAGTTTCATCACGCTCGTCATCACGGGGTTCGCGCTGAAGTTCCCCGAGTCATGGTGGGTGGCGCCCTTGCAGCGCGTCAGCCCGTCGATGTTCTCCGTCCGGAGCATCGTCCATCGCATCGCTGGCGTCGTGTTGATCCTCGTGAGCATCTATCACTGCTACTATCTGTTGTTCGTTCCGCGAGGAAAGGAGCTCCTGCGCGACCTGCGGCCGACGCTCCAGGATTTCCGTGACGCGGTCACCGTGATGCGTTTCAACCTTGGCATGTCGACGGTCCGAGCGCGATTTGGACGCTTCAGCTACATCGAGAAGAGCGAGTACTGGGCGCTCGTGTGGGGCACCATGATCATGGGAGCCACCGGGGTGATCCTCTGGTTCGACAACACCTTCATCGGCTTGCTCACGAAGCTCGGATGGGACGTCGCGCGCACGATTCACTACTACGAGGCCTGGCTGGCGACGCTCGCGATCATCGTGTGGCATCTGTACTTCGTGATCTTCAATCCCGATGTGTACCCGATGAACGTCGCGTGGTGGAAGGGAACGCTGACGGAACGTGAGATGCACGAGGAGCATCCACTCGAGCTGGAGCGGCTGAAAGAAAACGACGTTGCTCGCGCGAATGCCGAGGATGGCGATCCCGATGATCGTTCGGCGTGACCGTTCGGTGACAAGCGATTTGCGACCGTAACATGACGACTCTGAAGTCACTCATTCCGGTCTTCGGGCTGGCACTACTGCTCGGTCATACCGGGCGCGCCGCCGCGCAATCGAATGATGACTGCCTCACCTGTCATAGCGACAAGTCCCTCACCAAGAAGCGTGCAGGCAAGACGGTTTCGTTGTACGTGAACCAGTCCAAATTCGGAGCGTCGATCCACGGGAAACGGTCCTGCATCGAATGCCACGCTGACCTGAAGGGCAAGGAACTCCCGCACGAGGAGACGGTCAAGCCGGTCGTGTGCGGCAGCTGCCACGCCGAGGAGCAGCGGGAGCATTCCGCGTCGCTCCACGGCAGGGCGATCGCACGCGGTGACAAGCTGGCGCCGCGTTGCATCGACTGCCACGGCAACCACGAGATCGTCGGCCTGAAAGACCCGCGCTCACCGGTGCAACCGGCCCGCATTCCATACTTGTGTGGCAGGTGCCACTCCGAGGGCACGGCGGTGCAGAGGCAGCGCGAAATCCACCAGTCCAACATCATAACCAACTATTCGGAGAGCATTCACGGCGATGCGCTGATAAATAAAGGGCTGGTGGTCACGGCGACGTGCGTGTCCTGTCATACAGCGCACTCGATACTCCCGCACACTGACCCCAAGTCATCGATCGCGCGCGCGAACATCGCGGCGACTTGCTCGAAGTGCCACGCGCAAATCGAGGCGGTCCACCGCAAAATCATCCAGGGCCAACTGTGGGAAAAGGAGGCGCACGTCCTCCCCGCCTGCGTCGACTGCCACGAACCACACAAAATCCGTAAGGTCTTCTACGACCAGGGAATGGCGGATCGCGATTGCCTGCGCTGCCATGAGCGCCGTGACATCAGAGCGTCCAGGGACGGACGGTCGCTCTACGTCGACACCACTACGCTGGCCGGCTCGATGCACGTCAAGCAAGCCTGCAGCCAGTGCCACACCGGCGTAACCCCCTCGCGCATGCGCCCGTGTGAGACACTGACGCAGAAAGTGAATTGTGCATCGTGTCACGCCGAGATAGGAACGCAGTACCAGAAGAGCACGCACGGTCAGCTGGAGGCGAAGCACGACGACAACGCCCCGACCTGCAAGCAGTGCCACGGCACGCACGGAGTGCTTGGCAAACGCGATCCGAAATCGGCGACGTTCCCGACGCGTGTCCCCACGCTGTGCGCGCAATGCCACCGCACCGGGCAAAAGGCCGCCCTTCACTACACCGGCACTCAAACGCAGATAGTGGAACGGTACACCGAGAGCATCCACGGCAAGGGACTCATCGAGAGCGGGCTCGTCGTCACCGCGACGTGCACGAGCTGCCACACCGCGCACAGCGTGCTCCCGCGCGACAGCTCACAGTCAAGCGTCAACCGCAACAATCTCCCCGCGACGTGCGGAGCCTGTCACGCCGGCATTGAAAAGCAGTTCGAGCGCAGCGTGCATTCGACCAGCGTCACAAAGACCAACAAGAAACTGCCGGTGTGCGATGACTGCCACACCGCGCACACCATCAGCCGCACGGACGCGCAGGGATTCAAGCTGCGCATCATGGGTCAGTGCGGCGGCTGCCACGCAGCGATCGCCAAGACCTATTTCGAGACCTACCACGGTAAGGTCTCGCGCCTCGGCTACACGAAGACGGCTCAGTGTTACGACTGCCATGGTTCGCACGACATCCTGCCGGTCACCGACCCGCGCTCTCACCTGAGTCGCGACAGTGTGGTGGCCACATGCAGGAAGTGCCACTCGGGTGCCACGAGGCGCTTCGCCGGATACCTGACGCACGCGACGCACCACGACCCCGGCAAGTACCCTATCCTCTTCTTGGTCTTCTGGGGAATGACCGCCCTGCTGGTCGTGACCTTCACGGTCGGCGGAATACATACACTGCTATGGCTGCCACGTGCGCTGAAGATCCGCCGCGAATTCGGCAGGCATCCGGCCGTGGCCGAGGGGGAACTCGAGTACGAACGGTTCACGCGGCTGAATCGCGTGCTGCACGTGACCATGATCGTCAGCTTCATCAGCCTTGCCCTCACCGGCATGACGCTGAAGTTCTCATACACCAGGTGGGCGTCGGTGCTCTCACACCTGCTCGGCGGATTCGAGACGGCCGGCTACATCCACCGCACAGCGGCGGTGGCGATGATCTGTGTGTTCATTGCGCACATCGCCGACGTGATGAGGCGGAAACGCCGCGAAAAAACCGCGTGGAAGGATCTGCTCTTCGGGCCGAAGTCGATGATGTTCGGGCGCAAGGACCTCGCGGACCTCGTGGGATCCATCAAGTGGTTCCTCGGACTCGGCAAGCGCCCGCACTATGGCCGATGGACCTACTGGGAAAAATTCGACTACTTCGCGGTATTCTGGGGCATCGCGGTGATCGGCTCGACCGGATTGTCGCTGTGGTTCCCGACGTTCTTCTCGCGGTTCCTCCCCGGCTGGTTCGTCAACGTGGCGACTATCATCCACAGCGACGAGGCGTTGCTCGCAACCGGGTTCATTTTCACGATTCACTTCTTCAACACGCACCTGCGTCCCGAGAAGTTCCCGATGGACATCGTGGTCTTCACCGGCCGCATGACCGTGGAAGAGCTGATGCACGACAAGCCCGCCGAGTACGAAGAACTGGTCGCGAAGGGTGAACTGGAGAATCACCTCGTCGTACCATACCAGCCAATCGTGATCAAGACTATTCGCGCATTCGCGTGGACGGCGCTGGCTCTTGGATTCATGATGGTGCTGTGGATTGTCTACGCGATGCTGTTCGCGTACGAATGATGCATTTCGCGACCGGCGCGCGGCGTGACGCCTCCGGTGATTTGCCCCAGTACCCCCGTAAGTTATAACTTACCTGTGGGCGATTTCACCCAGCCAGCTAGGGATCAACCAGGAGCGATGCAGTCTAAACTATTGACCGGCAACGAGTTAGCGTTTAAACGATGCTGGAACGGCTCTTGCCCTAGCCACCTATAAGTACTAATGCCTACGATGTTCCCGGAATTGCACCCACACAAGTGCAGGTAATTCTGCGTTGAGGGTTCGGGAATTTTCTGGCTAGTTGGGTCAAAGTCCCGGAGCAGGTCCGGGGCGGGAACGGGTTCACGATCAGCAACGGAGCGGCTCGGTTGACGAACATCGACTCACAGCACGCCGGGGGAAGCCCTGATGGAGGGCCGATGGAGGCGCCGCAGGTTGCACGGCGCAAGTTCCTTCAGATTGTCACCGGCATCGGCGGGGTGCTGTCCGCCGCCGTCATCGGGTTTCCAGTCCTTCGGGCCTTTGTCTCGCCGACGCTCGCTGCGCCGCTCAAGGACGACTGGATCAAGGTAACCGACGATACGGCACTCCTCGACGTGGGCGTCCCCACCCGGCTGAGCTTCGTCGTGTCAGAACAGGATGCCTGGGTCGAGAGCCGGATGGTCAAAGGAGTGTGGTTGTTCACTGAGGATGGGGAGAAGTTCAAGGCGTATAACGCTCGTTGCACGCACCTTGGGTGCGGATTCGTTTACGACAAGGACGCAAACAACTTCCTCTGTCCCTGCCACCACGGCCGATTCGACGTCAAGACCGGCGCAGTACTCGACGGGCCTCCTCCCCGCCCGCTTGACGAGCTCGAGGTGGAGATCCGTGACAGCGCCGTCTTCGTGAAGTACAAGGAGTACCGGTTGGGCGTGCCAGCGCGCATCGAGGCCTGAGGCCATGAACCCGATCTTCCGCTGGCTCGACGAGCGCGTTGACCTTCGCGCCCTCAAGACGCAGTTGCTCGACCGCAAGATGCCGGGCAATCTCACCTGGGCGCACACGCTTGGAAGTGCGACGCTCGCGGTCTTCCTCGTGCAGGTCGTTACGGGGGTGGTTCTCGCGATGTACTACGCGCCGTCGCCAGACCACGCGTACGACAGCATCCGCTACGTCCAGCAGCACGTGCTGAGCGGCAGTCTCCTCCGCGGTATCCACCACTGGGCCGCGTCGGCGATGGTCGTGCTCGTGCTCGCCCACATGATCCGCGTGTTCGCAACAGGTGCGTACAAATACCCGCGCGAGATCAACTGGCTGCTCGGCGTCGTGCTCCTGTTCCTGGTGCTCGGCTTCAGCTTCACCGGCTACCTGCTGCCGTGGGACCAGAAGGCCTATTGGGCGACGCAGGTGGGAACGAACATCGCCGGCACCACGCCGGGTATCGGCGGGATGCTGGTGAAGCTGCTTCGCGGCGGCTCGCAGCTTGGCGCGGCCACACTCTCGCGCTTCTTCGCGCTGCACGTGTTGCTGATGCCTCTGTTGCTCGTAGTGGTGGTCTTTCTGCACCTCGCGATCGTCGTTCGCCAGGGCATCGCGGCGCGAACGGCGGCAATGGAAGAGGGAGCGCCGCCGAAAACGAGTGATCCGAAGTACCCCGCGTACTACAAACAGGCATACGCCAGGAGCAAGAGCGCCGGCGTCCGCTTCTATCCTGACCTCACCGCAAAGGACATTGTGGTGGCGACGGCGATCATCCTCATCCTCGTCCTGCTCGCTTTCTTCGTTGGAGCCGGACTGGAGCCCCCGGCAGACCCGACTGACAGCACCTACGTCCCGCGTCCGGAATGGTATTTCCTGCCTTTTTTCCAGCTGCTGAAACTGTTCCCCGGGTCGATGGAAAGCGTGGTTGCGGTCGGCGTTCCGACCGCTCTCGTGATCATCCTGGTGGCGCTGCCATTCTTCGACCGCGGCAGCGCGCGGGCATTCTCCAAGCGCCCGGTCGCCCGGTACTCGCTGTTCTTCCTGCTCGGCGGCGCCGGCCTCCTGCTCGGAGCGTCGTTCATGGGTGAGCAGCCGGGGGCAGTTGCGGCTGAAGTCGGCCGACCACTCTCGACGGTCGAGCGCTCTGGCAAGGCGATCTTTGCCTCTTCACAATGCGGGAGCT
>DATBZT010000087.1:0-3136 GCA_036513055.1 Gemmatimonadaceae bacterium | reverse complement strand
CATTCCCGGCGAAAAAGAAGAGAGAAGTCATATGCAGCGGTTCAACGCAACGCGAGACTGCCATCTCCAGCCCAAGAAGAGAATGCATCTGACCGCGCTACAAGCGGGTAGTCGGAAACGTTGCTTATCAACAATCTGGTTATGTCATAACAACTTTTTTGATCTTCACGACATTCCAAGAAAGGTGAAGATATGAAACTTCCTGAATATGTCCCGAAAGACGAAGTGAAAAGAGAGTGCAAGGTGCAGCATTCGCACCATCTTTCCTAATGCCGTTGTGACCATCGTGCACGGCGTTATGAGTGCCGTGCTCTAACCAGCTGAGCTACCCTGCCGCTATGTAAACCCGCGCCTTACAAAGCAAACCAAAGCGTATCAGAGCGGGGGATTTGGCGTCTGATGTGGTGTCCGGATCCTGGCCCGCAGGCCCGACGCGTTCATACACTTTGGACATGAGCAAGGTAACCGCACCCAGGAACGAGTTCCAGCGTCTCTCCGCTCTACGATCCAGTCACCAGGCCGTGTCCCGAATGCCAAGCTTGAACGCCAGATGATTGACCATGACGTCACCGATGAAGCTTATCGCGAGCGTCATGGTTACGTCCCAAAAGGAGAGACTGGCCAGCGGGGCGATCAGCGCGAGAGCGCCGATCACGAAATCGAGCTGGTCTGCCGGTATCCAGCGCGCACCTGGCGCGATGCCCAACCGTCGCTTCACAAAACTCTTCGCGATGTCGCCGCCCATTGCCCCGCCGCCCAGCAGCAACCCAATGAGCGGCCACCGGGCATAGTCGACGACGCCGCCGCTCCAGTGTATCCGTGCCTGCAGCAACGCGGCAACCAGCGCGACGCACACGCCCGCGACGGCGCCGATCACCGTCTTGTGCGAGCCGAGCCACCGCTCATTTATCGGACGGTTCCAACCCGTCCAGAAACGCACGAACGGGGGCGCCATGTTGGCGAGATACGCCGGCGCCATCAAGTAGAGCAGCTGTCCGATGCGCTCCAACATTTTTCGCGCTATTGCGCTGTGTAACCCCCGTCGATCACCAGCTCAGACCCGGTGACGAACGTGGACTCGTCGGACGCGAGGTAGAGCACGCCATAGGCGACGTCGTTCGGCTCACCGAGGTGACCAACCGGGTGAAGACCTTCGAGCGTACGCCGCATTTCGTCGGGATTCGCTGAAGACTCCAGGGCGTGCCGCACCATCGGGGTCCAGATGTAGCCCGGATGGACGGAGTTCACGCGAATCTTCGTACCCCCACGCGCGCAGTAAAGCGCGGCCGATTTCGTGAGCAGGCGCACTGCACCCTTGCTCGCATTGTAGGCGGCGAGGGCTGGATCACCAATCAATCCTTCAATCGACGAGATGTTGATTATGGATCCGCCGCCAGCGGCACGCATGGCGGGAATGGCATGTTTGATTCCGAGGAACACGCCATCGAGGTTGACGCTCAACAATCTGTGCCAATCGTCGATCGTGGTATGCTCGACGTCGCCAAACCAACCGACCCCGGCGTTGTTGACCACGATGTCGAGCCTGCCGAATGTCTTCACCACCACATCCACGGCACTCTGCCATTGGTCTTCCCGGCTGACATCGTGCTCGATGAAAATGGCGCGGCGGTTGAGCGCGACGAGAGCATCGACAACCTTCGTGCCCGCGGCGGTGTCGCGGTCGGTTACGGCCACAGCGGCGCCTTCAGCCGCGAGAAGCTCCGCACAGGCCTGGCCGATCCCCATCGCACCGCCCGTCACCATCGCCACTTTTCCTGCGACTCTAGACATTGCTGCCATTCCCCCGTGACACAGCCTTCATTGCGAATGCAGCTCCATCACGCCACGACGGCATCGCTCGCCGACGCCCGGCTGGCGGACGTACCTGCCCCGTCGAGGAACGCATCGATGCGATCCTTCTGCGTCCAGACATCCCGCTCACCCAGATCTATCAATGCTCGCAGGTAGTCTGCCTGAAACATCATGAGGCTCAGCACATCCGGGCTTGTCGTCCGTCGGGTACCCCAGCCCCGCGTCAGGAAGCGAAGGGCCGGAGGAAGGCGCGGCTCATATTCCCGGGCCATTCGACCAAGATCACGTGACGGCCGGAGCACCAGGATGTCAACTTCGCGCATCCCGCTGCGCCGCGCTTCAGGGGCGTTGGCCAACAACTGGTTGATCAATTGCAGCCGCAGAATGTCCTGGTCGATCAGGTCGAGAAACACGGCGTTGTAGAGGACGCCGAGCACTTGCGCCGGCGGAGGATAGCCGACGATCTGCGGGACATCCGCCTCGGCGCGCGACCGCGGATGCCGGGTGGAGATCGTGAGAATTCGCGCTGCACCGAGGTGGAGTGCCGGCGACAAGGGGGCCGTGAGTCGGATACCGCCGTCCCCGTACCACTCGCCGCCAACCCGGACCGCCGGGAACAGCAGCGGTAGCGCCGTCGATGCCATGACATGCTCGATTCCGAGCCGCGCGTTCTCCGACCGGCGCTGCGGGCGTTGCCAGAGCTTCACTCCGTTGCCATGCACCCATGTGACCGATTGCCCGGTGGTGTAGCTCGTCGCGCTGAGGGCCACCGCCTGAAGCCGGCCGCGTGCGACGTTGCGCTCGATTCCGATGATCGCTCCGTCGGCGTGTCGCGGCAGCGCGCGGCGGAGAAGCTCCGCCAGTGGCGCGGTATCGACAAGAGCGCGCGTCCGTTCATTGACATCACTCATGCCGCCGGACGCGATGCGCCAGCCCCATCGAACCACGTTTCGGAGCAACGACGTCGCGTCGACGCGGTAAACCTGTTCCGGTGTGACGGAGAGCCAAAGCCTCACGAGCTCTTCGGCAGCTTCTGCAAACGTCTCTCCGTGAGAAGCGAGGAACGCAGTGCTGATAGCTCCCGCCGAAATCCCCGTGAGAATTGGAAACTCGATGTCTGGATACCGGCGCGCGATGCCGCGGATGACGCCCGCCTGATATGCCCCGCGGGCGCCGCCACCACCGAGGACGAGCGCCGTCGCGCCTCCGGTTGGCATTCTCGTATTGGTCATCCGGCTGTCATTTTACAGCGTCAGCCTGACGCACGCGACTGATGAGCAGCTTTTTCTCCGCGACGGCAATGTTGCGACGAGTGCGGGTGATG
>DATBZT010000086.1:0-3669 GCA_036513055.1 Gemmatimonadaceae bacterium | reverse complement strand
GGCTAAGCTGACAGAGGAACGCCGCACGGTTTATGCCTTATAGTGTAGACGGCACTCATGCATCGGCCTCTCAGAATCGTACATGTGACGATCTTTTACCCGCCTTATAGCTTTGGCGGTGATGCGATCTATGTGCAGCGGCTCGCAAGGGCGCAGGTCGCGGCGGGTTGCAAGGTTGACGTCGTCCACTGCATCAACTCATTTCGCATATTCAATAACGCGGAACCGCGAAAGATCGCATCGGAAAGTCCTAATCTGACAATCCACTCACTACAAACGAGCTTAGGTGTCGTGTCGCCATTGCTATCTCATCAAACCGGCCGACCTTATCTTACGCGAACTCGTATCCAGAACATCCTGGACCTTAGTCGGCCGGACGTCATTCACTATCACAACATCTCCCTATTCGGCCCAGGAGTGCTGGCGCTTCGACCCCATAATAGCAAAGCAATAAAGCTGTACACTACTCATGACCATTGGCTGGTTTGTCCGACCAGCGTGTTGTGGAAGTTCAATGAACGTCCATGCGAGAAGCCGGAGTGTCTGCAATGTACTGTTCGCGCCAGACGTCCACCACAGCTGTGGCGATATACCGACATGCTCGATCGTTATGCCGCTGAGGTGGACGTTTTCCTTTCAGCGAGCCGCTTCGCGGCTGAGATGCATGCACGTCGCGGATTCGGACGGCCAATGATCGAGTTCCCGCTCTTCGTCGGAACGCCGGACTCACCAAACGGAGGATCGTATCGAAAACGCACAAGGCCGTTCTTTCTCTTCGTTGGCAGGCTCGAAAGCATTAAAGGAGTTCATTCTCTAATCGATATCTGGGAGAGAATTCCCGACATCGATCTCCTGATCGCGGGAAGCGGATCGCAAGAAACAGTTCTACGGAGGCGTGCTGCTTCACTTTCGCGAATAGTGTTCCTTGGTCACCTGTCGGAAGCCGAGCTCGGAAGTCTGTACCGGGATTGCCTGGCGTGCATTGTGCCGTCGTTAACCTACGAAATATCTCCGAACGTAGTACTCGAGGCGTTCTCTTACCGCGCTCCGGTCATCGCACGCGACCTGGGTGCTTTGTCAGAGCTGATTACCGAGAGCGGTGGAGGGCTACTCTATAAGAGTCAATCGGAGTTGTTGGCGAGTCTGAACCGTATTGTCGAGTCGCCAGAGCTGCGCGAGAACCTGGCGGAGAAAGGGTATCGTGCATTTACCAATCGGTGGACCACGGAAGCGCATTTGGAGCGATATACCGCTTTGGTGCGCGATACGGCTTTGCGCAAGTTCGGCCGCGTTCCATGGGAGTCTGAATAAGAGTGATCGACTCCAGCATAAACATCGTGATGTTTCACTCGATCTCCGACGGGGAGGGGCCCGTTTGCATCCCACCCGCAGTGTTCCGCGAGCAGCTATGTGTTCTCGCGGGTTGCGGGTTCCGCGGAGTACCGCTCAGAGACTACGTTGCATGGAGACGAGGCGAGCTCGAGCTTCACCAACCCTTTGCGGTACTCACCTTTGACGATGGATATCAGGACTTTGCAGCAGTCGCGTTTCCGGAACTGCAGGCACGCGGCTGGAGCAGCACGGTTTTCCTGCCCGGGGGTAAGATCGGGCAGACGAGTGACTGGCAAGACGCTCGCCATAGGGCTTGCCTAATGGAGTGGCGAACGGTTGCAGAGCTTGCGAAAAGCGGGGTCGAGTTCGGCGCGCATGGGATGACGCACACCGATCTAACGCGCTTGCCGGTCGATAGCACGGACTTCGAGATCCTGGATAGCAGGCGCACTATCGAAGACCATACTGCGGTCAGAGTAGTCAGCTTCGCGCCACCCTATGGGCGCAGTAATGGCCGACTGCGAAACCAAATCGCCCGTCACTACCTCGCGTCCGCTGGCACAACGCTGGGGCGAGCTACCTCAGAGTCCGACCCGTTCGACCTCCCGAGAATCGAGATGTGGTACTTCCGTGATATCAAGCGCTGGCGATACTACGTCGAGCGTGGCTCGAGTGGTTACTACTCGGTTCGTCGGCTGATGCGGCTCGCTCGAACCGTAGCAAGTCGATAGCTTATGTCGTGTTCCCCGAACACCCACCCCAAATTTCCCGCCAGTCATAAGTAGAGACCGTCGGTTATTTCGCCTGTGCCTACTCAAAATCTAAACCCGGACGTATTGATGATGAAGCCCGCCGAGGATTGATATCGGAGCGATGCGGCCGATCTTCTGCGTACGCCGAAAATCTGGAGCATCTTTCTCCAATGACAGATGCGTCCGGACCTCATTGTAGTACGACGCGTAACACTTCAGAACAGCACGCAGGTGGGCTTCGCCGAACACGACGAGGTGGTCGAGTGATTCGCGACGTATCGAGCCGATGGGCCTCTCAACGTGGCCGTTCTGCCACGGCGAGCGTGGCGCCGTAGGGCGATCTCTGATCTTGTGTGTGGCGAATTACTGATTTCCCCAGAATCAGCAATTCGCCACACACACGAAGACGAACCTTAAACTATGCCAACGCCCATCACCGCTTCGATGCTATACGACCTCGTGATCTGCCCTCACCGGATCACCATGGACCTCTACGGCGACCCAGCAAAGATGGACGAGGCAAACCCGTTCGTCAAAATGCTCTGGGAAAAAGGATTGCTCTACGAGCGAGAGGGGTCTTGTCGTCGCTGCGGCTCGACAGCACCCGGCGAAGGTAGTTGTTGCAGGACATCCAGAGTGGGCGCAACACGCTCAAGCTTCGCGCGTTGCTGTGAAGCTCACAGAAATCTGAGATCGAAATCCGCTCCACGATATTCCGCGTCACGCGGCGGCGCCTGCGATCGTAAATCTGCGTGGTCCTCGGGTTCGAGTGCCCGGCGAGGTACTAGACGTCTTCGAGGGGCACGTTCTGATTGAGGAGATCGGTCGCGACCGTGACCCGGAAGCTGTGCGGGGAGAAGAGGTGCGGCAGACCCGCATCCTCGAGGCGCCGCTTCAGCATTTGCCGCATGGAGTGCGCCCTATATCCCGCCGCCGTCAGTTGCTTGCGCTTGCCGTCGGCCCGCGCGGAAGAGGGGCATCTTGTCGTCCTGGCCGGCGACGCCGGCGGCGTCCAAGTATTCCCGCAGCCAGGCATCCAGATCGTGACGGACCGGGATCTCGCGCACCTTGCCGCCCTTTTCGCGGAAGCGGAGTGCCCGCTGTTCGCCGAAATTGCGGAAGTCGCCGAGGCGCAGCCTGGCGACGGGCGCCGACACGCGCGCCGGTGTAGGCGAGAACGCCGAGCACGGCGCGATCGCGCAGGCCCACGACATGGGCCACATCGACCGAGCGCAGGAGTTTGCGCTGTGCCTGCGCAAAACTCCATCTCGTGTGAGATTCGGGGCTGCGGCGAGTACGGTGTGATGAAATGCACGAGCTGAGTCGGATGCCGACCATCCCCGATCGCGCTGGTCAGTCTGAGCAGTAGGTGTTCGCCATCGGGATTCAGCACGCGATGGCATGGCCCGCCACACAGGGGCGGCCGTGGGAGATCGTGCAGCCCTCGAAAGCGGATCAGGCGGCGAGGCGTTCGTAGCGATGACGCGGGGCTGGGGGTGCGATGGATCGCTGAGAGCCTTGCGGAACAGGCGTTTGGCCGCCGCCGCAGCATCGCGCAACGCCGACAGCAGGAAGTCGATAGTGG
>DATBZT010000085.1:0-28922 GCA_036513055.1 Gemmatimonadaceae bacterium | reverse complement strand
CGGAGCTTCTGCGGATCTGTCGGCGGCGGGGTCGGGTAGTCACCGGAGAAGCACGCGTGGCAGAACCCGTCAGGCCCGCCGGACACGGAATCGAGCATGCCTTCGAGCGACAGGTAGCCAAGGCTGTCGACGCCCAGGGCGCCGGCAATTTCCGGAATCTCCAGATTGGCGGCGATCAGCTCGTCGCGGTTCGGCGTATCGATGCCGTAGTAGCAAGGACCAGTGATCGGCGGCGAGCTGACCCGCATGTGAACCTCACGGGCCCCAGCGGCCCGTATCATTGCCACGAGACCCCGGGTGGTGGTGCCGCGAACGATCGAGTCATCGACCATCACCACGCTCTTCCCATCGAGCACCTCCCGAACCGCGTTGTATTTGACCTTCACCTTGGCGTCGCGTCCCGCCTGCGTGGGCTGGATGAACGTTCGCCCGACGTAGTGGTTGCGGATTAGGGCCAGCTCGAACGGCAACTTTGATTCCTCCGCGTATCCCAGTGCGGCCGAGTTGGACGAATCAGGCACGCTGAATACAAGCTGGGCGCTGGGAGCGGGATGCTCACGCGCCAGATGCCGTCCGAGCTCGCGCCGGGCGCGGTCCACCGACCCTCCGAAAACGCGACTGTCGGGACGGGCGAAGTAGACATACTCGAACACGCATTGCCGGCTTTCATGCGCCGGCAACGGAAACGACGATCTCATTCCTTCGTTGTCCACAGCGACTATCTCGCCGCGCTCGACCTCACGGATCCCGGTTGCACCGATGATGTCGAGGGCGCATGTCTCGGAGGCAAAGACGAATGAGTCGCCAAGCTTGCCGATCACCAGTGGCCGCCACCCCCGGGGATCGCGCGCCGCCAGCAGAGTCTCGCCGATGATTACCACCAGCGAATATGCGCCCTCGACACCCTGAAGCGCGTCGCCGAGCCGATCCTCCGGTTTTTGGGCGGGTGACCGCGCAATGCGATGCACGAGCACTTCCGAGTCCATGGTCGACGTGAATATCGCCCCTGCATCAACGAGCTCGCGTTTCAGCTCCGTCGCGTTAGTGAGGTTTCCGTTGTGGGCCAGGGCGACGTCGCCGTCGCGAACGCGCGCCAGAACCGGCTGGGCGTTCTCGATCGTCGACGAACCAGCCGTGCTGTAGCGAGTATGACCAATGGCGATGTCACCGGATAGCTTCGCCACGTCGATCGCGTTGAAGCCTTCCGATACCAGGCCCATGGTTTTCGAGGCGCGCGCGCCGCCCTCGCGGTCGAGCGCGACGATGCCCGCCGATTCCTGGCCACGATGCTGAAGGGAATAGAGGCCGAGATGCGAGATCTCAGCGGCCTTGGGGTGGGCGAAGATGCCGAATATTCCGCACATCGCTAGACGCCCGCCAAGGCTGGTTCCGGGAGAGTCGCCGCGAGAGCAGCGCGCGACATGATTGCCGGAATGGCGCCGTGGTAGGCGTCGGAAAGATCGCCGGTGCTCGCGATGAGCACGCGGTCGCGCGTCGCAATTCGGAAGTCTCCATCGCGCGGCATCACGGTGCCAACATGTTGAGCCGGAACCCCATGCTTCCTTGCGATCTCGAGCAGCCCGGAAACTGACGCGGTTGAAAGAACGAAACGCGCCTGTGCTTCACCGAAGAGCACAGCGCGAGGCTCGATGTCCCCGATGAAGGCGAGGTCGATGTCGGCGCCGTGCTGATTGTCGCGATTCATCACACAGCATTCGGCCAGCGCCACGGCAAGCCCACCGTCGCTGCAGTCATGAGCAGAAGTGACGTATCCCTGCCTGATGCTATCGAGGACCGCGTCGATCGCTCGGCGCTCGGCCTCGAGATCGCAGGCGGGCGGGTGACCGGCAACCATTCCATGCACCGAGGCGAGGTATTCACTGCCGCCGAGCTCACTGGTGCACTCGCCAAACAGAACGATCGCATCATCTTCCGCGGCGAACTCAGCGCGAGTCAGATGATCGATGTCCTCCACCAGTCCAACCATCCCGATGACTGGCGTCGGGTACACGGCACCTGACGGACTCTCGTTGTAGAGAGACACGTTGCCACCGGTAACCGGCGTCGACAGAGCAGTGCATGCTTCGGCCATCCCGGCAATCGCCTCGCTCAGCTGATAAAAAACCTCGGGGCGGCGGGGGTTTCCGAAATTCAGACAGTTCGTGATCGCCATCGGACGAGCACCCGTCGCCGCAACGTTGCGGGCGGCTTCGGCAACGGCAATGCGTCCGCCGGCGCGCGGATCGAGATGCACGTACCGTCCGTTGCAGTCGGTCTTGAGTGCCAGCGCCTTGCGTGTTCCGCGCACGCGAATCACCGCGGCGTCGCCTCCGGGTCCAATGACCGTGTTCGTTCGCACCGTGGAGTCGTACTGCCGATAGGCCCATTCCTTGGAGGCAATCGTGGGAGAAGCAAGGAGCTTCAAGAGTGTCCAGGCTGGATCGCTCTCTTCCGGCAACTCGGGAACGGCTTCCACGTCGACGTCGCGGAGTGCCGCGATGGCCGGATCCTCGCGTGCCTCGGGCGAGTAACGCGGACAGTCGGTGACGAGCCGCGACCCGGGAAACTCTGCGACGACCCGCTCGCCTTCCGTCACCCGGTAAACCGGCTCGGCAATGACCTCACCGATGACTTCGGCATCGAGGTCCCACTTCGCGAGGATGGCCCGCACCCGTTCTTCGCGGCCACGGTGGGCGACTACGAGCATCCGCTCCTGCGATTCACTGAGAAGAATTTCGTACGGCGTCATGCCGCTCTCTCTCACAGGGACCTTCGAGACGTCAATGACGACGCCGACTTCTCCGCGCTCCGCCATTTCGGCCGATGACGACGTGAGGCCGGCAGCTCCCATGTCCTGGATCGCGACAATGTGGCCACTGGCGATGAGCTCGAGGCTCGCTTCGAGCAGAAGCTTCTCGGTAAAGGGGTCGCCAACCTGAACGCGCGGTCGTTTTGCGTCGCTCGCCGCCGAAAGATCTTCGGACGCAAACGATGCCCCGTGAATACCGTCGCGTCCGGTGCGCGCACCGACTGCCATGATCGGGTTGCCCACTCCCTCTGCCTTGGCGCGAATCAGGCTGTCCTCGTGCATCAAGCCCACACACATCGCGTTGACGAGGGGATTTCCCTCGTAGGCCGGGTCGAAGACAATCTCGCCGGCCACCGTGGGAATGCCGACGCAGTTGCCGTAGTCGCCAATGCCTTTCACGACGCCGGCGAAGAGATACCGCACGCGGGCGCTGTCGAGAGATCCGAAACGAAGGGAGTTGAGCATTGCGATGGGCCGGGCGCCCATCGTGAACACGTCACGCAGAATTCCCCCGACGCCGGTTGCCGCGCCCTGATATGGCTCGACTGCGGAAGGGTGATTGTGCGATTCGATCTTGAACGCGACGGCGAGTCCGTCGCCAATGGATATGACGCCGGCGTTCTCGCCCGGACCCTGCAGAACGTACGGGGCTGCGGTGGGCAGCGTCCTCAGGAGATTCCGCGAGTGCTTGTACGAGCAATGCTCGCTCCACAGGGCGCTGATGATGCCGAGCTCGGTGAATGTCGGCGTCCGCCCCAGCATGCGCTCGAGTCGCTGGTATTCCTCGGACGTCAGTCCGTGCTCGGCAACGAGCTCGGGAGTGATCGTCGGATCGCCGGGGCGGGGAAGTACGATTGCCATGTCAGGCGGCCACGGAGCTGAGCAGCGATTCGAAGAAGCCGACGCCGTCACTCGACCCGAGAAGCTCGTCCATCGCACGCTCGGGGTGAGGCATCAGGCCAATGACGTTGCCGCCTTCGTTCAGGATCCCGGCGATGTTTCCGTTCGAGCCGTTCGGGTTTGCATCCGCAGTCGGTTCACCGTTGTGGTTGACATAGCGAAAGACAACCCGGCTCTCCTGCTCCAGCCTGTCGAGCATGTCGCTGTCCGCAGTGTAACGACCATCTCCGTGCGCCACTGGCATCGTGACGATCTGGCCGGGCTCATATGCCGATGTGAACATCGTGTGCGCGTTCTCGACACGCATCGTCACCGGAGCGGAAATGAATTGCAGACTCTGGTTGCGGAGCAGGGCTCCGGGCAGCAGTCCCGCTTCGCAGGCAATCTGAAAGCCATTGCAGATGCACATGACCGGGCCGCCGCGCTTCGCGTGCGCCATCACTTCCGTCATTATCGGGCTGAATCGCGCGATGGCTCCGGGCCGCAGGTAATCACCGTAGCTGAAGCCGCCCGGGAGCACGACGATATCCGCGCCGAGGAGGTCGTGGTCCTTGTGCCACAGGTACTGGGCCGATTCTCCCAGCGTATCAACGACTGCGCGGAAAGTGTCGTAGTCGCAGTTGGAGCCGGGGAAGGTGACGATGCCAAACTTCATGCAGCGGTCGCGGATTCTATCTCGAAGTCTTCGATTACCGGATTTGCCAGCAGTCGCTCGCACATCGCCTTTACCGACTCGATTGCCGCGTCCGCGCTCTCGGAGTCCGTGTCGACGACGATGTGACGGCCGACATGAACTGATGATACTCCCGAAAATCCCAGGCTGTGGAGCGCACTCTCGACAGCCTTGCCCTGCGGGTCGAGAATACCGCGACGGGGAGTGATGTGAACGGACACGCGGAACGTCGTCACGTTTCTCCATCCTCGGGCTTTACGGAGCGCGGCGGGAAATCGCGTGGACGGTTCGGGTCGTCGCGCGGATGCGTACGCCGGCGCTTGCGCCGGCGCTGGCTACGCTGCTGCTCCGGTCCGATGTCCGGCACAAGAATCGCCGGTTCGACGGCCGCGCCGAACACCTCGTCATCGTCCGTAATCACCGGAATGTCACCCCGCGGCAGCCGGCCGATCAATCCGAAAAAGACTGTCTTGGCCACACCATACAACACGTACGCCACGAGGGCGGGGAAATAGAACTGCTTGCGAAGAAAGATGATGCCGAAGATCGTGGCAGCCACCACGATGGAGCCGAGTATCTCGGAGAGCTTCTTATAGCCGATCGTCGGAACCGCTGGATACGAAACGTTGCTGATCATGAGGAACGCCAGCGTCAGCATCATGAAGCGAAGCCAGAAATGCCACGGCAGGTCGCCGAGCACGGTTTCGTTGTAAAGCGGAGTCTGGCTGAACCAGTAATAGGTCGCGAGCGTCATCCCCGCGGCCGGGCTGGGAAGCCCGTGGAAGTACCTCTTCGCGCGTCCCGCCTGCTCGACGTTGAACCGGGCCAGCCGGATTGCGGCGCACGCCACATAAAAGAAGACGATGATCCAGTCCCAGCCTTCGCGATTCATCACCGCGAAGTACATGATCATGGCCGGTGCGAGGCCGAACGAGACGATGTCCACCAGCGAATCGAGCTCCGAGCCAAAGCGCGACCCGCTGCCAGTTGCACGGGCAACCCGCCCGTCGAGCGCGTCGGCCACGCCGCCGGTCACGATCAGCAGACCGGCAAGGTCGAGCTGCCCGCGCGACGCACTTATGATCGCGTAGATGCCGCAAAACAGATTGGCCAGCGTCAGGCCACTTGGCAGGACGACCACGCCACGCCGCATCATGCGGCGCTGATTGCCCGCCCGGTACACTCGCGGATCGTCCGGCTTGCGCATCACTGGAGCAGCGCGGCGAGAATGGTCGTCCCGGCGGTCGTAAGGTCGCCGGTCTTTGCCAGCAGACGGGCATCGGTCGGGACAAAAACGTCAACTCTCGATCCAAAGCGGATGATTCCCATCCGGTCTCCCTGACGGACGTTTTCGCCAACCTTGCTGTAAGTGACGATTCGTCTCGCAATCAGGCCCGCGATCTGGCGCACCAGAATGCGGTATTTCCCCGATTCTATGCCTACCGACATCTGCTCGTTCTCGAGACTGGATTTCTCGGCGGCGGCGTTGATGAACTTTCCCTTGTTGTACTGGACGTAGCGGACCGTGCCATCCACCGGATAGCGATTGACGTGGACGCTGAAGACGTTCATGAAGATGGAGAGGCGGATTGCGCGTCCCTGGACGAACGCCGGCTCGTCCACTTCGGTCATCATGATGAGCCGCCCGTCTGCGGGAGCGACGACGAGGCCTGCGCCTCGCTCACCAGTGCGCTCCGGATCGCGAAAGAAATAAGCCACCCAGAGAGCGATGATCGTGATGACGACGGCCAGCAGCCACAGTGCCCACGAGCGACGTCCAAGCGCCAGGGCAAACGCCAGCGCCGCCGCGAGGGCGGCGATGCCGATGAAGAGATATCCCTCGCGCGCAAAATTCAATCGAATGATCCGGTTTGAAGAGAGCTGCCCGTCAGCAGGCGAAAAATCTCGAGATAACGCTGACTCGTGGCCTCCACGACCTCGGGCGGGAGCGGCGGAGGCGGGGAATCGCCGTTCCAGTCGCCGGCCATTCGCTGGCTCTCCAGATAATCCCGGAGTGGCTGCTTGTCGAAGCTCGGCTGCGGCCGACCGGCCTCGTACCCTTTTTCAGGCCAGAATCGGGAGCTGTCAGGAGTCAGCACTTCGTCTACTAATATAACCTCGCCCGGCTCCAATTCCTTGCCGCTGCCGAGTCCACGGCCGAACTCGAGCTTGGTGTCAGCGATGATGATGCCGCGCTCCGCTGCCACCGCCTGCCCGTGATCATAGACGAGTCGCGTGAGACGCTCCAGCTCAGTCGCTTCGGTCGGCCCGACAATCGCTCGCATGCGCGCAACGGTGATGTTCTCGTCGTGACCTTCCTCGGCTTTTGTTGCCGGACTGAACAACGGCGCCGGCAGCTTCTCCGATTCGCGCAGACCGGGAGGCAGAGCCTCGCCGGCGAGCGTGCCGCGGGAGGCGTATTCCTTCCACGCCGAGCCCGACAGGTACCCCCGAATCACGCACTCGACAGGAAAGACCTCAGCGCGGCGGCAGAGCATCATCCTGTTGCGAAGGTCTCCGGCGTGTGGCGCGAGCACCGGAATCCCGGCAATTACCTCGTCACTGTCGGATGAGAGCATGTGGTGCTGCACGAGCCCTTCCAGCTGGCGCAGCCACCATGCCGTGATTTGCGTCAGCACCGCCCCTTTGTGAGGGATGGACTCCCGCATCACGACATCGAAGGCACTGACGCGGTCAGTGGCAACGAGAAGAACGCGATTGCTGTCGACCTCGTAGACGTCACGCACCTTGCCGCGGCGGAGCAGTGGAAGCGGCAGCTGCGTGGATGCCACCAGCATCAGACGCGAATCTCCGTTCCCTCGGACGGTGCTTCCTCGGATCCCGCAAGAGCGGGCCTCAGAATCTCGGACAGAAACTCGTCAACCTGTTCCGGCGCCCGGCCGACAAACGAGCGTGCGTCCGTCGCGTCGTCGATCTCGTCGCGGCTCAGGCCAAGTGCGAGGTCTCGCGCAAGACGGTCGAGGAGATCATTGGAGGCCGCTCCGTCGTGCATGGCCTTTGATGCGGCTACGCTGTGGCGCCGGATGATCTCGTGCGCCTCCTGGCGATCGGTGCCATTGCGCACCGCGCGCAGGATCAACCGCTCCGTCGCCATGAAGGGCAGCTCGGCGCTGACCCGCTGCGCAATGCGGTTGCGCCGAACTTCGAGGCCGGACGTGACGTTGGCCGTCAGGAGAAGAATTGCCTCGACGGCGAGAAACGACTCCGGGATGACAAGCCGGCGATTGGCGCTGTCGTCGAGCGTGCGCTCGAAGAACTGCGCGGCATGGGTCTGGTTGGCGTTTGGCTCGAGCGAAAGGACGAACCGCGAGAGCGCCGTGACGCGTTCCGAGCGCATCGGATTGCGCTTGTAGGCCATCGCCGACGATCCCACCTGTTCGGCTTCGAAAGGCTCTTCGATCTCGCCGAACGACTGCAGCATCCTGATGTCGCCGGCGAACTTGGCAGCCGACGCCGCGATGCCGGCAACGATCGAAAGAATCGAGGCGTCGAGCTTCCGCGTGTAGGTCTGCCCGGTGACCGCAATCGAAGTCGGGAAACCCATCGCCGCCGTGACGAGCCGGTCGAGCTCGCGCACCTTCGCGTGGTCCCCATTGAAGATCTCGAGGAAGCTGGCCTGCGTACCAGTCGTCCCCTTGACCCCGCGAAGGGGCAGGGTCGCGACTCGAACATCCAGATCGTGGAGATCCAGCAGAAGGTCCTGCATCCACAGCGTGGCGCGCTTCCCGACAGTCGTGAGTTGTGCCGGCTGTAAATGGGTGTAGCCCAGGGTTGGCTCGTCTTTCCACTGCGCGGCGAATGCTGCCAGCGATCGCAGCACGGCGATGATCCTTCCGCGCAGCAGGTGCATGCCCCGGCGCATCAGAATCAGGTCGCCGTTGTCGGTGAGGTAGGCGCTCGTCGCGCCAAGATGAATGAGTGGCTTCGCGGCTGGCGCCGCGTCTCCGAACGCGTGCATGTGAGCCATTACGTCGTGCCGGAAGCGTCGCTCGTACGCGGCGACCGCGTCGAAGTCGATGCTGTCGAGATTGGCGCGCATCTGCTCGATTGCCAGGTCGGGAATCGGCACGCCGAGCTGTTTCTCTGCTTCGGCGAGTGCCAGCCAGAGACGACGCCAGAGGCCATAGCGGGTTCGTGGCGACCACAGCTCCAGCATCGCTCGCGACGCGTAGCGCTCAGCGAGGGGCGAGGAGTAGATGTCGTGCATCGGCTACTGTATCACGAATTCTGTCGTGTACACCT
The DNA here is from genome assembly GCA_036513055.1 of Gemmatimonadaceae bacterium. GTDB lineage: Bacteria > Gemmatimonadota > Gemmatimonadetes > Gemmatimonadales > Gemmatimonadaceae > UBA4720. Next base: position 20,277 of record DATBZT010000085.1, on the reverse strand, counting down.
GTCCCTCGCGCTCCAGATACATGACGATCACCCCGCGGCCGGCATAATAGTCTATTGCGCGCGCTGCGGATTGCGCGTCGGCAATTGGCACTCGATTGACCTGAAGTATCACGTCACCGGCCTGAATTCCCAGTTGATCGGCGACCCGCGCGCTCACGGCCTGTATGAGCGCGCCGCTTGCCCGACGAATGTTTCGTTCGGCCCGAATCGCCGGCGTGAGTGTGACGAGCTGGATCTCCCTCAGCACCGTGATTTTTGGCGCATTCACCTCCGGCAGATCGGCGACGCGCACACTGACCTTGATCTGCTGACCGGCCCTCTTGAGAACGAGTGGCACATCCTCGCCGACGCGCAGCTCCAGCCGCTCGGCTTCCCAATCGTAGGGATTGTGCAGAACCCTCGTTCTCGACTGGGCCAGAACATCGCCGGGGCGGATTCCCGCACGGTCCGCTGGAGACCCCGGCACAACGGAGCTGACCACCACTCCTCGCGCCACTATGTCGCGCGCGTTGGACGCGTTCCCGAGCTGGAGCTTGATTCCAATCCACGGGCGCCTGACGACTCCGTGCACCAGAAGGTCTTCCGTCACTCTCCGCGCACGGTTGATAGGAATTGCAAACCCGAGCCCGATTGATCCGCCAGTCGGCGAAAAAAGCGAGCTGTTCACACCAATGACCTCGCCGAGGGCGTTGACGAGCGGGCCGCCCGAATTGCCGGGGTTGATGGAGGCATCGGTCTGAATCATGTCGACGTACACTCCGGCGCCTTCACCCTCCGCCGCGAGATTCCGTCCGGTTCCGCTGACGACTCCAGCCGTTACACTCGGCTCCGTGTTCCCGAGAAGAAATCCATACGGGTTCCCGATTGCGATTGCCCACTCACCCACGAGGAGGTTGGCAGAGTTCCCGAGCGGGGCAACCGGCAGGCCCTTGGCGTCGATCTTGATTACGGCCAGGTCATTCGTTTCATCGGAGCCGAGAAGCTTCGCTGGATACGTCGTCCCGTCCTTCATCGCGACCGAGATGCTCGACGCGCCGCTCACGACGTGGGCGTTCGTCACGATGACGCCGTCCTCGCGAACGATGAATCCGGAGCCAAGTCCCGCAGCGGACCGCGTGCCCGAGCGGCCGCCGAAAAACTGTTCGAAAACATCAGCGGGGACTCGCTGCACGACCTCCGTCTGAACTGTCACGACGCTCGGGGCGACTCGCTCCACCGCGGACGTTATGGCCGTGCGCCGGCCAGCAGCGATCTCCTCGGTTTGCTGAACGGGAAGCTGCGTTGCCTGAGCCGCGGGCAGTCCTTTGTCGCGGCATGCAGCGACAACAAACAGCAGACCGGCCAGCGCAACCGACTTCTTCATTGATCGGCGGGGCGAGGCTTCCGGCTGAGCCTGCTCAAAAACCGATCGAGTCCCCGGTCGGTGAGCGGATGCAGCAGCAGCGCCCGGAGCACTTCGGGCTCGACACAAACAATCTGCGCCCCGGCGGCAATGCATTCGGTGAACTGCGTTGCCGTCTTCGGCGATGCCACCATCACATCGCATTCACATTCGCTGGTGGCGAGCAGGGATCGGATCTCTGTCACTGCGTCGGTGCTCGTCTGACCCTGTGCGTCGAGGTCGTGGAGCGAGATACGAACCATCGAAGCGCCGGCTTTTGACGCGAGCACCGCCTGCGCCCCGTTGAACACGAAAGTCGCACAAACGCCGATGCCCTCAGCGCTCAGGCGGTGCATCGGAACCAGCGCGTCTTCGACCAGCGGAAGCTGAACCACGACATGATCCGACAGCTTCGCCAGGTGGTGAGCGACGCGGTACATCTCGTCGCTGCTCACGGCCCCTACCTCGACGCAGATCGGAATCGCGAATTCCTGCGCTATCGCTGTGATCGCCTCGTGTCCGTCAGCCCCGCTTTCACTGGCTGCGTGAGCCGACTCGGAAAAGATCACGCCATCGGCAAACCCGGCTGCCGACACGCGCCTGATCTCGTCGATCGACACACTCTCGAGAAAAATATTCATGTAATCTGAAGATAGAGTTCGGCCGGGTACTCGACGTTTTCGAGATAGAGTGCGTGAGGAAGTGCCGGCGCTGAGGCGTCGTGATTGTCTGCCGAATCGAGCAGCGTCGTCATCGTTGCGGGTTCACGGCGTCCGCAGGCAATGTCGAGCATCGTCGCAACCAGAAACCGAACCATGTGATGAAGGAAACGATTGGCACGAACCTGAAAGAAAAGGCCCCCGAAACGGTGGCTCCATTCAGCTTCATGAACGATGCAACGGTGATCGTCGCTCGCCGGAGCGGTGCCTTTTACGGCGAACGCCCGGAACGAATGCTGACCGAGAATCGTTGCGGCAGACGTTGCGAGCGCCTCCATGTCGAGGGGCCGCCGCCAGACCAGCTCACGGTTTCTTCTGAAAGGCGATTCGGCCTCCTCGTCGGTTCCAACCAGATAGCGGTAGGTGCGCGAAACAGCGCTGTAACGCGCATGAAAGTCGTCTCGCATCTCGAAGGCGGCTTTCACCCAGACATCATCGGGAAGAACGGCATTCATGGCGCGGCGCAGGGATGAAAGGGTCCACTTCTCCGGAACGCGGACGCCGGCGGCCTGTCCGCGGGCATGCACCCCGGCGTCGGTGCGGCCGGCGCCGAGTACTGCGACATGTACCTGACACAACCTGAGTAATGCGTCCTCGAGAACGCCCTGTACTGTTCTTTCATCAGGTTGTCGCTGCCACCCCGCGAAGCGCGCCCCGTCGTACTGCAGCACCAGTTGCACGCAGCGTGACGTCATGACTCAAGTTACCCCGACATGGAATCCGCGGCAAACCGGCGAGCCGCGATTGACATTCATTGAAGCACAGGTCAAACTCGGAGACGCGCATCCGGCGCCCGGCGATCAACGTTTTCCGACTCAATGCCGCCTCGCACTCTCGCCACCCTTGCCATGGTTCTGTCTGCAGCGCGCGACGCGGATGCGGCGTTGACGCTGCTTCAGCACGAAGCGTGGGACATAGAAAGATCGGCACAACTGGCGCTGTTTCTGTGCGATTCCCGCCGCTCGCTCATCACCGAGCGGTTGACTCCGCAGGCAGATGGCGTTGGTCGGACGCCGATGACTGTGGCCGTGGACCACCTGCCTCCTGCAATCAGGCGGGCCTTGATCTCGGGGGCGACTCTCGCCGACTTCGGCGCCGAGTCCGACGACTACCTCAAGCTGCTCGGGCTCACGCCTCAGCAGGGCGGGGGGATTCTCACTGTGCGCGGGCTGACGCTCGATGGTGAGCTCGCCGGCTTCGTAGCCGTATACGAGCCGAGGCGGAGATTCGGGAACAGAGTGGTCGAACGCCTTGCACCGGCGATCGACCTTTTTGCGCTCGCATTCGAAAGGATTGCCGAGCACGACGCCCGCTTCGAGGCAGTGCAGGCGCTCGAAGAGCTGACGCGAAATATCCACACGGAGTACAACACAACGGTGCGGGGGCTGAAGGCCGACCTCGACGAAGCCCGGAGGCAGAACAGCTCGCCGGAAGGTGCTGCCGCGGCGCGCATCAGCGAGCTCGAACGGGCCCTGGCAGCAGCCATAAGCGATGCTGAATCCCGAGGCGCACGTCTGGCCGCCGTCGAAGACCAGATTTCGCGCGCGGTGAGTCGCCTCGAGGAAGCACACGTCCAGCTGCATACCCAGGGTGAGCTCGCCCGCGGCCAGGGACGCACTCTGTACGAGATTGAGAGAGCGCTCGACGAAGCGGGAGCGCCGGAAGAAGTCATTCGAAAGATTCGCGCTGTCTTCAGCGCTCGCAGTTAGCGACGGCCTCGCATGACCACGGCCTCTGACCAGTCCCCGCTGCAGGCGGCAATCGTCAAGCTCGCCCACCACTCGCCGATATCCACGCAGGATGCCACCGACGCCTTTGGCGTCATCATGCGTGGTGAAGCGACCTCACTGCAGGTGGCGGCGATGCTCACGGGACTGCGCGTCCGGGGGGAAACCGCCGAAATAGTGGCGGGCGTTGTGCGGGCGATGCGCGAAGTGATGGTCCACCTGAAAGCAGAAGACGCTGACGCCCTCGTGGACACCTGTGGAACCGGCGGCGGAGCCCTTACCACATTCAACATCTCAACAGCTGCGGCGCTGCTCGCCGCCGGGGCCGGTGTCCGTATCGCCAAGCACGGAAATCGGTCGTTCACGTCCAGGTGCGGAAGCGCCGATGTGCTCGAGGCGCTCGGCGTCGCTATCGACGTCCCGCTCGAAACGATGGAGCGAGCTCTCGATCTGGCGGGGATCGTGTTCATGTACGCTCCACTGATGCATCCTGCCATGCGACACGTTGGTGCTGTGCGACGGGAACTGGCTATTCCCACGGTGATGAACGTCGTGGGGGCACTCGCCAATCCGGCGGGAGCAAGACGGCAGGTCGTGGGCGTCGCAGATCCGCAGCGCGCTCTGATTCTCGCGGGCGCGCTGCTCGAGCTCGACACACTGCATTCGCTGGTCGTTCACGGCGAGCCAGGCCTTGACGAGATCTCGCCGCTCGGACTCACGAGGGTTGTGGAAGTCCGCGGCGGTACAACCTCAGAATGGACTATCGATCCCGCCGAGTTCGGCTACTCAGGGTTCACTGCGGCCGAGCTCGCCGGCGGCGATTTGGAAGACAACGCGCGCATCATCAACGACATTCTGGGAGGCAGGATCGAGGGCAGGGCAACCGCCGGTGCCCGCGCGGCGGTGGTGATGAACGCGGCCGCGGCGATTTACGTCAGCGGAAGAGTCCCAACGTACGCGGAAGGCATTGCGGCAGCCCAGCAGGCACTGGACTCAGGCGCCGCCCTCATGACCCTCGACCGTCTGAGGGAGGCCCACGGAAGGCGGCCGACTAGCAGCGGCGAATGACTCCAACCACAACGCCCTGAATGGAAATATCGTTCTCGTGAACATAGATGGGGAGCATTGCCTCGTTGGCCGGCTGGAGCCGAATGCGCCCGTCTCGCTCGCGGTAAAACTTCTTTACCGTCGCTGAATTTCCGTCGACGAGAGCAATTACCATCTCGCCGTTGTCGGCCGCCTGGCGCTCGTTGACGACGACGAAATCTCCATCGCGTATCTGCTCGTCGATCATCGAGTTTCCCCGAACTCGCAGCACGTAGTGGTTGCCACCCCGGCGAATGAGATCGTCCGGAACTCCGATCGACTCCTGCGTCTGGATTGCCTCGATGGGAAACCCGGCGGCCACCGTACCCACGAGCGGCAGCTGCAGGGCGCGAGGATAGATATCGGACGGGAGGACCTCGATGGCGCGACTTTCATTGTACTCGCGCTTGATGTAGCCCTTTTTTTCGAGATTGCTCAGATGCTCGTGGACCGTCGCCAGCGAGCTGTAACCGAATTTGCCGGCGATTTCCTCGAAGCTGGGTGCGTAGCCGCGTTCCTCCGAGTACTCCGAAAGGAATGTGAGAATCTCCCGCTGGCGCCTGGTAAGCGACATATCTTTCCCTCGATTAGGGCCTAGCCGTCCGACAACCGCCGGAACCGAACATTTGCCGAATTCCAAGAATATCCGAACAATTCCCGAAGCGCAAGAGAATTTGGCGTGGGCCCACCCGCTTGGAACGCTTGGACGACTCACCGCCGAGGCCGCTCACCGCGCCGCCTCGGTCGAGCCTCACCGCTCCGAGTTGGAGCGGCTCGCTCGCGCCTCAGCTCAGAGACCCTCGCTGTTCGCGGCACTTCGCCGGCCCGACGTTGCGCTGATAGCTGAGATCAAGCGCTCGTCACCCTCCCTGGGGACGATCAGGACGGATCTGGATGCCGCCGCTCAGGCCCGGGCGTACGAAGCCGGCGGGGCTGCCGCAATCTCAGTTCTGACCGAACCGGAAAGCTTCGGTGGAACGGACGACGACCTCCTGGCCGCCGTTCGCGCCGCAACCATTCCAGTTCTGCGCAAGGATTTTCACGTCACGCCAGCCCAGTTGTTTCACGCGCGAACACTCGGTGCGTCGGCGGCACTCCTGATTGTGCGTGCCCTGCCGCCGGCTCGATTTATCGAAATGGTCGAGGCCGCCAACGGCGTGGGATTGGAAATTGTCGCCGAGGTTAGAGATTTTGCCGAGCTGGAACGCGCTCTCTCCGCCGGCGCTCACATCATTGGCGTGAACAACCGGAATCTGGAGACGCTGGAGATCGAGCGGGGAACCGCCGAGACGGTAATTCCGCGAATCCCGCGCGACTGCGTTGCGATTGCGGAAAGCGGCTACTCCGACCGGGCCAGCGTCGAAGCCGTGGCGGAATTCGGCGCGGACGCGGTTTTGATCGGCTCGCTCCTTTCGGCGGCAGCCGATCCCGAGCTGGCAGTCCGGCGTCTGACTGGCATTTCCGCAAAGCCCCGTGAGCGATAGCGGGTCGCCGCGAGGCCCGAATGCCGGTCCCGTGCTGATCAAGTTCTGCGGTCTGACGACAAGCGAGGACGCGCGTCAGGCAGCGGCGCTTGGCGCTCGCTACGCCGGAGTGATACTGACGGAGAGCCCGCGCAAGGTCGACATCCAGGAAGCACAGGCAATCTTCGCGGCCGCCGGACCCGACGTGGCGCACGTGGCGGTTTTTGGGGAACAATCACCTGACAAGATCGCAACCATGGCGAACATCCTCGTGCCCGATGTCATTCAGCTTCACGGCAGTTCGAGCCCGACTGACATTGACGATATTCGCCGCTGGTTTGCAGGCCGGATATGGGCAGTGATCGGCCTCGGCCCCGGCGCGTCCACGCTCCCGCCCGGCGCTGAGGAGCTGGCACGAGCCGCGGACGGAGTGCTGCTCGACAGCCGCGTCGACGGCCGTACCGGAGGCACGGGCGTACGCTTGGGCTGGGAGCGGCTTGGCGCAGCCGTGACCGTCCTCCGGGAGATCACCAGCGTCATTCTGGCTGGCGGGCTCGATGCGGGTAACGTCGGAGAGGCGGTGCGCGCGCTTGGCCCGGACGTGGTGGATGTATCATCAGGAGTCGAGCGCTCACCGGGCAAAAAAGACCATGGCCGGATGCAGGCTTTTGCCGAAGCGGCACGTTCCGCGTCTATAAAACGAGGAAGAGCCGCTTCTTCCTCCAGTCTCGAGACCGAATGACGACTACTGTCGAACAGGGACGTTTCGGCGCCTTTGGCGGCCGCTACGTTCCGGAAACTCTGATTCCAGCCCTGGACGAGCTGAGTGCCGCGTTCGAGCACGCACTTGCCGATCCGGCGTTCGCGCGCGAGGTGGACTGGATGCTGTCCACCTACGTCGGGCGGCCGTCGCCGCTCAGCACGGCGCCGCGCCTGTCCGCTGAGGTCGGCGCTCAGGTATTCCTGAAACGCGAAGACCTGAACCACACCGGAGCCCACAAGATCAACAACACGGTTGCGCAGGCCATCCTGGCGAAGCGTATGGGCAAGTCGCGCATCATCGCCGAGACGGGAGCTGGCCAGCACGGTGTGGCAACGGCGACTGTGTGCGCCCGGTTCGGCCTCGAGTGCGTCGTGTACATGGGAGAGGAAGACATCCGCCGGCAGGCGCTCAACGTGTATCGCATGCGGCTTATGGGCGCGAAAGTCGTTCCCGTGACATCCGGGACGCGAACCCTGAAGGACGCCACGAGTGAGGCAATCCGGGACTGGGTCACCAACGTCGAACACAGCTACTACATAATTGGCTCGGTCGTTGGACCCGCGCCGTATCCAATGATGGTGCGCGAGTTTCAGTCAGTGATCGGCAGGGAGGCGCGGGCGCAGATACTCGAGACCGCGGGAAGGCTTCCCTCCGCGGTAGTCGCGTGCGTCGGAGGCGGATCGAACGCGATGGGAATCTTTCACGCGTTCGAAAGCGACGCTGCGGTTCGGCTCATCGGCGTCGAAGCCGCCGGACACGGTCTCGAGTCGGGTGAGCACTCGGCGTCGTTGCTTCGGGGGACGCCCGGAGTGCTGCATGGCACGCTCAGCTACCTGCTCCAGGATAACGATGGCCAGGTACATCCGGCCCATTCGATCTCGGCCGGACTCGATTACCCCGGTGTCGGCCCCGAGCACGCATTTCTCAAGGATTCCGGCCGCGCGAGCTATGTCGCCGTTACCGATGAAGAGGCGCTCGACGGATTCGTCATGTTGAGCCGGCTGGAAGGAATCATTCCGGCGCTCGAGACGGCGCACGCGATTGCATGGGTACGAAAAAGGTCTGCTGAGTGGACCGCTGACGACGTTCTGCTCATCTGCGTGAGCGGGCGCGGAGACAAGGACATGGCGCAGGTTGCCGAAATGGGACTTCTCGACCGGTGACCCAGCCCGCATCCGCATTGTCGCTCGACGACGAGCTGGACGAGCCGCCGTTTCCTGTCTCGGTTGTAGCCGACGCCCTGCGGCAATTCGGCAAAGCGGCGCGCGCGCAGCAGCTGTACATGGCCAACAATCCGATGCATCTGCGGGCGATGGATGCGGTGCGTGATTCGTTTCGCGCGCTGTGGAGGGAAAGCGAAGCCCTCGTGCTGCAGATCAGCGACAGTGAATTCTGCTGGCTCGGACGCGCTGTGGTCGAGGAGCCCGGACGCACATCCGACAGCCTCCCCTGGTTGTTCTACAAGGACGGCGTTCGCGAGCTGACGATGCTGCCCGGGTTCGAGGACGAGGAGCTTGGCATTCTCCTGCAGTTGATTCAGCGGACGCGACTCGCATCGAGCGACGATGATGATATCCTCAGCCTTCTCTGGGGGCAGGAATTCAGCTGCCTTCAATACAGGTACGTCGAGCTCGGAGGAGAGGCCGCAGCTACGCTGACAGGAGCCACTGCCGAGCCAGGGTCGAGGATCGAATCACCGCAATCCGTAGAGTCGGGAGGTGCAGAGGTCCTCACGTCGTCCGCGGTGGCGCGGATGGACGACTATGACTCGACGCTCTATTTCCTCGACGACGGCGAGATCGACTACCTCCAGCGGGAGATCAGAGCCGACTTCAGCTCGGACCTTCGGAGCCAGGTCATCGCGTCGCTTCTCGACACGTACGAACAGGAAACCGACCCCACGGTCCGCGAGGAGATCGCCGGCGTTCTCGACCAGCTTCTGCTGGTGACGCTGTCGGTAACGCACTTCAGGGCGGCAGCCTACCTAATCAGGGAAGCAACGATCACCGCCGGGCGCGCCCTCGACATTCTGGAGTCGGAAAACCAGCGGTTGCTTGCGCTGGCCGACAGACTGAGTGAGCCGGAAACGCTCGAAGAGCTGCTGACAGCCCTCGAGCACACCGCGCTCCGGCCGCCGCAGCCAGACCTTCACGAGCTTTTCGCGCAGCTCCGGCCGAAGGCCCTCGAGACAGTGCTGGGCTGGATAGGAAGGAGTCGCAACGCCGAACTGCGCGCGCTGCTCGAAAGCGCGGGCTCGAAAATGGCATCGGCTCACTCGGCCGAGCTCGTGCGCCTCATTGGCTCGGACGACGATGTCGTCGCGTTCGAAGCGATCAGGCGTGCCGGCTCGACAAAGGCGGCTGCAGCCGTACCGTCGCTCGCGGGAACGCTGGCTCACGGCCCTCCAAACATGCGCCTGGCATCCGTCACGGCGCTTTCGCAGATCGCCTCGCCCGGGGCGATGCAGGCGCTCGAGCGTGCGCTGGGAGATGAGGACAGCGACGTCAGAATCGCTGCCGTTCGCGTTCTCGCGGCGGGCGGCTATGGCGTCGCAGTTGCACGCATCGAGGCCCATCTGCGCAGTCGCGAGCTCAAGGAAGGCTCACTCGCGGAAAAGATGGCTTTCTTCGAGAGCTATGGTGAGCTCTGCGGTGATGCCGGCGTGGAGTTTCTCGAGGCGATGGTCGGCGGACGGCGATTGCTCGGGAAGCGGGAACCTTCCGAAGTGCGCGCCTGTGCCGTGGTGGCACTCGGCAGGATCGGAACGTCTCGCGCCAACCAGGTGCTCCAGCGCCTCGGTGGAGACACGGACATCATCGTCAGGAATGCCGTGAGCAGGGTGCTGCGCGGTGGCTAGTCCCATACGCGTTTATGAAGCGGCAGCGGCGCCGAAACGACCCGGCCCCGATTCGGCAACCGCATATCTGCGCCGGCGGGGCAGGGACTTCATCACTTCCTTGTATGGAACGCTGCGCGCGATCAAGCTCTATCCAGTGGAGCATACGGCGGTGCGAAAATCACTCGCCGAGCTGACAGAAATCGGGCATGAGATTGTAGCGCGTGAGCGCGAGCTGGAATTTCGCGTTTCCGGCGAATTCATATTCATCAACTCCACGCGGCTTCGTCTCGATCTCACGAATTACGCAAGCTTCGGTTATCTCCTGCGACTCTGCCGCGAGTCGGGAATCGGAATGATCCGGGTCCACGACGGAGCGACTGACCGCGCGTGGCTGGTGCTGCTGTCGCGCCTCGACTCTGCTTCCACCGAGCCGCCGGACGCTCGGCGGGAGTCACTCGCCTCGCACATGGCGAACTCGGGATTCACGTCGATCGAGGTTGGCCCTCCCCAGGACGAAGAGACGGATCCTGAACAGACGGAGCAGCTCAAGGACGCCGCCAATCGCACGTACACCCGCTCTGTGGCCCTGACGAAGGAGGTCATCAACTCCGTCCGACTCGGGCGGACGCCGAGCATCCGGAAGATCAAAAGGGTCGTTCAGGGGATCGTCGACCAGATTCTGAACGAGGAAACCTCTCTCATCGGGCTTACGGCCATCCGCGACTACGACGAGTACACGTTCACGCACAGCGTCAACGTTTGTATTTTCTCGGTTGCTCTGGGACGCCGGCTCGGAATGACGAAGCTTCAGCTCTTCGATCTCGGACTCTCGGCCCTGATGCACGACATTGGCAAGTCGCGACTTCCGGCAGGCGTCCTCCAGAAGTCAGACGATCTGTCGGACGACGAGTGGAAGAGCATAGCCGCCCACCCGTGGCTCGGAGTTCTGGTTCTTTTTCAGCTCAAGGGCCAGCAGGAAGAAGTCACATATCGCGCAATGACAGTCGCGTACGAGCATCACATGCGCGGCGATCTGAGCGGATATCCGCAGGTCATTCGGCCGCGGTCTCTCAGCATGACGAGCAAGATTGTCGCTGTGGCCGATGGCTACGACGCGGCTACCTCCCGGCGCGCATATCAGACCGTTCCATTCCCGCCAAGCGCGGTGCTTCAGGAGATGAGGGACAACCCGCGGAGAGGGATGGACGCCGTTGTCGTGAAGGCGTTCATAAATCTTCTCGGGATATACCCGGTCGGCACGCTGGTCGTCCTCGACACCTTCGAGCTGGCGGTGGTGACGGCTGCCAACCCGAGCTTCGACGCGCTGTCCCGCCCAATCGTAAAGATCGTGAGCGATGCCTACGGCAACATGCTGGTTCCACCACTGGAAGTCGACCTTGCGCAGGTAGACGGCAACGGCGACTATCCCCGAACGATCATCAAGACGGCGGATCCCGACAGGTATGGCATCAACATTGGCGATTTTATCGTCTAATCGCGTCGACCAGCGATTCGGCCTTTTGAGGGCGACCAAGCGAAGGGCCCTCGTCTGCTACATCACCGCCGGCTACCCGGACATCGACCAGTCGCTCATGCTGCTCCGTGGCCTCGAGGCCGAGGGAGCAGACGTCGTTGAGATCGGCGTGCCGTTTTCCGACCCGATCGCGGACGGGCCCGTAATCCAGGAAAGCTCGCAGCGCGCGCTCGCCGCGGGAATGACGCTGGAAAAGACGCTCGATCTGGTAGCGCGCGCGAAGCTGAATATCCCCGTCGTATTGTTCAGTTATCTCAATCCGTTGATTGCAGCTGGTGAAGACTGCCTTCGGCGGGCGGCCAGGTGCGGTGTCGACGGAGTGCTGGTGACCGACCTTCCCGTAGGCGCTGACGCGGACCGCGAGCGTTGGCTGGGAGAAAGCGACCTCGCTTTCATCCGGCTCGTTGCGCCGACGACGCCAATCGAGAGAATGCGCGAAATATCGAGTCATGGGAGCGGGTTCGTGTATCTCATCAGCCGGCTCGGCGTGACCGGCATCCAGGAGACGATTTCCGCCGATCTCGCGCCAACCGTCGAGCGCCTGAGACGGGCCACGAGTCTGCCCATTTGCGTTGGATTCGGCATATCCACCGCCAAGCAGGCCACAGCCGTCGCGCAGCTCGCGGACGGCGTCGTCGTAGGAAGCGCACTTGTCCAGGCAGCGGGGCGGAGCATAACGGAAGCGCTCCTCCTCACTGCGTCGCTCCGCGCCGCACTCGACTCGAGCGTCGGTTGAGGGAAGAAAACGTGGACCTGGTTCACACCGTGACTCTCAAATCGATGGCGTTCCATACGCGCATCGGGGCTCTGCCACACGAAGCCCAGATTGCGCAGTCGATCGAAATCGACGTTTCGGTGTGGGTCATCCGAGCCGAAGGGGCCGAGGGTCCCGACGGAATCGTGGACTACCGCGAGCTGTACGATCTCGTCGCCGAGGTCGTCGACGAGGGACAGGTTCACTATCTCGAGAATCTCGCTGAACGGATCGCGGCGGCCATCCTTGGCATCGTTCAGGTCACGCGCGTGCGTGTCGCGGTACGCAAGCCGCACGTGTCACTCGCGGGGCCGCTGGCATACGCTGAAGTGACCGTCGAGCGAGCGGCACATGAGTGACGTCGTGTACATTGCGCTTGGCTCCAATGTGGGCAATCGTGAGATGACACTGGCCCGCGCAAGGGCCGCGATCGCCGGTATCCGGAGCACCTGTATTGTGGCCGAGACGGTAATTGAGGAAACAGAACCCATCGGACCCGTGCCACAGGGGCCGTTTCTCAACCAGATGATCGCTGTGGAAACCGCGCTTGCCCCGCCCGTACTTCTCGCCGCGCTGCAGCGGATCGAGCGTGCGGCCGGCCGCGTTCGCTCTCTTCGCTGGGGGCCGCGAACCTTGGACCTGGACATCGTGATGATCGAAGGGAAGGAGATTTCCAAAAAGTCGCTGACGGTCCCGCATCCGGAATTGCCGAATCGCGATTTCTGGCAGCGTGAGCTGGACGAGCTGCGAAGCGTGCACCATGGCTGAAAGCGCGAGCTCGAAGCGCGTCACGCTGCGCGATATCGCGAGGTCCAAGCGCGAAAATGCAAAGCTGGTCGTCGTGACGGCGTATGACGTGCTTTTCGCCCGCGCCGTTGACGCCTGCGGTGTCGATATCGTTCTCGTCGGCGATTCTGTCGGCAATGTGGTCGCCGGCTTCGACTCGACGCTTCGCGTCACGCTCGACAACATGATTTATCACGGCGCGGCGGTACGGCGCGGAGTGAAACGGGCCTTCCTCGTTGTTGACATGCCGTTTCTCAGCTACCAGGCGAGCATCGAGCGTGCGATTCTCAATTGCGGCCGGGTACTTCAGGAAACCGGTGCCGACGCCGTCAAGATCGAAGGTGGAAGCCCGCAGATGGTGGAGACAGTCGCGGCGCTGACGCGAACGGGAATTCCGGTGATGGCCCACCTTGGCTTCACGCCGCAGTCCGTGCGAACTCTCGGCATGAGAATTCAGGGAAAGGAACCGGGAGACGGCGAGCGCCTGGCGGCGGAAGCCATGGCGCTCGAGCATGCGGGAGCGTTCTCGCTGGTGCTCGAGCTGCTGCCGACGGAAGTCTCGCGCCAGGTGACGGCGGCTGTAACCATACCGACGATCGGGATCGGTGCGGGACCTCACTGCGATGGCCAGGTGCTTGTGCTTCCCGACCTGCTCGGGCTGAATGAAGGCTTTGCTCCAAAATTCCTGAAGCGCTATGCAAATCTCGCCGAAACGACAAGGGCCGCGGTGTCCCGGTTCGCGGCCGAGGTCAGAGCGGGTGAGTACCCGGATGCCGATCACAGCAACTAGGGCACAGCGCGTCGAGACCATCGCCGACGTGCGCGCTCTTGTCGGAAAAGCGCGCGGCGAAGGCCAGCGGATCGGATTCGTTCCCACGATGGGGGCCCTTCATCGTGGCCATCTGAGCCTGGTCGACCGGGCGCGGCGCGAGGCCGACGTAGTGGTGATGAGCATTTTCGTCAATCCGCTGCAATTCGGGCCGACGGAGGACTTCAGTCGTTACCCGCGCTCGATAGAAGCCGACTCGCGCAACGCTGCCGACGCAGGCGTGGACATCCTGTTCACGCCGCCTCCGGGCGAGATGTACCGCGAGGGCCGCATCACAACCGTCAATGCGGGCGAAAGCGCAAAACGATGGGAGGGCGAGATCCGGCCGGGGCACTTTGACGGCGTGCTGACGGTCGTGGCGAAGCTTTTCAACATCGTGCAGCCCGACGTGGCGGTGTTCGGCCGAAAGGATCTTCAACAGGCGTCGCTGGTGCGGGCGATGGTTCGCGATCTCGACTTCCCGATGTCGGTTGTTGTCGCGCCGACAATTCGGGAGGATGACGGCCTGGCGCTTTCCAGTCGCAACATCTATCTGAGTGCGGACGACAGGCTGCGTGCCCTGACGCTCGCGCGTTCGCTTCGGGCGGCGTCGGCGGCGTTCGACTCAGGCGAGCGAGACGCACGCCGTATCGAGGAAGAAGGTCGCCGGATGTTCGCGGCGGTTCCGGCGGCGCGTCTTGAATATTTTGCGGTGGTGAATGCTGATTCACTCGAACCCGTGACCGAAGCGGCCCGCGGTTCGGCGGCAATTGTCGCCGCACGATTGGGTTCCACGCGGCTGATCGACAACATCATACTCGGCGAGAATGATCAGAACTGACAGCAACGGCTTGCCGACGTGGGCCTGCGTCGGGCAGAAGCGGCTTGGCCACATCGAGCGCGTGTCGTCGTTGCTTCGCGCGTGGGGCGCGGCAATGCGGCTTCCGGCTGACGAAGCCAACGCATGGCTCGATGCCGGAGCGTGGCACGACGCGCTTCGCGACGCCCCGGACGACGAGCTCCGGAAAATTACGGGCGACAAAACGTCGCCCGCCGGCTTGCTGCATGGTCCCGCGGCGGCGGTTCGGCTGGAGACAGACGGAGAGAAGCGCCGTGAGGTGCTCGCCGCGATTCGCTATCACACAGTTGGCTCGCCAGACTGGGGCCGAACAGGGCAGGCCCTCTACATGGCCGACTACCTCGAGCCCGGACGAAAGTTTCTGCACGAGGACCGGTTCTTTCTCGCCGCCCAGGTGCCTCACTCGTTCGACCAGGTCTTTCGCCAGGTCGTGCGCTTCCGCCTCGACTGGTCAGTTCGCGAAGGAAATCACATCTTCCCCGAAACCATCGCGCTCTGGAACAGCCTGCGGTGAAACCGGGAAGATGGATCCTTCTCGCAGTCGTTGTTGGAGGGGCCGCCTATTATGGAGCAAAAAGGTACGAGCGAGCGCATTACGAAGTGGCGCTTCGTCCCTTGGCGGGCGGCAAGGAAGAGAAAGCTCCCGCGGGCACGCGTATCAAGATCGAGGTTCTGAACGCGACGACAACCAAGGGGCTCGCGCATCGGGCTACCCTTTTTCTTCGCGACCGCGGTTTCGACGTTGTGGCGATCGGTACGGCCTCGCAGCAGCGGGCGGAGACGACGGTCATCGATCGCTCGAAACACCCGGCGTGGGCACGGCTGGTCGCCAACGCCATGGGGGCGACGCTGACCAGCCGCCCCGACAGCTCACGCTACGTTGATGTCACCGTGCTTATCGGTGCGAACTGGCGCCCGCCTTCCGAGCCGTTCTACCCGTAGCTGGCCGCACGCCGCGGCAATGTCGGTACCGCGGCTCTTCCTTATTGCCACCTCCACGCCTTTCGCACGAATGGCGCGGGCGAATACGGCAATTCCATGCGGCGTGGTGGGCGTGAAGCTGCTCGCCCCTCCGGGATGCAGCGGAATCAGATTCACGAACGCCTTGCATTTGCGCGCCAGCTCCGCCAGCTGAACCGCCTGGCGCGGGCTGTCGTTGACGCCGCCGAGCATCACGTATTCGAATGTCACCCGGCGGTCGAACGCGCTCGCGGCCTCGATCACGTCGGCCAATGGATACTTCGTATTGATCGGCATCAGTTTTTGCCGCAGCTCGTCCGTTGGCGCATGCACCGAAAATGCCAGCCGGAACTGCTCGGGGCGTTTGGACAGCGCAACTATCCCCGGCAGAATGCCAACCGTCGAGACGGTGATGTGACGTGCCCCGATGCCGACTCCCGCTTCGTCGTTGAGAATCGTGAGGGCGACGTCAACCGCCTTCCAGTTCATGAGCGGCTCGCCCATACCCATGAAAACGATGTTGGTGGGCTTGCGGCCGGTGAGCAGCATCACTTCGCGAACCTGGCCGGCGATCTCGAAGGGCGTGAGGTTGCGCGAGAATCCCATCGCGCCTGTCGCGCAGAATGAGCATTGAAGCGCGCACCCGGCCTGCGATGAGATGCATAGCGTCAGCCGCGACTCCTCGGGGATGGATACGGTTTCGATGTGCTCACCATCCGCCAGCCGGAACAGGAATTTCTCCGTGCCGTCGCTCGAAACCTGGCGCGCCGAAAGCGCGAGCCTCGGGATGGCGAACGCTGCGCCGAGCTCGGCGCGAAATGGCGCGGGAAGCTCGTGCATGTCCTGAAATCCTGCCCTCGGAGCGCGCCACAGGTGCTGCATCACCTGCGCGGCGCGAAACGCACGCTCGCCGTGATCGACAGCAAATGAGCGGAGCATTGCCTCTGCGTCACGGGGCAGCAGGTTGAGGAGATTGACCGCCTCCTCTTTGGCCGGCGCGGATGCCTGATCCGTCACTTGCGCTCCTTCCACCAACTGTATGTCATAACTAAGTTTAACCCGTTGCCCTCCCATCTACGAACAACTGGTCACGAGACCGCGTTCACGTCTCACGGCGATGAGCCCGCCTCGCTCCCGATCCCATTCCCCAAATCGATGATCGGCGTAATTCACAACGCTGCCGCGTGATCCCCGAATCCGTTTTTCAAACTTCGCTGAGAACCCATCGCGCCGGCGCTCTTCGCGCCGGCAACGCCGGGGAAAAAGTGGTGGTTGCCGGCTGGGTGCACCGGACGAGAAACCTTGGCGGAATCGTCTTTCTCGACCTGCGAGATCGGGCCGGACTCGTGCAGGTGTCCTTCGATCCCAAGTGGACTCCCGCGGAAGCGATTCAGAGCGCCGCTGCTCTCGGCCAGGAATGCGTCGTGACGGTACGCGGAGAAGTTGCGCTCCGCCCTGTGGAAATGCGCAACAACGAGCTGGCGACCGGCGAAATCGAGATCCACGCCAGCTCAGTTGAGTTGACGGGGCCGGCGGAGACGCCGGCGATTCCCGTCGCCCGCGGAAAGGGTGAAAAGCTCGCCGCAGAAGAGCTGCGGCTTCGCCACCGCTACCTCGACTTGCGGCGGCCCGAGCTTCAGGAAAATCTGCTGCTCCGCCACCGGCTCCAGCAGACGACGCGAAAGCATCTCGATGAGCGCGGCTATCTGGAGATCGAGACTCCGATTCTGACCAAGCCGACTCCGGAAGGCGCGCGCGACTATCTCGTGCCGAGCAGAGTGCACGCCGGCGAGTTCTATGCGCTTCCGCAGTCGCCACAACTTTACAAGCAGCTGCTCATGATCGCCGGCTTCGACCGGTACTTTCAGATCGCCCGCTGTTTTCGCGACGAGGATCTGAGGGCTGACCGCCAGCCGGAGTTCACCCAGATCGACATCGAGGCGTCCTTCATCGGATGCGAAGACATCATGTCGCTCACCGAGGGTATGCTCGGCGCGCTGTTCAAGGACGCGGGCATAGATCTGCCGGAACGCTTCGGCAGGATGACACATGCGGACGCCATGGAGCGCTTTGGGTGTGACCGTCCCGACATGCGGTACGAGCTGGAGATATTCGACGCCAGTGATGCTTTCCGCGGAAGTGATTTTGCGATAACGCAGGCGGCCCTCGAGAGTGGCGGACGCGTGCGCGGCCTCCGGATACCGGGCGGCGCGGCTCTGTCGCGCAAACAGGTTGACGAGCTGGAAGCGGTCGCCAAGTCTGCCGGCGCCTCAGGACTGCTGCGTGTAAAGCACGCCAATGGTGTGCCGGAAGGCCCGGCTGCGAAGTTTGTTTCGGAGGAGGGTAGAGCGGTGCTTGCCCTGAACGACGGCGACCTCGCGCTGATGGTGGCCGCGGCAGATGATGTGAGCTCTCCCGCACTCGACCGCGTGCGGCAGGACGCAGCACGACGGCTGAATCTCATTCCCGAAGGGTCGGTGCGGATGCTTTGGGTGACCGATTTCCCACTTTTTGGAAGGGACGCGGCAACCGGCAATCTCACCTCCGTTCACCATCCCTTCACTGCGCCGCATCCAGATGACCTCGGCAAGCTCGAAAACGCACCTGAGTCCGTGCGCGCGCTTGCCTACGACGTGATCATGAACGGTACCGAGCTGGGCGGCGGGAGCATTCGAATAAACAATCCCGCCCTCCAGCGACGCGTCCTGCAGATGCTCGGTGTGACAGAAAAGGAAGCAGAAGCTCGCTTCGGTTTTCTTCTTGAAGCCTTGAACGCCGGTGCGCCGCCACACGGCGGGATTGCGCTCGGCTTCGATCGGATTGCGATGCTGCTTACCAACGCTCCCTCCTTGCGGGACGTTATCGCGTTCCCAAAAACCACTGCGGCGCGCGCTCTGTTCGAGGGTGCGCCGACGCCCGTCGATCCCAAGGACCTTTCCGAACTTCACCTGCGGAGTGATACGACAGCTTGACTGACGAACCGGTAATCCACCGCCTGACAACTGAAGGCGCCGACATGCTCACTCTCGCCGGAGTGAATGATGAAAATCTCGTCGAGCTCGCCAAGCAGTCCGGGGCGAAGATCGGCCTCCGCGGCGATACACTCACCATGACCGGGACGCAGGACGCAGTCAGTCGTGCAGGCCCAATCGCTCAGCGCATGATCGACGCGGCCAAGCAGCAGATGCCGCTGACCGCCGACGATGTGCTGCGAATGAGCATGGAGGCACCGCGTGACGGGAATGGTGCCGAGGACAACCTGCGCATCGTGCTTCCCGGCGTTCGGAAAATCATCCAGCCCAAGACGAGCGGGCAGGCAGAGTACCTCAAGCTGATTCTCGAAAACGACATTGTGGTTGGCATCGGGCCGGCGGGAACAGGCAAGACATACCTCGCAGTCGCCGCAGCGGTGGACGCGCTCGCGCGCAAACGCGTGCGGCGGATCGTGCTTGCCCGGCCGGCCGTCGAGGCGGGCGAAAGCCTGGGCTTTCTTCCAGGCGACCTGCAGGCGAAGGTGGACCCGTACCTGCGGCCGCTGTACGACGCCCTTGAAGACATGATGCCGCCGGAGCGGGTACAGAAGGCAATCGAGACGCGAACCATCGAGATCGCGCCACTGGCGTACATGCGCGGCCGTACTCTCGCCGACGCATTCGTGATTCTTGACGAAGCCCAGAACGCCACCAATGCGCAAATGAAGATGTTCCTGACCCGGCTCGGCGTGAACTCGAAAGCCGTCATCACCGGCGATAAAACCCAGATCGATCTTCCCCGGCGGGAAGAGTCGGGCCTGGTGCAGATCGAGCGAATCCTGCCGGGCATCGAGGGAATCGGATTCCATTACCTGAACGACTCGGATGTGGTGCGGCACCGGCTCGTTCGAGAGATCATCCGGGCGTACGCGGACGACGCCGGCATCTGAGCGGGGTGGTTCTCGGGGCGGTAACTCCGCCGGCCGGTCAGCGCGAATAACCGTTGACGTCTCGGCGACGGTGCGGCGGCCGGGTTTGCCGGCGGCACGCGTACGGGAGCTCGTTGCAGCAACGCTCGAGTCGGAAGGCGTGCGGGAGGCCCTCGTTTCCGTTGCGTTTGTCGGAACTGACGCGATGTCCCGTCTCAACGGGGAATTCCTGTCGCATTCCGGTCCGACCGATGTGATCTCGTTTGCACTCGGCCGGCAGGGTCGCTCGCTGCCGGTAATTGGCGACATCTACGTCTGCCAGCGGGTGGCCGAGCGAAACGCGAGAAGGCTCGGCATTCCGCCGCGGGTGGAGCTCGCGCGGGTTGTCGTTCACGGCACGCTTCACATTCTCGGCTACGAGCATCCGGACGGAGAAAAGCGTTTTTCGTCGGCGATGTGGAGAAAACAGGAGAGGATCGTTGACTCCTTCTACTGAGACTCTGCTGGCCGCATTTCGTGAAGGGAAGATTGCGGCTCTGGCAAGAGTCGTGAGCATTGTCGAGAACCGCCGGCCTGACTCGGACGAGATTCTGGCCACGCTGCATCCGCTGATCGGCCGGGCGCGGCGCATCGGCATCACGGGCCCGCCGGGAGCCGGAAAGAGCACACTCACCACACTGATGGCGCGAGATTATCG